>CALIMM010000001.1 GCA_938045445.1 uncultured Candidatus Saccharibacteria bacterium
GTAAGGGAGAGAGGAGTTCTTTATGGCAGAGATAGAGAGAAAGAGAAAGAGAGTAAATAAAGATAGATAGATTAAATAAATAGAAATATAGAAAGATAAAGAGATAGATAAATAGATATAGAGATAAGTATAGAAATAGATAGAGATATAGATAAAGAGAGATGGGTATAAATATATCGATACATAGAGAATAGATATAGTATCAAGATATATTGGTATGTATAGAAATATGCTTATTGCAGCGCATATACTGAGTGCAGTATGAGAAAGGAGTAAAGCGCTCAGCTTCAAATAGGCACACTTTGACTTACCCGATCAAATATGGCACACTTGAGGGTGGTGGGGCGACCAGCGCTCCCAGACTGCATGGAAAGGAGGTGACCATGCAAAGAAGGAAAAGCGCATGGGACAGCCGTTCCATGCGTAGCGATGCCAGAAAGGCGCGCAACGTTGCGCCATTCTGGGTGATTGGAATAGCTGCATGGGCGGGTGTACCGCTCGGGAGTTACCTGTTGCTGTTCCACTTCGGTGGGACGGCATTTGAACGTCACGAGCTACCCTGGCTCGTGATGTATATTGGATGGCTCCTCTTTGGAGGGGCCATCCTGGCAGGCCAACGCTTGCCTAAGGTGCTGGGGCTACTGCTCATTGCTGTAGCCGCCGTCGGAGGGGTCTTCGTATCTCTCCTTGCCTGGGGGCTTTCTATTTAGCTTCGCAGGTCGCCCCTTACCCACTAAGGGCGGGTTGAGCAGCGCCATGTGGCCTGCTGCTCCCCGCCCTTTTCTCTTGCTTGAAGTAAAAATCACCTCGTCTTCTACCTCGCTTTTTCTCTGCTACTCTGCTATAGTAGGGCTATGGATTTAGAACTTGTGACACTGACTGGTAGCAAGCTGCACGAGACTGTGTATGAGGTGATGCTACCAACGCCGGATGGGCAGATTGCGGTCTTCCCGGGGCACGAACCACTGGTAACCCTGGCAGTGCCAGGCGTTGTGGCGGTGCGTCGCGCCAAAGACGACAGTGACGACCATCTGGAGTACTTTGCCATCTCTGGTGGGGTGGTCGAGATTAGCCAGACAAAGGTACGTATCTTGGTTGACGAAGCCGAGCATGGTGACGATATCATTGAGGCTGAGAGTAAAGCCGCCCTTAAGCGTGCTCTCAAGCAGCGCGACAATGCCAGCACTCAGGTGGAGCTCGAGAAGGCGCACCAGCTGGTCGACCGCCATGCCGTGCGCCTCAAGGTGGCTGGCCTGCGCCGACGCCACAACAAGCACCGCGTATAAAATATTAGGGCAACAGAGACAACCACAGAGAGACAGATTATATAATGACGGAATTTTATCCCCATCCATCATCAGATGGGACGTATGATGATCGGCGTGATGGCAAAGCTGCGGGTGATTGCTATGAGCAGTCTGTTGTATCCTATCAGCTAGGCAACGAGTATGGCCTTGGTAATCTCGATACACCAGAGTGGTCTCGCGCAGCAGAGTTTGTCCAGCGGCTTGGTGAATACTATGTGCCAGCAGTGCAGAACATCATTGGCGCGTGTATGGATGGTCGACCCGGCAGCACAGCAGAAGCAGTGCCAAATGGTGCAGGCGGTGGCTTGCTCTACTTGGTGGCAGATCGATTGGTACGCGGTGATAGTGACCCTATTGATAAAGCGAATACCCGCGTTCTGGGGCAGATTGGCCAGATACCGGCGACGGTGCACGTCCATCGGGATCACCATGCTCATGGCGAAGACGCTGGCTGTGCGGCAGCCGACAAAGTGGGTGCGATCTTTACTATCATTGCTCAGCATGGTGAGCAATTGCGCAGCCTAGCCACTGAGCTTAGCCTTGGTAGCGATAGTAGCGACGAAACACACCAGCAGATTATTCGTCACGCAATAGATGAGTCCAAGCTTGTTGTGGCTAGTGGCCACGACCTCGTGACGATGGTTGATGCGCAGCTAGCAAAGAGTGTTGAGCCTACTGGTGCTCACACCGATATGTTGCACGGCAGCCATCATGAGGCGGCGGTGGTGATGAATCAGCGCGCGGGGACGACGCTCAACCGCCAGGCCTTGGCACAGGAATTCGACCGCGCACCAGACGAGCATCGCCAGGCCTTCAATATTGACACGTGGGCCTTTGCCCCCTCAGCCGAAGCGCTCTACCCAGGCGACCCAACTGCCCAGCAGCAGGCTGCCACTGCCATGCTCTACTACAACCTTGCTGCCATCATGGCGCTATGCGGCCCGCGCATGACGGTGACGTGCTTGCATAATGTTGCAAGTTTACCAAGTGGTGGGGATTGAGCCTAGACCTTAAAACTTCCCTACAGCTATGAACGTGAGAGTTACTTTTCCTGCTTCATAGATAAAGAATATCTACAGTATAGCCGCCTACCTGTGCAGATACAAAACTAGCGCTTTCGCTCGTTCTCATGACGATATAATTTGAGGATATCACCCTCCTCTACCATAGCACAAACACCATCTACTCAGATGTGCACATAGTCTCGTGCCACTGGTGGATGACGTGCCGCGCCTCATCCGTGTTGGTGGTGTGCATCAACTGGTCGCGCAGCTCCTTAGCGCCGTCGAAATCGCGGATGTAGATCTTGTAGAAGCGTTTGAGCGTCTCGTATGGCCGGCCGAGCTGCGGCTGCCAGTGGTCGAAGAGGTCGAGGTGGTAGCGAAGGAGGGCAAAGTTGCGCTGCACCAGAGAGCCACTGCCCTGCGCTATATTATCAGCACGCGGTGCAAAGCAAAATGGATCAGCAAACACCCCGCGGCCAATCATCACCCCATTGACGCCTGGGTGGGCTGCCACCAGTGCCATGCCATGCGCCCGATCGCGAATATCACCATTGATAGTGAGCAGCGTCTGCGGCGCAATCGCATCGCGCAGCGCCACGATATCATCAATCAGCTCATAGTGCGCTGCTACCTTGCTCATCTCCTTCTTGGTGCGCAGGTGGATAGTGAGATTGACGATATCTTGCTGGAGCAGCGTCGTGAGCCACACCCGCCACTCATCCACAGTGCTGTAGCCAAGGCGGGTCTTCACGCTGACTGGCAGGCCAGCCGTCTTGGCCGCGGCAATAGCAGCTACGGCAACGTTTGGATTGCGAATCAGCGCCGCTCCCCCGCTCTTGATGGCACTCTTGGCAGGGCAGCCCATGTTGATATCGATCCCTGCAAAGTCCAGGCGCACGCAGTGCTGGGCAAACTGCTCCATATCGCCCGGCTCGCCGCCCCAAATCTGTGCTACCAGAGGGTATTCGTCGTCCGTCTTGATGAGCCGGCCAGCGATTGCTCTGTCACCAGCGTGTACCCAGCCCGTCGCATTAGCAAACTCAGTAAAGAACACATCGGGCGCACCAGCCCGCTCCACCACGTGGCGAAACACCACATCTGTCACCGCCTCCATTGGTGCCAAAACAAAAAACGGCTGCGGCAAATCATTCCAAAACGACGTCATATCAAGCTATTATAACACAATGTATCAGGGGAGAGCCCCCACGCCCGCATGCGTAGAATAGGCTGGGCGTGGGGGATGGGTGTGAGCATGATCTATTATAGACCACCCCCTTCCGGGGTTGACTCCTCCAAGGTATTTCCTTGGAGGGCGCTCACATAGCTGGGATGGCAGGAGTCGAACCTGCTACGAGAGCCCTCGTATGCTTGTCGCCATTGACAAGCAAACCTCTCGTACCCCTCAACCGCGAGGGGCATCCCAGGTCGGTCACCATCGACCGACATTCCTTACAAAAACTCAAGCCGGAGCAGTGCCGGCGAGTTCTTTGTAAGGGTAGAGATAATTGTAATCTACCTAGCTGGAATTGTCAAGTAGTGAGCGCCTCTGAATTTTACAGCTATACCACGGTTATGTACTAAAAAAAGGAAGAAGCTCCTGCCTCAACGCATGATGCGGATGCAGGAGCTCGGGAGAGACTACAAGCGGTTCTGCTCGTCCTGGCCGGTAGCCAAGGCGCGAGTGAATCTCGCGAGTCTCTTATTTTAAAGAAGTCTCCGTGGCAGGTGCACGGTGCGTGGCAATAAACGCGCAGCATGAGACTTCTCGATCATCGCCTCCCAAGTGGCGACGTTAACACACAAAGGGAAATGGAGCCATTCATCTCCAGTAACGGATAGGTGCACGACCTTATTCTGCCGTGACTTATACCTACTTTCTCAGCCTCGCACGTGAGGCTGACCGTCTTTACAGGGTAAGAAGATTACTTCTTACCCTGCAGTGCGCGAGCGGCTTCCCGCCCACGCTGGCCGGCCTGTTTTGCCGCTTCAGCCAGCTTATCTTGCTGGCGTCGGTCGGCAGTACCGGCGCGAGCCGCTTGGAGGGCGTCTTGGTGCTCCTTGTCTGTCCAAGACATGAAAGACATGAGGATCACCCCCTCTCCGCCGAAGTTTCGGCAAAGACATCGGTGGACCCCTTTTTCAAGGACGCTCTCGTGCTGAGCGTCTCGAGTTTTTCTGCATCGGGCAGAAAAACAGGGTCCACTCAGTTGAGCTGTTACTATATATACCAATATACAGCGAGGCTGTCAATCAATATGCGCATATCCTGCAGAGATTCTCGTTTTGTTCTTACGTTCTGTTTCATTCTATGTACTATTCGCAACAAATGACAGACGACGTAGATTTATTGCACTCAGACAGTCTTACGCTCCCGCTGTAAGGGTCAGATAAAAATAAGCAGAGATAATCACCCTAGGAAAACCCATTCGTCAGCGCGAGAGCTAAGAATGCCGTATATACTACACCAAAATGTCCTGACCAGAGTAGTAAAAAAAGTTTGCCCATGCCATGTGCTTAGCCATTAGCCGCTCCATTCCTCCTGCAGCGCGTTGCAGCAAGGGTGTATAGCAAATACATTGCCTATTGCGTTACAAGTGATCGTGCTAGTGGCTATTCTTGCTCGTGCATGCGCCGCAGCAGATCTTCTTCAAAGGCGAGGATGCCTTTGTACGTTGCGGGGTAGTGGCTAGTGTCGGGCAGCTGGAGGTGGGTAATGCAGTACCACACGGCGGCGATGAGCTGAGCAAATTCATCCAGCTCGGCCTGAGAAAAGCTGGTGCTGAGCTGATGGATAGCGCCCGTATCCTTATCTGGCTCGACGAACTGCAGCGTAGCCCCGGCAAAGTCGTAGCGCGCATAGTCGCGCGAGTGGCGCACGAGGAGCTCGTAGAACATCAGCTGCTGGCGGTATTTGTGCAGCTTAATCTTCTCGGCATCGGTGCGGCCCTGCCAGCTGCGAGCGGGCTTGCCCGTTTTGTAGTCTGTAACGGCGATGGTATTGGCAGTGTGATCAATATCGACAAGATCGAGCGTACCAGTAAGGCGAGCATCACCGAGCACGACTCCTTGGCCGGCAAAGCTTAGCTCGGTCTTTTGCTCGGGGCGGAAGGTCTGCGCCTTGGCCTGCAAGAAGGCGCTCAGTGAATCCAATCCCTTGCGACTAAAGTACGCGAAGTCCTCTGGCCTCAGCGGCTGGCGATTCAGCTCTTGCTCAAAGTCGCCGAGGATATCCTCGGCCGGCCGCACCTTGCCCGTAGCAGTAAGATGGGTGTGCGCACGCTGCAGTACGTGGTGGATGGCATTGCCGTAGATGGCATGCGGGCTGGGCGCTTGCGGGAAGCGCAGCAGGTAGTTGGTCAAGAAGGCCGCGGGCCCACCGCGCGACACGTCTAAGAAGGCAGTAAGGTGGGTGCTAGAGAGCTTATATTGCTCGAGCATAGGCTGGAGGAGCTGCTGCAAATCGGGCTCGGGTGTGCCAACTGGCGCAAGGCGGCGCTGCCAGTCAGTGGTGAGCTGCGCGGTGAGGCTTGGCACGTCGTTGGGCATATCAACAGTGGTGGCAGTGAGGTTGATGCCGTCGAGGAAGCTGGCCGGTAGTGTTGCTTTGCCAGTATCATCTTGGGTGCTGTAGCTGATGGTGAGGTGGTCGCGCGCCCGCGTCATGGCGACAAAAAAGAGGCGGAGGCGCTCGTCGTACGTATTGCCGGCGGGGGCAATGGCGAGGTTCTCTGGATAGGTGATGAGCGACACTGGCGAGCGCACGCGCCGCCCCCAGGTGTTATCGACAGCGCCAATGATATAGACATGGCCAAACTCCAGCCCCTTGGCCTTGTGTGCCGTCATGAGATTAATGCGGCCAGTATGCGCTTCGGTACGCTGGCGGATGGTGGTGATGGGTGTCTTGAATTGCCGGTGCAAGCTGAGGAGGTCGAGCATATCGGCAAGCCGGAGCGTCTCATCATCACCGCGATGCTCCTGGGCGCGGCTGCGCAGCGTGCGCAAGGCCTCAAGGCAGGCAAGGTATGCGTCGGGCTGCTCGGTAAGCTTCTTGCGTGAAAAATAATAATCGTACAGTGGTGAGCGATAGCTTATGGTGGGCATTGCAGGAGTTGCTTCGGTGGAGAGGCTGATGGGTTGGTCGAATTGGGCCAGCTGCTGCGTCATGTACTCGGTAATCACACTGGCGACGACAGCCTGAGTCTTTTGGCTATCGGCTGGCTGCGGGATGCCAAGCAGATCATCCAGCACTAGCTCAAGCGGTTGATGCTGTGCATGCCACGCCATATGGATGAGCCACACCATCAGGGGTTGGAAGGTTGGGCTGGCCATCATTGTCTCGCCCCACGTTTGGTGGTTGCGCCACGCCTGGAGGCTAAGCTGCCAAATATCCTGGCTAGCAAAGCCAAAGGCTGGGTGCGCCATTAGCTCTGGTAGCAGGCTATCGGCAGTGGGAAACTCCCCTGCTGCTATGGCGTCGATGACCCGCGCGAGTAGCTCAAGTGCTTGGATGACGGGGTTGTCGAGAATGTTATCGCGCCGCTCGTAGTTGATGGCAATGCCTGCCGCCTGGAGGTGCGGCACCAGTGCTACTAGCTCGCGGTGGCGCCGAGCCAAGACGGCAATCTCCTCGGGCGGTGTGCCGCTGTCGATCTGCTGGCGGATCTGCTGCGCTAGCCATTGGCGCTCGGCTAAGCTGGTGGGCAGCTCGGCGAGGTTGACGGCAGTCTGGGTTGGCTGGTGATGGGAAGTGAGCGTCTTGTCGAGCTCAGGAAGCACTGCCTCTAGCCGGTCGCTCCCCTGAGTAATGACGGCGCGGGCTGGTGTGAGGATGGCCTTGCTCGAGCGGTAGTTATCCGTCAGGACGATCAGCTGCACATCGCGGTAATGGCTACGGAAGCGGTGGATGTTGCTCACATCTGCCCCTTGGAAGCTGTAGATTGCTTGGTCGTCATCCCCTACTGCCATAATATTGGGGCGACCCTCGTGGATGGGGCTACTCGTTAGCGAAAAGAGGATGCGCAGCTGTGCGAGGTTGGTATCTTGGAATTCATCCACCATGATGTATTGGTACTGCTCCTCAAGATTAGCGCGCAGCTCAGGCTGGGCATCGAGCGCCTGAGCGAGCTGGAGAATCATATCATCGTAGTCATAGAGACCAGCTGCGCTCAGCTCAGCGAGATATGCATCATAGACCTCAGCGAGGGCGCGCAGCTTACCCAGGCGCTTGCGATCTTTGAGGACATAGCTCCCAGTAGCATCCTTCTCGCACCAGTGGTTGCGCCAGGCGGTCAGCGGTGTGGTCTTACCGCTATCGAGCGTTTCGTCGATTGCCCGAGCCAGGCTCAGCGAGAAGCTATCGGCTAGTGGTGGAATGGTGGGTGGCAATGGCGGCAGTGGTAACTGAGCTGCTTCGCCCGCCAGCGGAGCGAGCTTGCCGGCCATTGGTTTGCTTATCCGCCCAGCCGCAAAGACCTCGCTGAGGCGTGGCTCGACGGCCGCTAGAAGCGCCTCGTCCGCATCGATAACCTGCCGAAGCTCTGCGCTACTCAGACCAGCCTGCTTGAGTTGGCTAATGCTCCGGCTAATGTCTTGCAGGTAGGTAAACTCGCCATTTTGCTTACTACTCAAGGGGTTATGATGATCGAGCTGGCTCAGGATACCACGCAAAATCTCGTAGCTACCAAGCTCATCAGTAGGCTTACGTGATGCACCATGGTAGAAATACTCCCGGTGGTGGTTTATCACCTCACTGCCAAAGCTATGGAACGTATGGATAGCGACGCGGTAGGCATCTGCCCCAATGATGCTGCGCAGGCGCTGGCGCATCGCGGCTGCTCCACTGTCGGTAAAGGTGAGGCAGAGGATATTCTCAGGCAACACGTCCGTCTGGCGCAGGATGTTGGCGGCGCGCATGCTGAGCAGCTCTGTTTTGCCAGTACCAGGGCCAGCCACAACGAGCAGTGGCCCATCGATGGTGTCGACAGCGGCGCGCTGCTGGCTATTGAGATGTGTGTATCGAGTCGAAAATTCGTGTTGAGGCATGTCTCCATTATCGCACACTCGCCGCATCGGCTCTAGCGGCTTGGCCGAGATTCCGGTATAATAACTATCATGGACTTTGGTAACCACATGGATGTTGCATATGTGCAAAAGGCGCTCGCCGCCCGCTTTGGCGTGCAGCTGGTGATCGATCGCGTGGTGGCGCGCAATATTGCCGCGGGGCTTGCCGCCAAGGCATCGGTGTTTTTTGCGACAGACGGCCAGCTCTATTGCTTGGTCTATGGACCATCGCGCCTGCTCCTTGGCGATGTTAAGAAGATCACGGTGCGAATTGGCCTGCGCGCTGAGACATTCTTCCCGCCACGGGGCCAGCCAGAGTATTTTGACGAATTTGGCCGGCAGAAATTTCGCGAAATCTTCCCTGGCTTTGGGCGCATTACCGATCGCGACATCATGTACTATCGCACGCTTGCGCCATACAACCCAGCCCTCATCCTGGTTGATGAGGTAAAGGACGGCCATATTTATCAAGCAGATAGCGACGCGCGCAGTGGTTGGCGGGTTGCTGCCAAGTGTCAGTATCATCGAGGAGAGGCGAAATAACGATATGAAGGACTATCTAGCAATCATCCGGCGCAACTTTGCCTCGCCCATCGTGCTGGCGATTTTGCTCCTTGCTATGGCGCTGGTCTATGTGCAGGAGTATCGCGATGCGTGGTTTATATCATTCGTGATCATGGTCAATTCGCTGATTGGTGCCATGCAAGAGATTCGGGCCAAGCGCGCTCTGCGTAAGCTTGAGCTGATGAGCGCACCGCGTGCTCGCGTCGTCCAGGCCGACGGGACGGTGGCTGAGGTGCTTTACGATGCGCTGCAGGTTGGCGATACTCTTGCGCTACACACTGGCGATGAGCTACCCGCCGACGGCGTTGTGCTCGACGCAAAAGGCCTCGAAGTAAATGAGAGCATGCTCACAGGCGAATCTGCCGCAGTAGACAAAGCACCCGGTGATGCCATCTACGCCGCCACAACAGTGGTAGCGGGCACAGCCCACGCTCGCGTCACAGCAGTTGGTAGCGCCACCAAGGCTGGTGCAATCAGCACCGTACTCAAGCAGTATGCACCGCAGCCCACGCCGCTCCAGCAGGCTATCCAGCGGGCTATTACCGTCTTAACCTATGGTGCAGTGGTATTAGCACTGCTTATCTTCGCGCGCTACCATATTGCGGGGCTGCAGGCGGTCAGCATCCTCAAGACAATTATTACTGCGGCGATCACAGTCGTGCCAGAAGGGCTGCTCCTGGCGAGCTCGCTCCTGCTTGCCTTTGGCTCACTGCGCCTGGCTCAGGCTAAGGTTTTACCTCAGAAGCTCTCGGCGATTGAAGCAATGGCGCTGCTTGGTGTGCTCTGTGTGGATAAGACGGGCACTTTGACGAGCGATGATGTAACTTTCGAGCAGGCTGCATCGTTCGACGCATCGACAGATGATGAGATGGTCGCCCACTACGCCGCCCTGGTTGCACACGAAACCAGTGGTGGCAATGCCACCGGCCAGGCAATTCTCGCCGCGCACCAGGCTCCTGCCGCCCACGTCCAAGAGGTGATGGCGTTCTCATCGAGCCGGAAAATGGCAGGGGTGCGGGCCGAGATTGCTGGCTCAGTGCAGACGCTGATGCTAGGCGCACCAGAGTTTGTGGCGCGGCTTGCTCCGCTCTCGCCAGCCCAGCAAGCTCAGATCGACGCCTGGGCAAATGACGGCCTGCGTGTCCTCTTGCTGGCTCGCTTTGCCGATAGTACCGTGCCCCTCAAGCAGCTCACCGCTGGCTCGGGCCAGCCGCTGGGGGCAATCGTCCTGCGCAATAGTCTGCGCCATGGCGTGGTCGATACCGTGCGATTTTTGCAGGGTCAGGGAGTGACAATTCGCGTCATTAGCGGAGATAACCCACGGACGGTTAGCTATATCGCGAAGGCAGCGGGGATTCATCAGCCTGAGGCAGCTATCACCGGGGCGGAGCTTGCTCAGCTGGATGATGCAGCGTTTGCCCAGGCGGCCGATACGCACACGATTTTTGCCCGCGTCTTGCCCGAGCAAAAGGAGCGGCTCATCGCGCACTTCTCAGATCAAGGGCGATTCACTGGTATGGTGGGCGATGGCGTTAATGATGCCTTGGCGCTCAAGCGAGCCGACCTTGGCGTGGCGATGTATGCCGGTGCACCGGCCAGCCGGCGCGTTGCCGATATCATCCTGCTCAACAACTCCTTCACATCACTACCACTGGGGATGCAGCTCGGCAATCGCATCATGCAGGCCATTGAGCTCATTGGCGTGCTCTTCTTTCATAAGATCATCTATGGTGTGGTGCTGCTAGCCATTACTCTCACCATCGGCATTATGTACCCATATGCGCCGCGCCACCTTACCTTTATGAATATCTTCCTCGTGACGATGCCGACCATTATGTGGACGCTCTTCCCGCCCTCACCGCGGCACCGGATTGACCCGCGGCGCTTCTGGCACGATACCCTGCTAGCGGTGGCGCCAATTGCGGTGCTTACAGGGGTAGCGGTGGCTAGTGTGTATTGGCTTGGCCGCACATTCTACCCAGATCGTCTTGGCGAGGTGGCAACGATGACAGTGCTGGTGGCGACCTTCTACGGCGTATATCTGGTATTTTTGGCTGGCCGCATGCTCGGTATCCAGCTGGATAAGCGAGCTCATCTTGCCCGCACGCTGTATATGCTTGCGGTGTTGCTCGTGACAGTGGTGAGCTTTGGCATCATCCCGCTCCGCCAGTTCTTCGATTTCACCCCGCCAAACCTACTCCTGCTCTGGCCTGGCATTGCCATTATCATTCCGGTAACCATGCTGCAATGGTGGTGGGCTTGGCGTATCGGCCGGGGCTTTGCGGCAGTATCCCGCATCAAATAAGTCAGATCGCAGCAATTTGTTTTCCGTGGTTTGCGCCAATTATAATGTATTATGCCTGAACGATATCCTTACGCGAAAGAGCGAACAATGTAGGAGTAAGGACAGTTATCACAATCATAATAAAGCCGAGGAGAGAAACTATCAAGCCGTCGGTGATCGTTATATCCACAAAAGGCAGTATCATAAGCCCTTTGGATACAATATAATTTGAAGCAGCAACGGCGATAATACCAACAAAAGTAGCATTTGCCGAATGAATAAAAGTTTCGCAAATAGCAGCCAGGATCAACGTGCGTGGACTCGCGCCACTGATTGCAAGTAATTTCACATCACTGATCCGAGAACGTGCAGTCATACCAATGCTCGCTGCAGCTCCTACTGCAGAAAGGAGAATCGGCCCGCCCATAACAAGAATAGTTGAAGTCAAATCAAGACCATTAAAATTAGTGATCCCGATATCCATAGCATAGTGCTTCATTGTGTTGATAATGGTTAAAATACCAGCTACCATACCAAACCCAACCATAATAGGGGTTTGCACGGAAGTACTAAGAGAAAAATTGTAAAGTGCCATACGCCTTGCCAAAAACCACACAACACAACGTTGCGGAACAAGCAATGTCCATATCCTCATGAAAAGTAAAAAAAGCACAGGAGCAATAGGAACAAGTGTCCCAACAAGCAAAATTGGTAGGTAAATTGACCGATCCATCCCGTTATTTGGGCCATCTACAATAATGGAATATGAAAACCAAACCGTGATAGTCAATAAAACAGCAAAAAGCAAAAGCCGAATCCATGTCATGTCAAGCTTTTTTAATGGCTGGGAAGTTAAGGCTTGTAGTGGAGTGGTACGACCTGCGGCCCGTGCTGCTTTGAACCCTCCAGACAAAAAAACGCATGCAACCCCTAACCAAACTACAGGCATTGAAGATAGATCAACCCGTGGTATGACCTCTTCGAAGATCTTTCTTGCACTAAATACCAAAGGAAATAATGGAACGAAGCTTATTCCTGATAATAACGTCCCGCATATTGCCCCTAAAATGGCGACAACAAACAGCTGAGCGAGAACAACTACAATAACCTTGCGGGGACTAACGTTTACTAACTGCCATAGGGCGTAAGATTTTCTTTGCGCAGCTACTGTAAGCTTAGCTACTGCAGAGATTACGGCGAGTCCTGCAACAATAGAAAATAGAAATAGTATTGTTCCTGCTTGGTTAATATTTTTATACACAGCATCGATATAGAACTGGGCAGTTTCGAGAATGGAAATTACCCAGCCTCCGATGTATCCACAAGCTATTGCGACAAAAAACGCACCGAGCCATGTTGCTTTATTAGCTCTCAAATCAGAAAATATAAGTCTCAACATTTTAATTCTCCATCGCTGTCAAAATTTGCGCAGCTGTGCAGGAGGCGAGCTCCCGAATAATCACGCCATCCTTTAATACTAGAACACGATCGGCAAGTGCAGCAGCTTCTAAATTATGAGTGACCATTACCACGGTTCTCTTAGAGTTGCTACCTATATTTCTTAGCATCCTCAATACTTCTCTTCCGTTTTCTGTATCAAGTGCTCCAGTAGGTTCATCAGCAAAAATAATATCAGAGCTATCTGCTAGTGCTCTTGCGATAGCTACGCGCTGCTGTTCTCCTCCAGACATATCGGTTGGGTGATCTTTTCCTCGACCACCAAGCCCAATACTTGCTAAGACATCATTTATTTGCTGTGTGTTTATGGCATGCCCCGCCAAGCGTGCTGGGAGAGATACATTTTCAAATACATTTAGTGAAGGAATAAGATTGTAGGATTGAAAGATAAAGCCTATGTGGTCTCTTCGGATTCTAAAAAGTGAATTTCGGTCTGTATTTACAAGCTGCTTACCCATTATCTTGATAGAGCCACTATCGGCAGCCTCCAGGCCAGAAAGACAGTACAGTAAGGTTGATTTACCTGATCCACTTGACCCAACAATACTAACCATTTCACCTAGATTAATAGTAATACTGATTCCTTTTAGTACCTTTGTTATTCTTGTTTTGCTTCCCTGGCCACTACAGAAAGACTTGGTTATATTCTGTGCAATGATTGCTTCCATTACTTTTCTCTCCTTATATCAATGTATAAATTTGTTGCTGCGCATAAAATACCACCAACTACCCAAGCTAGCCAAAACCACCGATAGGCGCCGAATTGAGGAATAAATAAAAGACATAAACTGATAATAGTTGCCAGATACATGATGATCATGCAAACATTGCGTTTGTATTTTGCTTTGCGAGCAGCTTTCTGTAACTCAATGTCGTCAAGTGCGTTAATTTCTTGCTCTGTCATTAAACTAAAAGATCTTTGGTTATATTTTTCTATATCCATTCGTCGCCACAGGCAATATCTGTCCAAAACATAAAAAACAGAAACAGCAAAAAGCGACAAGAACACCGCCCACGCTAATAGCGTAACGTGATGAAGAAAAATAGCAGCCAGTACACCAGTAACTACCAAGATAAATCCGATAATAACTGCGTGAGACATTGCTGCCCTTGCCTCGTCTCTTTGCTTTGCAGTGTAAAAATCTTCAACAAACGGGTGTGCTTTTTGGAATCTATTGCGGATACATACTGCTGATAAAATAAAGGCAGTTCCCACCATCGTCCCAGCACACAATACCACAGCAGTATAGTTTGGAAGTTTATTTTTTAATGCCGCAGAAAGAATAAGCTGCAATATTGTTAGAGCTGTGCCAAAAAGCATAATTGAAATTCCTATTGATAATCTAAATGCGTAAGCACGCATGGCCTTATCATAGTCTGTAATATCCTGTGATATCTCCCCTTGAGGAGTGCGCATAGTCTTATTAATGTGGTGATGGGTCAGATCTCCCCTCACAAGATCGTCAAGTTGACAATCAAACAAGGTACAAATCATGAGTAATTTATCCATTTCAGAATAGGCATGTACTGATTCCCACTTAGAAACAGCTTGTCTGCTGACACCAAGACGCATTGCCAGTTGCTCCTGAGTCATGTTGTGAGTCGTGCGTAAGTGTTGTAGGTTATCGCAAAATCTCATATATACCTCATCATTATTAAAATATTGCAAATCAAGTTATGTATTAATAATAGGCAGAAGAGGTATAGAATTCAACCATCTTTCGGTTGCTTTTTTGTTGAAAACTGGTTTCCTTGAATAAATAATGACAACTTGCGGTATCATATTTGATTTACTTAAATGTAACGCATCATCGACTACTAAAAGAATAGATGGGTGTAGTTGATTTAGTACTATTTGGTAAATCTAAAAGCAGGCAAGAAATAATGAATCCCTGCTAACCAAACCGCCCAAACCATGAAACGAGCTAACCGGATGTATGCCCTCATTCTCATCATCAGCGCGATCTACGTTGCCGGTATCGTGACCGGCGTAGCTATCACCTACTGTGCGCCTGGTACGCACCGGCAGCGACATGCACGCGCTCCTTCTCGCACCCCTCCCACGCCGCAGCCATTGCCAGAGAGGATGTAGCCAGCGAGGAAGACAACGGGGAGCTTGGCCCCGATTTTCTTTTTGGCAATGAGTCGGATATAGTTAATCAGACAGTCGCAACCGAGAGTGTCGACAGCGCCCAATACGCTCTCTCTGACGCTGAGATGGACGATGGCGATGAAGTAGGTGTGGAGAGTGAGACGGGAGTTGATGAAAGTCAGAATGCTACATTCCTACGATGCACCATCATACCCATATGCAAACGCCCCTGTCGAAGGCGACAAGCAGAATATATCACCGTGCGACTTTGGGTGGTAGCGAGCAACACACTGACCTCCCTCTCCTGTTGCTGCGCGAAGAATGTTGCGCGAGTCGGGTGATGAATTTTGCCCGATACTAAGCAGTGGCGATATGTTGCCGTACTCACTATACGGCTGCCACGACAAGCAGCCACCAGAGCAATCGGCAAAAGGCTGAGCTTGGAGCAGCTTCTGGCGTGTCTTCGTGTCTGTGACGTAGCCAAGCACTGTGCCGCTTGGGCTTTCGCGGCTGAGCTGAGGTTTTGCTATATTTGACATCGAGCGATTGCGTATACTCGCGAGAAAAGCGCTCCTTGAGCGTCTCAGTTGCATTAACCCGTGCGAACGGTGCATCCAAAAGCAGATAGGGAAGCCCGTACGTAATAGCACTGTAGGTGATAAGGAGAACTCCAACGATAATAATCTTTCTTCGGGTAGAGCGTCGCATAAAACTTATTATAGCCTTATTACCTGGCTATGCCAATTAAGATAAACGTTCTCTCATTTCCTCGTGATCCTTGACGATTGAGACCTATAACAATGTAAGCAAAAGAGCGGCCGATACAGCATAGAGGAGAGTGTATGTGATATGGAGTGGCATATTCCATGCAAGGTATGTTCTTACTGTCTTCTCATCATCTAATCGCCGCGCACCATTGACAAAAAATTCCGCCTTGGCAAAGCCAGTTACCATATGAGTGGTAAGCATGAGAAATGGAACAGCCGCTGCAACCACGAGTGGAGCCGGCCCTCTCGTATAGTTGGTAGCGAGAGAAATTATCGACAACATTGCGTGGCCAACCAATACAGCTGTGTGGTAGATCTGCACTCGAGTATTATTATGAAACAGTGCCCAATTTTGAGATGCGCCAGGTATCTTGTGTTTTAAAATATAATCAAAATAGCGTCCTAAAGTAATAGTATACATAAGCATCATCCCAGCCATAAGAGCTGTATAGATAACTTGCATTTGTATCATGAATGCGCTCATTTTTGCATTTCCTTTCTCAATGTCTGAATCGTGAAGAATCACTTTTTTATAAGAGCGATATAAAGCCACTACGTAAGCCGATCAAGCACCACCAAATGCTCACTGTGCGGTGTACGGGGGAAGAAGTTGTAGCCTCGGTGATAGGCAATGCCATAGTGCGTGGCAAGAAGCGCCACGTCGCGTGCCTGAGTGACGGGGTTGCAACTGAGGTAGAGGATGCGCTGTGGCTGGGCGGTGAGGAGTTTGGCAATAACATCAGCGTGGAGGCCGGCACGTGGTGGGTCCAGAATGATGAGCGCATCGCCAGTAATGTGTTCTAGTGCTTGCTCGCTGGGTGCAAGAACAGCCTTGGCTTGGCTTGTGCGGCCTAGCTGGTGGATATTACGCTGCATCTCACGCACCGCATCAGCGTTTATCTCTACTAGCGTGACGTTATTACTGCCGATCGTGAGGCCAATCGTCCCCACCCCGGCATAGAGGTCGAGCGTGGGCTGTGGTGTGCCATCCTGCACCTGGGCGAACCGCTGCATGTCGCGCAGCGCTTGCTCGTAGACCGGCAGATTAACCTGGAAGAACCCCTCAGTGGCATAGCGAAATGGCACGCCAAGAATGGCATCCTGCAATACAGGATCGCCAAAGCATGCCAAGCGCTCGGTGATGCGACTGGCTGGCGAACGGGGGTCGGAGTAGATGATCTCGCCGCCCTGGGCTGACAGAGCGGTGGCTTCGTCTGGGCTGATAACATCGCCTAGGTGGTCTTTGGTATAAAGCTGCCACACACAGTTGCCGGCTTGGTCGCAGCGGATCAGGAGTGTCTTGAGCTGGCGCGCTGTCACTTGCTTGGTGCGCAGCAGGTCGCGCACCTGCCGGGCAAGCTGGTTGATCTCGGGCCGAGCTAAGCTCGTCCCGTCAACGACAATCTTGCCCTTGCTCCCCCGCCGAAAGAACGCGAGGTCGAGCGTCTCGATGCCATCCTCTGCCCTGTCGCTATACCAACTCAGCTCAACTTTATTACGGTAGCGATAGGGTACATCATCGCAAAAAACGTCAATTGGCTCTGGCAAGACAATATCGTGCAGCTCAAAGGCCTCCTCGATCAGCGCTGCCTTATAATGCTGTTCGCTCGCCAGTGGCATGATCTGCCATGGGCTGGTGCTGAGGTAGCTCTCGGGGTCGCGCGGCGCGATGCGCTCGGGCGAAGCAGTCAGCACCTCAGTCACCACTCCTTCGACGAAGTGAGATTTTTTCTTGGTGATGCGAATAGTGACGGTCTCGCCAGGTAACCCACCCCAAACGAAGGCTTTGCGGCCATCATCAAGCGTACCGAGGGCTTGCCCGCCACCGACTATCTTTTCGAGCTGGATTGTCGCGAATTTTGGTTTTCTCATTATAGTCTAGTATACCATGTGTCGCGGGGTGATGGCGGCGTCGATGGGTGTTGTGTGGAGCTTCTCTATTTGCCTTGCTGCCACTGCCAGGTGGTGACCATCGGGTGGTCGGTGTGGTGCTCGCGTGCGTGGGCGAGGCACTGCTCAATCGCTGCTTGGCAGTGCCCCGTGAGGCGCTGGGCATCGTCTGGGGAGATAACGCCTGTTACACTAAGGCACGTTGCAGCGGCAATGGCAAGATCATAGCGGCTAGCCTGCTGGTGGATGAGGTTCATCATGAGCGTGTCGCCGTGAGGCGTTAGACCGAAGCTGTGAATGTCGAACTGCCGGCCATCGACTCCATAGGCAAAGAGCGTCGCAGCGAGGGAGCGCTCCTCGCCCGGATAGGCGATAATCACCGGCTTGGTCGTTGTGAGGGTACGGGCGAGCGTTCGCTGCGAGACAGGCTGAGCAAGCGTGCCAAAGCCACGCGGCGTGAGGCTCGAGATATTGACGCAGCGCACCCGGGCAGCCGGGCAAGAATGAGCGATGAGCTCAATAGCGGCCAGTACCTCTGTAGTAGCGACGTCGCCACACGCGGCAAGTACAATATCTGGGCTGGTGTGGCTGGCGAAGTTCCACGTAGCAAGACCTGCGTGCATCTGAGCTCGAGCCGCCTTGGTGGTGAGCCAGGTAGGCTGCGTGGTATCGCTGGCATGCAATACATTGATTACCTGCGTGCTCGACAGCATCATATCGAGTGCTACCACCGCGCAGTTGCTATCGGCTGGGAAGTAGACCGTTGCTGGGGCATCTCGCTGATCAAGCGCATTGGTTATCTGCTCGGCACTCTGGTGCGAGAGAATAGTGTTGAGGCTCGGTAGCGATGCGCCGCTTGGCTGGCTCGATAGAGCTGCAGTATACGAGCGACTTGCCGCGCTCATGTCCTTATGCAGGGACGCTCCAACGAAGACGCTTTGCCTCCCCTGCTCCAGATAGCCAAGCTGCATACCACGGAGCGCACCTGCTGCTGGGTAGCTCATCATATGGCCATCTGGCGTGTGTGGCGCTACGCTGGGCTGGCTGCCCCACTGCCAGGCTCGCGGGTTTGATGCAAAACGCTGAGCGAGTGTACCGCTCTGCAGCGACGGACTGATAAAAAGGCGGAAGCTATCTGGCGCTTCATCCTTGGAAAGATCAGACAAGTACGAACCAACATGAGAGAGTGTATTGCTGCGCTGCGTGCCAGGTGGCGTCGCAACGACCGCATAGGGCTCAATAGCCGGCCGGCGTAGTCGCGTGGCCGACAGGGCGGGCTGCGTAGCGGTGAGCTGAGCTGTACCTAAGGAGGAGTCATTATCGGCATGAGCTGCAGCCGTGTGTGGCAGAGCCTTCGTCTCGGCAAACGTGAGATTGCCTGCTGCATCAAACAGATTCTCTGGCTCACACCACGCAAGCACCTGAGTAAGCCATGCCTGCGTGCCTGCTCGGCTTGAGTCGGCACCATCTGCTTTGTGGTGAGCAAGCGCTGCCTGTGCCCGGGCAATGCTTGATGGCTGAGCGTCACTAGTATCATTCTCGGCTGGAGTGGGAGAGCTCTCTTGTGCTTCGTGGTCGTCTAGTAGCACCTCGAACTGTTCTGGAATACGCACAATCAACAGTGGTCGGCGAGCTTTGTGTGGGCGTGGCTGAGCTGGCTGGCGCAGAGCAGCAGTGCACTCGGCTGCCCAGGTGAGCGCAGCAGCGTAGTCTGCGTCTGGTTGGCGCGGGTCTGCCGTGGTGCAGTCAACGATTCGCGGCTCATACCCATAGCCGATGAAGAGCGCAAGCAGCTCGTAAGTAGAAAGCGTGGCGAGCAGTGTCTTGGGCCGCAGCTGGATGATCGGGATAATCGTGCCGTCAGTCGCAGGGCTAAGGAGCTTCGCCAAGTGCCACGGGGCATCGTCTTGGGCGGCCATGCTATCGATCAAGCAGTAGATCATTTGCTCTGGCTGGCTAAGTACTCTGCCGCTTGCCTGAGCGAGTGCGCCACCAAGACGAGCGTCACAGAGATGTATTGCGTTAGACAATGAGGTTTGCGGGTCGTGTGTTAACGTGCAGAGCGCATCAATCCCCGCTTGCGAGCGCGCAATATCGCAGTCAGGTTGTAACATATCATAGACGAGCGCATGAGCGCGTGCTGCAGCCCATCGCTCGCGATCGGTAATAATAAGTGGTGCTGTGCCATCTGATTGATCATACTCCGCAATCTGAGCCAAGCTAAAACTCAGCGCAAAGTCCGCCGCAAGCGCTACCCGGAGCTCATCCGAGAGAGTTTGCTTTATATCGCTTGTCTGCAATGGCTGTCCAGCTGGCGGGGTGCGCCAGAGTGCACGCTGTGCTAGCACAGTATAATAGGCCGCTTGCCGGTAGCGTATCGTCATCCCACCATTCGTATCCATTGCTTCTAGTATACACGCTTGTGCTTGCTGACGGAATAGGCCGAGGCGAGATTGTGCTCATTTACGACCCATAGGCTTGTCTGCTACACTACCAGTATGAAACGACGCGTTGCTAGTCATGGCCAACATTTTTTGCGCAGCCCCCGCGTGGCGGCTATTCTATTGGGCCATAGTACTATTCGCCGGTGCGATACGGTTTATGACCTCGGGGCAGGTAGCGGTGTCATTACGAGCGCCTTAGCGCGGCGCTGCCAGCAGGTGGTAGCGGTTGAGAATGAGCCACGTGCGCTCGATGCTTTGCGCAGGCACACTATATCCATGCCACATGTCCGGATCATTGCGGCCGATATCCGCCGGCTTGCCCTCCCCACTGAGCCATATAAGGTGTTTGCTAATATCCCATTTGCGCTCAGTGCCGATATCGTGCGGATGCTCACCACTGCTTCTACTCCACCACAGGCGATCTATCTCATCGTTCAGCGCCAATTTGCGTACAAGCTTGTGCCGAGCGACCGCCACTTTACGGCGGCACTGGGCACTCAGCTGGCACCGTGGTGGCAGGCGCGGATCCGCTACCGCTTGCGCCGGACAGACTTCACACCGCCACCCGCCGTCGATACAGTATTGCTTGAGCTCTTGCCGCGCACTGAGCCCTGGCTGCCCTGCAATCAGCAGGCAGCGTACAGCCAGTTTGTGGCGCAGCACTACGCCGAGCCGCGGCGCTTCGCTGCCCTGCCGCGAGCCCAGCTTGGCATCAACCCTGAACGTAAGCCATCAGAACTCCAGCCTAGGCAGTGGGTGCAGCTGTATCAAGCAATGCAGATGAAATAATAATAAACTTTCTAAACCAGGGTGAGCGGTCTACTGGCAAACACCCTATGATACCTACAGTGGCTCGTACTGATAAAATCGATTGCTGTCGTGTGCACGTGCATTGGTGATAATATGCGCTGGGCGCGTTAGGTCGCGATGCTGCTGGTGGTAAGCGCGCGTTGCAGTAAAGACAGTTTGCTGCTCAGGCACAGTGGTAACAACGCGCAATCGATCGTTATACCGGGCAATCATCTCGTACATTGGTCGCTCCGTCTCAGTCACGGCAAGGGTCATGGGGCGGTCAACCCGCACATTATCACCCTGGAGTTGGTTGTTGAGAAGCTTGACGTCGCTGGAGTAGTGGGCAAGAACCTCTGGGTTGTAGCGATAGGTCTCGGCATAGCGCCCAATACCAGTAAGGGTGAGCCCGCCAACCAAGAGAGCCATGGGTAACAGCCCAGCCACCCGGGCGTATGGGTTGCGTGGAAACATCTTATACCAGTGGTTAATCAGCCAGGCTGTGCCAAACGCGATGATGATCGCTACCACCGGAAAGAGCGAGGTCACCAGCTGTGGATTACTAATCACTACACCTAGGAGCGGCAAGCCCACCAGGAGCGCTGCATAGCTGCGGGCTGTATAGTAGTGGCTCAGGAGCGAGGCAAGACCAATCAGCATAATTAGAATCATACCGACCGAATACAATGGCTGCACGAGGTACGATTTGTTTGACGCAAAGAGCCCAAAGAGCGTCGTGCCAAGATGACGAAGATTTGTCCCCACATTGATCGATTCGAGCGGCAAGCCAAAGAGCTGCTTCAATACATCGTGGTTGGTGATGCTTGCGTAGATAAGTGGCAGCATCGCCACGAGGCCAATGACGGCTGCCAGAGCAAGACGGCTGCGCTGCACGCGCAGAATTGTATAACGAGCATGCGGATGAGATACCCCCAGAATCCCAAGGGCAACAACGACATAGATACCAAGTGGCGCATACAGCAGGAGTGCCGCCAGCACACAGGCCGTCACCTTCCATAAGGTAGAGAGAAACTTCTTCGTCCGAATGGCGCGCGTCGCAGCATAGAGCAGCCACACAGTGAGGCAGCTAAAGAGAATAGCTGGTGTGCCATCTTGCGCCAAGAAAAGGAACTGCGCCGTCATCGTCACAAGGATCGTTGTAATAAGCGCAATGTTCCGGGAAAACCAGGAGCGAAACAGAAGGAGCAGCCCAAGCGCTGTCATCAGGGCGATTACCATAGACGGCAGCTTAATTGACAGTGGTGTGACGCCGAGCACCGCAAAGCTCAATTTTTGCAGGCCATGATACGGCGCATTGATCACCATAGCAGGAGTAAGATTCTGGAAGGATAATTGGCTGCTTTGCAGCGCGCTATCGAGCTCACCCTGCCGCAACTCACCAGGGATAAACAGCCCAGCCAACACAACCGCCGCAATAATTGCCACCACCACAAAGCCATAGCCGAGGCCATACCGCCAACGGTACAAATGGTAGTCGACAACTTGCTTTGCCATATTGCCCTATTATACCCGAGTTTGCGGGGGTGCTCAAGAGCGAACCGCCTGCCCTTTGCGCGTTCGCAGCAACACATACCACAGATAGAGTGAGCCAAGACCAGAGATGGCGAGGCCAAGAGCAGTACCAGCCGTCGTCTGGAGAAAGGTATGTGGGCCGAATCCATCCTGAACAGCATAGTGATGGTAGAGATACACAGTGGCCAGGGCAACAAAATAACCAAGGATGGCCACAAACGCTGCTGCTTGCTGACGATACGGTGCAATCGCTGAACGCACAGTGAGAATCATGACATAGATAGCTTGCACGGCGAGGTTGATTGCATAGACAAGCATACCAAGCATGGTGATATACTCATGTGGCTGTGTCCCCTCAAAGCCAGTTGACGTGATGTAAATACCCATTGCTTCAACAAGAGTGAGAAAAACGCCGATAAGGATAATCCCGCAGCAGGCAAGAATGATAGCGAGGCGCTCGATGATTCTGCGCTGCTGTTTGGTTTGGGCTGTCTGAGTTGTGACGGTTGTTGTGTGGGATGTGGCCATAGATATCTCCTTCATTGCGCTAGGCTGCTTGTGATTGTATTATAGCAAGGTTACACAAAGGAGACACTTCCTCTGCCTCTCGAGGACTAAACGTAATATAGATAGTGGTATCATAGCGAGACCACAAACAAAGGTGTTATGTGAGTGATATAGGCTTGTTATTATTCGCTTGTCTTATCGATGCTGACCGTCCCAACTGATACCACAGGTATATTGCGCCGAGTGTGATCATGATAATACCTATCAGTACCGCTAGAGGATTGGCAAATGCCATAATCTTCTGCTGGGAATGACTGTGTGTTAGTACATTATATCCCACCTCGATCAGCGCGAGCAGTGGATAGAGCAGTGTGATGCCTAGCCCAAAGCCTTCTTCGTGGTAGCGCTGCCCTGAGCGACGGGTGTAAGTATGGATCAGTGCAATTGCTTCGATAATGAGGACAATCCCGAGTATCCAGAATAAGCCTACAACAACATATTCTATCCAAATCAAGAATGCAAACGGCCCAATAGCAGAGACTGCAACTATCCAGCCAAGATATATCAGCCACCCAGCAGTGCCAAGGAGGCCAAGTACTCCACCAACCATCGCACAGCGAACCAGTGGTGGGCAGGATGATGAGGAAGAGGGTGATTCTTTAGTAGATTGTATGCGTGATGATGTGGTGTGGCCTGTCATTGCAACGGTCCTCCTATGTGTCATAACTAAGCATAGCATTAATTATGCCGCCTGTCGAGACTCATGAAGCGTAGGCGCTCGATGATTCTGGGCTGCCCCAGTGGAGGATGCTTGAGCTGGATCGCTTGCGCTGGGATGGTTTGTGTTTGAGCCGTCATAGTATTCTCCTCGCTATATATGTGCAATAATTGCTAATGTGATACGTCTAAAAACCTAGAAGTCTTTTTCGCGCAGCTTTGCTGTGTATTAGTGCTGAGTATCCCATCGAATACCACATACATACAGCACTTAGGGTAGTTACCATAATACCGAAAAGGCACAACTGTGGGCTTGACGAAAACACATGAATTTGCTGCGCAGACAGAGCATTATAGATTGCCTCGCCCGCCATCAGCAACGGAAAGAACAGTATCAAGGCAAGCCAAAATCCTTCTTCGCGATAACGCTGGTTGCCATGGCTGGTGTATGTACGAATAATTGCAACTCCTTCGATAATAAGCATAACACTCAGCCACCAGAAAAGAGTTATCAAACTAATATGTAACAAAAAATATGGTGTAAAGAGAAAAACTGCGAACATCCAGCCAAGATATATCAGCCACCCAGCAGTGCCAAGGAGGCCAAGTGCTCCACAGATCATCGCACAGCGGACTAGGGGCGGACAAGATGATGAGGCGGTAGATGACTCTTTGGTTAGTTGTTTGCGTGGCGATGTCGTGCGGGCTACCATTGCTGTGGCTCTCCTATGCTTAATAGCTATAGCATAGCATCAATCATGCCGCTTGTCGAGGCTCATGAAGCGTAGCCGCTCAGGGTGGAAGTAGAGTTGGATCTTGCCCACTGGGCCATTACGGTGTTTGGCAATGATGAGATCGGTGATATTTTGGAACTCGGGATTGTCTGGCTCGTAGTAGCCAGGCCGGTAGATGAAGGAGACGATATCGGCGTCTTGCTCAATCGAGCCCGACTCGCGCAGATCGGCCAATTGTGGCACCGGCGGCGTGCGTGACTCCACCGAGCGGCTCAGCTGGCTCAGCGCGATGACTGGCACATTGAGCTCACGAGCAATCAGCTTGAGCCCGCGCGATATCTCACTCACCTCTTGGACGCGGTTGCCATTGTGGTTACCGTTGGCCTGCATCAGCTGCAGGTAGTCAACGATCACTAGCCCAAGCTGCTGGTCGTGCATGGCGCGCCGTGCCTTGGTACGCATCTCGAGGACGCTTAAGCCTGGCGTGTCATCGATGAAGATTGGCGCTTCGGCCATCTCACCCATTGCCTCGGAGAGCTTAGCCCAGTCATCATCACTGAGGTTGCCAGTGCGGATATTCCAGCTGTCTACACCACTGGCATCGGCCAGCATGCGGTCGGTCAGCTGCTCCTTACTCATCTCGAGTGAGAAAAAGAGAACAGGCTTTTTCTCGATCGTTGCGACATTGTAGGCGAGGTTTGTCACCAGCGTCGTCTTACCCATGGCAGGGCGAGCTGCAATGATAATAAGGTCGGAGCGCTGCAGGCCAGCCGTCATGGTGTCGAGGTCGCGGTAGCCCGTGCGAATGCCACGCAGCTGTCCTTTGTTGCGGTGGAGCTCTTCAATACGGTCGAAGCTATCAGTGAGGATGCTCTCCAGGCTCACGAGGTCTTGCTTGAGTGACTGGTCAGACACACTAAAGAGCTCTGCCTCGGCCTTTTCGAGCAGCTCTTGGGTGGTGGTATTTTCGTCGAAGCCAAGCTGGCTAATATCGGCACTGGCTTTGATCAAGCGTCGCCGCACTGCTTTTTGGGCGACAATTTCGGCATAGCTACTGGCGTGGGCTGCGGTCGGGACGTAGTTGGTTAGTTCGGTCAGGTAGGCCGAGCCACCTACCTCGGCAAGCTGGTCTTTTTTTTGTAATTCATCAGTTAGGGTAAGGAGGTCGACTGGCTTGTGCCGCTCGTAGAGGCGCATCATCGCCCCAAAGATCGTTGTGTGGCGCTTGTCATAAAAGTCTTCTGCGCCGACATGCTCGCTAGCATCGGCCAAAACTTCTTCGTCGATAAGTACCGCACCAAGCAAACTCATCTCAGCATCGAGGCTTTGCGGTGGTACTTTGCCTTTTGGTTGGGGTGATTGGTCAGCCATTGATGGTAATTTCTTCTCCTCCCCCCATCATAGCAAGAATGGCGGCTTTTTGGCGATCTTTGGGTGGTTTACTGCTCGCGAGTACAGTGATCTCTGCAGTAATGCCAAGGCGATTTAGTGCTGCGCTGAGTGTGGGGAGGGCGCGATCGATCTGCATTTTGGCGAATTTTTTGCCAGCGTAGATCGTTAGCGTCTGGCCGTCAAACGCGTGCCCTGCCTTGGCGAGGTACGTGCGCGCCCCGACTGCTCCAACAGCATCGAGAAACTGCTCCCATGGGAAGTCGATTGGTGTGGAACTTGCTGCGGACGTTTCGTTGTTCGCTGGAGAAGCTGATTGCTCGGCTGGTGTATGATCAGTAGCGGAAGCACTTGGAGTGGGAGGCTGTTCGGCCGATGCTGCAGCATTTGTTTTCTGACGAGGAGGATCTGAGGGAGGTGTTTGCGATGATGGTGCAGCTGGTGAGTGTGTATATGGCGCAACTGGCTCACTCACGGTGCTGGGTGATGGTTGATGATGGCGCGCTGCAACTGGTAGTGTGGCTCGGCTTGCCAGAGCGGTGAGCAGCGCAATGCGCGGCCAACCGGCTCGCGGTACGGCCAGTAGTTTATCGAGTAATGGCAACAGTGCTGCGTCCTCTACAACGCGCTGGCGCGCGATACCAAGCAGCTGCTCGGCAAGAAGTTCAGCTGGTGTGCCAGCCGCCTCAGCCTCATCGATCAGTTGAGCGGCGCGGCCAATATCTGCCGTGGCATAAGCAGCCAGCAGCGCCTCTACCAGCTCATCCTGCGCAAGGCCCAGCACTTCTGCAACCATCGCGCGGTCGATCGTCTCATCGCTCAGTGAGCGCAATTGATCGAGCAAACTAATGCTATCTCGAAAGCTTCCCTTCCCTTGCTCGGCAATCAGCTCCAATGCATCGGGTGTAATGGCAATCTTCTCTTGCTCAGCAATAAACGCCAAATGCTTGGCTGCATCACGCGGACTAATTGCTCGGAAATTGAAGCGCTGTACCCGGCTCAAGATCGTCGCGGGGAGCTTGTCGGCATCGGTCGTCGCAAGAATGAAGACAACGTGCTCGGGTGGCTCTTCTAGCGTCTTGAGCAAGGCATTAAAGGCCGACTTGCTGAGCATATGAACTTCATCAATGATGTAGATCTTTTTTGGACTGCTGGTTGGTGCAATTTGCACCTTATCGCGCAAATCACGGATATCCTCCACAGAGTTATTACTTGCTGCGTCGATCTCGATGATGTCGAGATGGGTCGACTCGTCGGTGTATGGCAGGCCGTTGATTTCATGAGCCAAGATGCGGGCGATCGATGTCTTACCCACTCCACGTGGCCCCGTCAAGAGATAGGCATGGGCAATATGCCCACTCGCAATTGCCCGCTGCAAAATCCGCGTGATATGCGACTGCCCCACAATCTCATCCAGCGACCGACTCCGATACGTCCGATATAGTGCTCTGCTCATTTGCTATATTATACCGCAGAATGGATGGAGATGCGATCGAAGTGTTAACTTCTGCATTTATCCTATGCATGCAATTGTACAAAACCGCCACAGGATGGTAGTATGTGGTCTGTACTTAGTAAGCAAGGAGTCTTGTAAATGATTGATATGAACAATCTTAACCAACAACTACAACTCGGCCGCGAAGAACTCGCTGCAAACGACAAAGCAATCCTCTCACTACAGCGCCGTATTGCGATCTGGCGAGCAATGATCGATGAGAACGACGCCGACCTCTCGTATCAAATTCGTATCCGGCTCAATACAATGTGTGTTCGCCATGTACAAGATGTTTGGTATCGTGCTTTCCCTGATGATTCTGGAGTCGAAGATCTTCTCACACTCGCACAGAATGTTGCAGATGGACAGGCCGATCCAGCAGAAGCAGAGGAGCGTGCACGCAGCTACTTTGAAGAGCTCCTCTTCGATGTGGAGCTCGACAGCATCACCGAGCCAGCAACCTTTGTGGCCAACGCCGCAGCTAGTGCTGTCATGTCAGCCTGCCACCGAGATCTGTACTACGAAGTCGATATGGATAGCGATCTCAAGGATGACGATTTACTGCCAGATTCCCTCGATTTGAGTTACGCCTGCTCGGCTGCTGCTGCTCGCGGGCTGAATTGGCAGGCTGCCGAAGATGTTGATGTTAACGCTCGTCGCGCATTTTGGACATGGTATCTTGATGAGGCGATTCCTGCAGCAATGAATGGTAAATCACTAAAGTAACTCACTGTCAAATAGTAGTCAATTTATTTTGACTATATGTGCCTAGTAAACGAAAGTATAAAAATTACGCCTCAAAGCAACAACAGTTCCACATAGTAACGGTTGTTGCTTTTTATAATATACCTGTAGAGGCACAATATAATCTGTGTATATCTCAGCAGGTATATCTGTTATAATGGTGCTTCCACCGCTGCCCACGTTGCGTCGGGTTTGTCCTCAGGGATGATGACAGTGACCTGATGACCAATCTCAATCCGGAAAAATGTCACACTTGCCAGCAGGATCCGATATTCTCTCCCCTGTGCTTCCACGTAGTACGCGCCATCGTGTTGGGTGAGTGTGCCAATAATCTGCTTGCGCTCTACTCGCTTGATTTGTTTGTAGATAAAGCCGCCATCGTCGGCAATTGTCAGCTTGAGCTTGTCGCCCTCAACAAGCTTAGACTTACTGGCGTAATTGGCTGGCACGGGATAATTCTTGCCATCAGCATCGACCATCACTTGCCCGTCAAAGATTCCCTCGACTATCTTGCCCGATACCTCCTCGCGGCTATTGCTTGGCACGACAACTTCGCCATCGTCGCCAATAATACTCATCAATAATTCCTTTGCAGCGGCCAGGTTTGTCTCTGCCTCTTGAATCAGCGATCGTAATCGCTTCACCTGTTTCTCTGGTAATTCAGACATATTTTCTCGCAATTCCTTGTCTGTTTTCTTAGTTATCAACCCATTATATAGCGATGGGGTGGGGCCTTGTCAAGGTGCTTGGTGGTTATCCACAGCAATAACAGGGGTAGCCAATAGTTCGTTGTAAAAATGGTACGATGCTTAGAACGCCACCAATCCTGAAGTGACACACAGCAATCTGGAGCAGTGAGCTCAACGGATAACCAAAAACACACCCAAGCGGGTGTGCTGATGGTAGCAATGCGGTCGGTGGGGTGGTTACGCCAGTTCGACGGTAGCGCCAGCCTCTTCCAAGGTCTTCTTGGCAGCTTCGGCGTCGTCTTTGCTGACCTTTTCTTTGATGGGGCTTGGTGCGTTGTCGACCAAAGCCTTTGCCTCACCCAGGCCAAGGCCAGTGAGTTCCTTAACAGCCTTGATGACGGCAACCTTTTGGCCACCAACTTCTTTGAGGGTGACGGTGAATTCGGTCTGCTCGTCTTCAGCAGTACCAGCATCGGCGGCTGGGCCAGCGACAGCAACTGCAGCAGCGGCTGGCTCGATGCCGTATTCGTCCTTGAGGACATTTTTGAGTTCGTTGACTTCCAGAACGGTCAAAGCAACCAGTTCTTCGGCCAGTTTTTTCACATCTGCCATGATGGATTCCTTTCAATGATGTGCGGTAAAGTTATCGCACGAATTATTGTCTGCCTAGTGCAAACGTTAGTACAATGCTGCGCTTGGTTACGCAGCCGCTTTGGCGTCTTCGATGCCATCGAGCAACGCATGAAGGTTACCCGAAAGTGCGTTGGTAGTGTCGTGTACTGGCGAGAGCAGCTGTGCCACCACTTCAGCCACCAGCTGGTTCTTGCTTGGCAAGCCAGCCAGTGCAGTGACATCGGCTGTGTTGAGAGCTTCGCCTTCGCCACTAAAGCCAGCAACCAACTGAACTGTTGGATGTGTCTTGGCAAACTCGTGCAACACCTTTGCTGCCATCACTTCGTCGTCTGGCGAGATTGCATACAGCAACTGCCCAGCCAGGGCCGAAGTGTCGGTATTTTTGTAGGTGTCATGCTGCGCAAAAGCAACACGCACGAGACGGTTCTTCACCACCTTAATGACAACACCAGCTTCGCGAGCCTCGCGGCGCAATGCTTGGAGGTCTGCCACACTTGTCCCTTGGTAGGACGCAACGGCAGTGCCCTTTGCCTCTGCGAGAAGCTCGCTCATTTCAGCCACCAAAGCTTGTTTTTTATCTTTGGAAATTGCCATAAGATAAAATCCTTTCTTTGGAGTTGTAATACCTATGCACGCCCAGAGGGAGTGCAGTATTACTGGTTTGTTGTTGTATCCGACCGCATTGTTAATGTCCGACATATGCCGCAAAAAATCGCCTCTGCACGATTGCAAAGACGAGTCTCGAGTTTCGTATTAGAACGCTGGCGTAAGAGGCCACGGCGTATCCGAAATTCCCTCGGTAGCATACTTATCGGCTGCTTTGTTATATACAACAGCCCGCTACGGTCTTTGGCAATGTCTGAAAAGATTATAGCAGATGATGGTAGGTGGATGCAAGATGTGGAGGTGGTCTTAGATGAATGGGCTATACTACAGAACTGAGGAGCTTGCATTAAGAAGGAGGTCATTAATTGCCTTATTTACTTTCTTAATGCGGCGGTAGCTTGCTTTGTTGACTGTTCTCTTGCCAAAGTTTTTCTTCCGTCCATTGAGCGCACTCATACTTGCGAGCTGTTTTTTAGTTGGTTCAAGCCGATAGCCAAGTTGTTTGCTTAACTTATACAGGATGTGTGCAGCTTCGCCATAGCGCGCCGACTGCCGATCCTTTTCCGTGAGAACTTGAATTTCGAAGGGTAGAATGCCCGATGTATGGTCTTCGTAGAGGCCCGTTATCTTTGAGACATGGAAGCCTTTTTTGTTTTCTTCTTTGAATTCTATATATTGCTCGGGATCAGTGTTGAGATAGCGTTCTTTAAATTTTGTCTTGATATAATTGATAAATTCTGTACGCCCCTCGACTTTGAGTATCTCGTCTCGGCTTGGTGCGGCATGTGGCGTGACGGAGTAGCCGTTCTCATCATAGCCTTCATCGTCCCGAGCGGGTAGCTGATTGTCTTGGATAAGTTCATCTTGTGAGCGATGAAGAACATTACTATTATCGACCATTTTAAAGAATATATCGACTAGACTTGCTCGGTCTTTTGCGATTAGTGTCATACCAAGAAGATCAAAAAGTATCTCAAGCGAGTTGTCTTCCTTTTTATAGTCGAGAAGAGACACCTCCTTTGGTGTAATTCCATTGAATTCCTCATAGAGCTCAGCCAGATGTATATCCATAAGCTTGAGCAAGGAATCTGCTACCTTTTTGTTGTATATATGTGACATCTCATCTCGAATATATTCTCGAGTGAGATTCCAATCTTCGTTCCTTTCCTTATTTATCTGATAGGTTCTCTTCTTACTGTATGCCTCCAGGGAGTTAGTGGCAAGAGTAGAGTCTTGGATCTTTTGACGGTCTGCTTCATGTTGTTTCTCTACTTTTTCTGCCTGCTCTACAAGCCCACGTGCTAAAGAGCCTACTGATTTCAAGCGAAACACTAATCGTAGCAGATTAGCAATAATATTACCGTTGCCTATCACAATATCATGACCAGACTCTCCACCAAGTACCAGTTCCACACTATAGTCAGCGCTATTGTCAATATCGCCAATTACGGACTCAAGTATTCTGTAGACGATAGTACCATAGTTTTGATTGCGCTCTTTGGCCGTGATGGTTTCTTCAGGACTAGCAGCACTCAATACACCAAGCTCTGATAGTATCTGCTTGGCGAGATCCACAAAGTGCCCTCTGCCGGTATTGCGCAGCTGGAGGCATATCACTTTACTTCGCAATTCCATTGCTAGCCCGTCAAAGCCAATAATCTCACATAGCGGTGCAAGTAGTGCCTCGCTCTTGTAGGCTAGCTCATAGGCCTCCGGGGTATCGTAGCGCGTATTATTAAGCATGTTAAGTGTGTTAACCGACTCCATAAAGATGGTCGACAGTCCGACATTATGCCCTGTCCGCAAAAGGTCATTGAGGTCAAGCATATTCATTGGCTGCTGCCAGAGTTGTTTCATCGTCATTTCGGCCTGTATACGATCATGTGTCGCGGCTTCAAGGCGCTGGTCTTGCCTGCTCTCTTCAGTAAGATACTGATTTTTTGCACCGCTAGATAGAGATTGGTCATTTGTTATCCCTTTGGATTTTTTAAGTCTACTTACCCTTTTAACGGCACTGTAGAGTGATTCTTTGCTCTGAGTAATTGGATCCGACTCAACCTTTTGTGTGTTCATGAATTTTTGCCACGAGCTCGACAATCGTGTCGTGTCCATCATGATTGATACGATCTGATTAAACTTTTCTCTTGCTGCTTTTTTATCGTTGCTGCCAGCGTGATCTTGCTCTATTCTTTGACGGAGAGCGGCAAGATTATTGATGCCAAGTAACTCATCACGGTTACCCGCCGCACAGAGCAAATATGCAGTATAAGCGCTGTGGTTGCTATATTTTGCAAATAGCTCTCCACCAAAGTCTCGCATAAGGCTAAGGCCCGACACGATTTGCTTTGTTTCAGATTCTGGTACGTCAGTGAGATTGAGCGCTTTTTCGTATATGTCATATCGATCTTTATCAAAGCACACGTTTGTCTCGTGCGCTGCAGTGCTATTTGTTGGTCTGGTGGCCGTACGCTCTCTCGTTAGATTCGACACAGTGCATACAACTGTAGCAAAGTTATCAAAAAATCACAAGGGTTGACCTCTGAAGCGTGTGTGCCTCTCTGTATTATAAAAAATAGGTAACTATACAATTCCTATGCTATACAGGCATAATGGTCTCATGTAGGATAGAAGCTATATACTAAAGACTTTGCTATGAAAAATAGCCCCATAGAGTATTTTTTACTGAAGTTTTGCGTT
>CALIMM010000002.1 GCA_938045445.1 uncultured Candidatus Saccharibacteria bacterium
TCTATCTTTACCTATATCTCCCTATACATCTATATACCTATATATCCAACCATATCGATTTCTCTCCTATTATATATATAAATATATAAAAAGAAGAGAAAAAGAACCCACACTAACAGAGAAAAACAGGGTAACTATAGTACAAATCGATTTGTACTATAGTTGGGAGGAGGGAGGAAAGGAAATGAGGGGAGGATAGGCAAAGAAAACAGCAGCCAACACGGAGAGAATATCTCGGTTGGCTGCTGCCGTGCAAGCATGTGCAGAGCGTGCTAGTCTTGCTTCTCGCTCAGTGGCACTGGCGACATGTAGAACCAGTTCTCTGGCTTGTCGTCGTACTTGCCACTCAGGATATCCTTGGCATCGCGGATGGTGTCAGCAAGCTTGAAGTAGCTGCCAGGGTTGCCGGTAAATTGCTCGGCAACGTGGAATGGCTGCGCCAAGAAGCGCTGCAAGCGGCGGGCTCGGGCAACGATCTGCTTCTGATCGTCGCTCAGCTCTTCCATGCCCAAGATGGCAATGATGTCCTGCAGCTCCTTGTACTGCTGTAAGACGCGCTGCACTTCGCGGGCCACCTGATAGTGCTCCTCGCCAACCACCTCTGGGTCGAGCGAGTTCGAGCTCGAGTCGAGCACGTCCACTGCTGGATAGATACCAATCTCTGTCAGGGCACGGTTCATCACGATGGTAGCATCAAGGTGAGCAAAAGTAGTAGCCGGCGCTGGGTCGGTCAGGTCGTCGGCTGGCACATAGACTGCCTGAACAGAGGTAATCGAGCCCTTCTTGGTACTGGTGATGCGCTCTTGTAGAGCACCCATCTCCTGTTGCAGGTTTGGCTGGTAGCCCACCGCACTTGGCAAACGGCCGAGCAGAGCAGACACCTCAGCACCAGCCTGCGTAAAGCGGAAGATATTGTCGACGAAGAGCAGCACATCCTTACCTTCATCACGGAAGGCTTCGGCCATTGCTAGGCCAGCCAGTGCTACCCGCAAACGCGCCCCCGGTGGTTCGTTCATCTGGCCAAAGACAAGCGATGTCTTATCCAACACGCCAGCATCCTTCATCTCGTGGTAGAGGTCGTTACCCTCGCGGGTACGCTCACCTACACCAGCAAAGACAGAGTTACCACTATGGAATTTGGCGATGTTGTTGATCAGCTCCTGAATGAGCACGGTCTTACCCACGCCAGCACCAGCGAAGAGCCCCGCCTTACCGCCCTTGGTAAGTGGCGCAATGAGGTCGATCACCTTGATACCGGTCTCAAGGATCTCGGTCTTGTTGGACTGCTCAGTGAGAGCAGGGGGCTCAGCATGGATGGGCGCACGCTGCGCATCATCAGCCACCGGCTCGCCATCGATCGGCTCACCCACCACATTAAACATCCGCCCTTGCGTTGCTTCGCCCACAGGCACACGGATCGGCGCACCAGTTGCAACCACCGGCTGACCACGCTTGAGGCCATCGGTCGATTGCAGGCTAATGGTTCGCACCGTTTGCTCGTCAAGGTGCTGCGCTACCTCAAGCGTCAGCGTCTGGCCATCATGCTCGACGTGCAGGGCGTCGTAGATAGCTGGCAGCTCCACCTCGCGGTCGAACTCGACATCCACCACCACACCCATGATCTGGATGATTTTTCCTTGGTTTTTACTCATTCGTTTCTCCTCTCGATCATTTCTTCATTATACTTTCTTTGCTTGCAGATTGTTCTGGCTGCCTGGCTTTTTGGTATGATACCTCTGTCTATAGCGCATACCATCACGAGCTGCAACGCCACAGTAAGCTAGCAACACCACAATTGGCACATATGGCAAGAGACTACTGACGACTGGCAGCTCGGCAAACGCCATAATAGGCTGAGCCGGCCAGGCAAGGCGGGCCACATCATTGGCCTGGGCCTCCACACCATGCACAGCAAAGGAGGCAAGAAAGCCTGCAACATACGAGCCAAGCCCCGCACAAATGATAACCAGCAGGCCAGTCGTAACACCCACAAAGCTTGTGCCGTGCCGCCGGCCATACCGCCAGTACCACAGCCCACCGAGAGCAAACGGCAACATAAGCGCAAGGCCAAGAAGCAGCCCCTCGCCATGGCTAGCAGACAGCATCTGAGCACCACCCACAAGAAGCAACACCGCACACACGAGCGCATACATGGCAAGTGCAGCCATCACAATACGCCCGTAGTGTTTCATCCCATTGCCTCCACACCGGCGCTAATCTCAGTCAGCTCTTGCGTGATGGCACCTTGGCGCTGTTTGTTCATCTCGAGTGTTAGGTCATCGACAAGGCTGGTAGCGTTATCGGTGGCATTCTTCATGGCAAGCATGCGCTGGCTGTGCTCACTCGCCCTGGCATCAAGCAGGGCTTGGTAGAGCCGGGCACTCACCATGCGCGCAGCGATGGTGTCGAGTACTGCTTGCGGGTTTGGCTCGAAGAGTGCTTCATCATCTGGGATTGCCTCATCGTCATCCACCGCATCGAGCTGCTCGGCATCAAGGCCAGCGGGCAAGAGGTGGATCGTATCAGGGTGCTGTGTCATACTGCTATAAAAGCGGGTAAATACAACGTCGACCGCATCGACCTGCTTGCTCACAAACATATCGTGCGCGGTGTCGAGAATTGCTCGGAAAGCTGGCCCAGTTGGGCGATCTGGCACATCCTCATACACCCCAACCACCTGCGTGTCTTTAAGGCGAGCAACAAACTGTGCCGCCTTGCGCCCCACCGCAATGGTAGTGTTATCAATCCCGGCTGCATCGTCATCGCGCAGGAGCTGGACATAGCGCTTCAGGACATTGCTGTTGTAGGCACCAGCCAGTCCTTTATCGGCAGCGATAACGATGATCAAGCGGCGCTTGACTGCACGCTGAGCAAACAGTGGGTGATCGTCGGTCGCACCCTGGCGCGAGAGGTAGCGCAAGAGGCCACGTGCTGCTGTGGTATACGGCGCAGTGGTGCGGCTTGCATCTTGGGCGCGGCGCATCTTGCTCGCTGCCACCATCTGCATTGCCTTGGTGATCTGCTTGGTACTCTTAACCGAGCGAATCCGTGCTTTGAGCTGTTGCGTATTGGGCATAGCGACCTCCGTTGCTTACTCCGCAAATTCCTTGGCAATTTCGCCCGCGGTTGATTCTATCAAGTGGGTGAGTTTCTCATCAGCTCCGAACTTCTGGTCACCCTTGTTGAGGGTGCGCATTTGTTCCTTAGCCTCGGCCCAGAGACGGCTCAGCAGAGCATCTTGCGCGGCTTTGATCTTCGTGGCTGGCACGGTATCAAAGTAGCCTTGGCTCACCGCCACAATACTTACTACCTGCTCCCAAACACTCATTGGCTGGTACTGTGGCTGCTTGAGGAGCTCTGTCAGGCGCTGACCACGGCCAATCTGTGCCTTGGTCTCAGCATCAAGGTCGCTTCCAAACTGAGCAAAGCTTGCCAACTCGCGGAACTGACTCAACCCAAGCTTGAGGTTACCGCTAACACTCTTGAGCGCCTTGGTCTGCGCGGCACCACCAACACGCGACACCGAGAGACCAGCACTAATGGCTGGGCGAATACCTTGGTAGAAGAGATCTGTCTCCATAAAGATCTGCCCGTCGGTGATGGAAATTACGTTGGTGGGGATGTAAGCGGAAATATCGCCCGCTTGGGTCTCGATGATTGGCAAGGCAGTGAGCGAACCTGCTCCAAGCTCATCACTCAGCTTAGCGCTGCGCTCGAGTAGGCGGCTATGCAAATAGAACACATCACCTGGGAAGGCCTCACGCCCTGGTGGGCGACGCAAGAGCAAGCTCATCTGGCGGTAAGCGACAGCGTGCTTAGTCAGGTCGTCGTAGATCATCAACGCGTGGCCGCCATTGTCGCGGAAGTACTCACCCATGGCGGTACCAGCGTATGGCGCGAGATAGAGCAGGGAAGCTGGGTCGCTTGGGCTGGTTGCCACCACGATGGTCTGATCCATCACACCTTCTTCTTTGAGGCGCTCGACCAAGCGAGCAATCTTGCTCAGCTTCTGCCCAACGGCAACGTAGACATTCACCACGCCAGTCTTTTGACGGGCTTGGTTGATCATCGTGTCGAGTGCGATTGCCGTCTTACCGGTCTGGCGATCACCAATGATGAGCTCGCGCTGGCCACGGCCAATCGGGAACATCGCATCGATGCTCATAATACCGGTCATCAGTGGTTCGTGCACGCTCTTGCGACCCATCACGCCGATCGCCTCGCGCTCTACCAAGCCACGCTGCGTCGTGGTGATGGCTGGGCCACCATCAAGCGGCTCACCAAGCGGGTTCACCACGCGGCCAAGCAGCTCCTTGCCAACTGGCACACTCAGCACCTCGCCCTTGAGCTTGACGCGGTCGCCAGCAGCTACCCCTTGGTCGCTGCCAAGCAGCACAGCACCAATTTCATCTTCCATCAGGTTGAGCGCAAATGCCTCAACGACACCTGTTTTGGTCTCAATTTCGAGCACCTCGCTATAGCCAGCGTGGCGCAAGCCATGTACCCAGGCCACACCATCACCCACTCGGGTCACGATACCGACCTGCTCTAGTCCTTCAGAGGCTTCCAGGCCTGCGATCGCTTGCCGCAAGCTCTCGGACAACTCTGTAACCGTTGTTTCAGCCATGTATAATTCCTCTTATTTCGTGCCCGCAAGGGCGGTTAGTTTGTGTTGGATAGTGCCATCGTAGTGCTGGCCCGGCAGAGCAATCTTCACGCCACCAATTACTGATGGGTCAACCACTTGGCGGAGCTGCACCGATGTGACTGGCGCAATGCCACTCTGCTCAGCTAGCGCCGTGACCTCTGTCTTGAGCCGCTTTTGCAAAGCAGCCGACAGTGCATGTGCCGTCGTGACCTCAGCGACAACGATACCACGCTCAGCTAGCGCTTCCTCAATCGTTGCTGCCACGACGTCAACATCGCGCGTTGCACGGGTGTCAATAAGATAGGCGGCAACTTGACGCAGTAAGGCAGGCACCTCAGCACCAGCAGCAATCTGCTCAGCAACATACGCAGCGAGGCGACGGCGCGAAAAACCGGCCGCCATCAGCGCTGCTCCTTGTCAAGCTTAGTCAGATGCTTCTCGATCAGCTGGCGATCCTTCGACGCATCGACAGTCTCGACCGTCACTGCACGCGTTGCCTCAACGACCATGTCGACCATCTCGCGGCGCAGTGCCCGCTTGGCCTCGGCTAGCTCTGTCTGCGTTTGGGTGCGCGCCGATTCTAAGATGCGCTCGGCCTGCGTGTGGGCGTCGTCCTTGGCGTCGTTCACCATGCTGGCTGCCTCAGTCTTGGCAGCAGTCACAATTTCTTGCGACTCGTGGCGGGCTTTCTTGAGCATTGCAGCAGTGCGCTCCTCGGTCTCGTCAGCCGCCTTTTGCGCTTTTTCAGCTGCTTTGAGGCCATCGCGAATCTTCGCATCGCGCTGATCGAGCATGTCGAGTAGCGGTGGATAGACCCACTTCTTCAAGACCAAGAGCAGCACCACAAATGCCACCATTTGCAGGACAAACAGCTGCCAATCAAGACCAAGCGACGAGAACAAATCGCCACCACCCGCCTCTGTCGATGCAAAATAGTGCAGGGTATTCACGAGTGCGAACTCCTTACATCACCTTGCCGACGATCGCGGCCACAAAACCAATGATAGCCAAAGCATCGATGAACGAGATACCAAGGATCATCATGGTGCGTAGGTCGTTAATCTTCTCTGGGTTGCGGCCAGCCGCCTTCATGGCGTTGGCACCAATCCAACCACACCCGATCGCAGCAAACGCTGCTGGAATAGCATACGCCAGGGTAAATGCGATGTCTTTCATAATTATTTCTCCTTATTTAGTTATTACCAATGTTATTTTGCTCCTTCGGCCACGAGGTTCGCGTCTGAAGAAGTCGAGGTGCTTGCGTGCGTATCTTTTTCCTCATCACCGCCGTGATGCGCCAATCCGAGTGAAATAAACACGGTTGAAAGCATAAAGAAGATATAGGCCTGAATGCCACCAATGAATAGCTCAAAGAGATAGAACGGCTGCAATACCGCTGGCATTGCCACCTGAGTGAGGTAAGCGATCATCGCGATCAAAATCTCACCGGCGAGCACATTACCAAACAGACGGAAGGACAGGCTCAGTAAGCGCGAGAACTCTGCCACAATCTCGAGAATCCCGACAAAGGACATGATCGGATCGCGCAAGGGGTTCACAAAATACCGCTTGAGGTTACCGATAAAGCCAAGCTCGCGTGCTGCATACACCTGTGCCATAACGATCGTAACGGCCGCGAGGGCGAAGGTCATGTTAAGATCGGCATTTTGGCCACGGAACAGTGGTGTATGGCCAACCATCACTGGCCCAACAACCGGCAACAGCCCCAGCCAATATTGCGCGGCGATAAAGAAAAACATTGTAATAACAAGGGGGGCAACGCGCCGCGTCCATTTCTTGCTGGGGATGACCTGCCCAACGGTATTGTACAGCCCCTCAAAGCACCAGACAGTCAAGCGAGTCGCAAAGTTCGCCTTCTTCTTACCCAGCACCGCTGCCCGCGTGCGAAACATCAGCCAGGCTAAGAGGACAAGGCCCAATAGACCAACGAGATTGGCATTAGTAATTGGCCAGCCAGCGATCGAAAACACCTCGTCTGCCTTGACTGAGATGTGTGGCACTGCCGCAAAAAACATCATGTGCGATGACCTCCCTTAATTTGGTGCGTGATGAGCCCCGCTGCAAGAGCGATGCCGACCACCAAGCCGGCAAACATCAGCCACGGCTTGGTTGCAAACTGCCGGTCTGCCCAGACTCCGAGCAAAAACAACCCAACAGTTGGTACCGCCATCCGCCAGGTTGTCCCAAGTGCAGCACGCCACAGCACACTAACCACTTGGCTACCGTGCGAGCGGGCATTCTCACGAGACTCCGTACTCATATGGCCCTATTGTACCAGGAGGCCCCGCAGACGTAAAGAGGGAAGCGGCGGTTGGGTATGAATCTCAAGGCATTGGCTTCTCTTGGTATGCTAACCCTTTTCTTTACGTCTTGAACCGATGGAGCGCACGCATAGATCGTAATGATTTGGTGTGGAGTTACTGCTCTTTTCTATATTCCATTAACTTTTATAACCATTCCTTAAGCAGGATGCGTGTAAGACAACTGGCATCGCATTGCAAAGCCGCGTATACTAGAGTTATGCCACGCCGCAACAAAACACCCAAACACCAGCCCTACCGCCCACCGCGCAGCGAAGCAGCCAAAAAGCGCTACCCGAGCCGTGCAGCCGCCTTGCGCGCTATCACCGAGCTCCGCAAATACCAGCTGGATGTGCAGTTACGCGCGTATCAATCACCGCACGATGGTGGCTGGTATCTGACAAGCCAACACACTACAGAGGGTTAGCTTTCCCATCCTACTAGAACTACCACTGAAGATGCTTCGCGCCTTACCTTACGCCCAGTACGCTTGCCAACTCCATTACCGTCCATGCTATACTAACAAGAGCGAAAGGGGATAAGTATGAATACAACACCATCAGTCATAGTATATAGCGCAGAGTGGTGCGCCTATTGCAAAACAGAGAAGCAATATCTCGACAAGCTTGGCGTGCACTACACTATCAAAGACATCGAGAAAACACCTGGCGCTGCGGACGAGCTCGCTGCCAAAACCGGCGGCAAAGCCCAAGGCATCCCAGTCACAGACATTGCTGGTGAGATCGTCTATGGCTTCGACCGAGCTCGGATTGATGAGCTTCTCCAAGCAAAGGGGTTGCTGCCAGAGGCATAGCTTGGCTATGTATCACAGTCAACTCACTGCTCGGGAAGGGCAGTGAGTTTTACTATTGGCTGCTCACATACGAGGGAAATGGAGAGGTATAGGTAGTATACATATATTGTTCATGCTTTTTTATTTGACTCAATAAGGGGTTCCTAGGCAGTCATACTTGTTACTAATTTATCGTTTTTAAACAGGTGTTGCTATGTTTTGTTCTTGCTTGTAGTTACTCGTCATTTAATACTGATACTTAAAAATATATTGACTAAATATGAGACCTTTCACTCACATCGCTATTTTGTGCATATATAAGCCTCTCGTACTAGCAATCAGTAGAGGTTGTACCTCTCGCAGCCATGCCCTGCCTAATAGAACTTCACGTGGCGTTGGGCATTTGTGTTTTTGTTGGCACGGGGTGTGGGGTTGGTGGTAGTCGTGTCATCGCCCAGTTGGCCGTTGGAGTTGTTGCCTACCGTAAAGACCTTGCGATTGTTGGTATAGACTACCGTTGTACCATAGCCCGAGCGCACATACGATGCCAAGTTGCCCTGCGTGCCAAGCACGAGCATTTGCTGCGGCGTGGGGTAGATGCCGTTGGTGCCACCACCAATATGCCCAATACCTAGCTGGCCTGTCACATTGCTGCCTGCCCCAAAGACACGGCCGTCGCTGGTGACAACGAAGGTATTGGCATTCTTGGGATCGAGACCATTCGAGGTTGTCCAGGACGAGACCGCCTTGACGCCAGGCGGGAGAATGAATTTAACTGGGGTTGGGTTATATACGTGGCGTTTGTAAGCATCTAGATTGGATGTGTCGACATAGACACCATTGCCTAGTGCACCGTTATTGAGGCCAAAGGTCTTGACCTCGCCATTAGCATAGACCATAGTGGCAAAGTATTGGTCTGTTGTGACGTCTATTACTCCAGATGGTGCAATACGCTCGAGTGTTGGGTTGTATGGCAAGAATGTTCTGTCTGTATAGTACTCACACGAAGTCATCTTTGTTTCGCCACCGGTTACTCCATTGGCCTCAGCGATGCACAGGCCTCGACCGCCAATGTCAGTACTATTACTAAGATAGATGTGATTCCACGAACTTGCTGGGTAGCGAAAGTCAAAGCGCTTGCCATTAGACCACCAAGCGCACCACCGCATACGCGTCTCTTCATTATTATGGCCGGTTGCTTCGACACAGCGGTTTTGGCCTCCACCTGGGTTTGACTCGACTTGCAGGGCGTTATTCGTCCGGTCGAAGTGCCACTTTTGGTTTGCAGCAGCACCCGAGCACTTTTCTGTCCTAAGGTTTGCCCCCACCGCCGCCAAGCAACGGTCTGACACCCCCGCACGCAGCCGGAAGGTCGGCACCCCTGCTTGGCCATAGTTTGTCTTGCCCGCCGAGTAGACTGCCCCTGCACTATCGCGAATATAGACCGTATCGCCGTCAAAGGCGAGCTGCACTGCTTTGGTCTTGCCAGGTTTGCCAAAGTCGCCCAAGCGGACGGGTGCTCGCCGCTCATTGATATCGCCCTGAGCGAGCTGGCCAAACTCATTATTGCCCCAGCCATAGACCGCACCGCTCTCACCAATCGCATAGGCTGTTTTGCTGTCGACTGCCCAGGAGTGAGCATCAGCCCGGATCTTCTCAGGGAAGGGCATCTTGGTTGGCATCTTTATCGTTGGAGCGGTCGAGTTAATACCGGCAACACCTTTGTCGTTGGAGCCAGCTACATAGACGTTCCCCTGAGATGTTACGACAAAGGTGACAATCCCCAGTGGTGATACGAAGGTCGCAACATTGTCATTGCCAGGCAGTACAAACTGGACGGGGTTTGTTACCCATGCAATAATTTGGCTCGGGTTGCCAATCTGCCCAAAGTTATGCAGCCCCGCACCCCATACCTCGCCATTCTCCGTGAGGGCAAACAGGTTACGGCCATGAGAGAGGAAGTTGGTGTAGGTACGCACAACACGCTTATTAGCAGGAATATTAAATTGCTTGAGCGTGAGTGTGTCGGTAGTCGAACCAACTCCCAGCTGGCCAAAACCATTGAACCCTGCTGAGCGTGGCCGCCCAAACTCGTCGATGACGGTAAAGAACGCACCATTGAATGTAAAGCCGCCGCCAGCCGCGTAGCCAAATGAGACGCTATCAAGCAGTGCGCTCAGGCCCGCTTGCCCTGCCAGGCGATATTCATAGCTCTTCCATACTGCGCCATCCGTCGTGCGGATAAGCTCCGTCCGGCCCACTGCTGTAATGCGCTGAATGCTCCCTTCGCGGCGCTCTGGCTCACCCACCTCAAAGGTCGTGCGCACATTGCCGTCCTGCTGAACATACTGGGTGCGACCAGCGACTACTGTGCCTTTGCAATCAGTATTAGGCCGCAATTTTGCAGCATCTGACCACTGAGCGAGGTCGTTATTGAGCTCAAGGCATTTACTAGCAAGGACGACGCCACTCTCAGCTGCCTCACGGGCCAAGCGCCGGTAGTGCTGAGCATAGAGCCCCTCGCGAATCGCCGTCGACGCAGACGCCGCCACGAGGAGTAGCATCATCGCTACCACCGATGCCACAATCACTGTTGGCAGGGCAAACCCTGCGCTTGATCTATCTTTGTTCAGTCTCATTGCTTCTACAATAGCGTAGATTGCAACCGTAAGCAATATGCTAGTACAAAATTATGCGCAGTATAGTATACGTATGATAGGTTCTCATGCCTGAAGCTTACACAAATTCTAAAGCACACTCCACCGATGTGAAGTAGTAGATAGAAAGGTGCAGAGCAGAGAAGTGGAGACTTATTGTAATGCTCACGTTCACCACTACGAGAGGTGAGCCTACCAAGTATGCGAGTTCTCATGATATTGAAAGGCGTGTACTTGAGAGAAGGGGTGTGGAAGCAGTTGATATTTTACGATGAGATTGCCTCTTACTGCGCCCCAATCTGCACTACCTCACCACCGAGCTTTTGCCGGAAGTAATTGTCGTGGCTGACGTAAAGGATAGCGCCAGTGTAGCGCTCCAGCGCCGCTTCGAGCTCTTCGATACTGGGCAAGTCGAGGTGGTTAGTGGGCTCGTCGAGGATGAGTAGCTGCGGCTCATTGGCTAACATGCTAATAATCTGGAAGCGCGCCTTCTGCCCACCGCTCAGGCGAGCGAGCGGCACATCGCTATCCGTCTCGGCAAAGAGATAGTCGCTCATCAATTGGCGGAGCTTGGTCTGGCCGATTGGCAGCCCACGGTCGAGATGCATTTGCTCAATCGCCTGAGCCAGTGTGAGGCCAAGATACGTCGGGGCAATCTCTTGCTCATACACACCAATCCGAATATGGCTATCGAGCTGCAGCGAGCCACTATAGACAATTGGCGTATCGCTACCTCTGTCTTGCACCAGATTTTGTGCGGCAAGTAGTTCTCGAATAAGTGTCGTCTTGCCAGCGCCATTGCGACCACGCAGCTCCACAGCTTCACCCTCACGCAGATCAATATTCACCCCCTCAAATAAAATCCGTTCGCCATAGCCCAGCGCCAAATCTCGCACCGCTACTAGCGTGCGCTGGCTTCGCATTGCACCATCGCGCATACTCAGGCGAATCGTCCGTGCCTTAAACTTCTGGTAACGATCAGCCATCTTATACTCCAGCTGCGCCACATTGTCGCGATCAATCCAAAACGTTGGCTTCTCTATCTGCTCAAGCTCCTCAAGCTCGGCCATAGCCTGCTGCTCACGCTGCTTGAATTGCTTGATGGTGCCGGGGTCACGCGCTCGCTCCTTCATCCGGCGAAACTGCACCACCTTGTCCTTCACATTGGCAATCCGCCGCTCGACCTGCTCGTACTCATGCATCGCGTTGCCCGTTGCCGAGGCATTTTGGCGCAGGTAGGCATCGTAGTTACCCCGGTAGCTCAGGGCCGTGCCGTCTTTTATCTCAACGATCCGATCCATCTCTGCCAGCACATCTCGGTCGTGGGTAATGACGAGCATCGCTTGCTTCGCGCCCTTGAGCCAGTCGACAAACTGCTTCTTGGCGACATAATCCATGTGATTGGTTGGCTCATCGATCAGTGCAAGGTCGGCCTGAGCGTGCATAATCTTCACCACCTCCACTAGGCGCTTCTGCCCACCGCTCAAACTCGCCAGATGTCGTTCACCATAGCCTGCCATTTGGAAGTTCTTTAGCTCCTCTGCCACTAGCTCCTCAATCTGGTAGAAGCCCTTTTGGCCAAAGCGCTCCAGCGCCGCGGTGTATGCCTCGATTTTTTCCATGTCGTCACCCATCGTCTCGGGGTAGGTGGTGATAATATGGCGCAGGCGCGCATACTCCGGCAGGCCACGCAAGATATATTCGAGCACTGTGATATCGCCGCTGTCGTGATGCTCTTGGGCCGTTGCCACCACCACACTGCCACGCTTGAAGATAATCGAGCCACTATAGTCATCGTCCACCCCTGTTAGCATGCCAAACAGTGTCGACTTGCCAACACCGTTGCGCCCCACCAGGCCCACCTTCTCGCCATCATCCACACTAAACTTCACATCCGTCATCAGCATCTTCGCCCCAAACGACTTCTCGGTAATGGCAATATCGGCAATCATAGAGGATATTATAGCATGGCAAGGTATAACGATAGGGGAGGGGTGACCTCCATACACCCTTTTCGGATACAAAAAGCCGGGGGTATTTCATCAGCCTTGTTGTATGATGCTAATATTACAACATATTTTTATGAGCTATATTTTTGACATTTTGTTAACACTCTGTTAGGCATCCTAGTAGGCAAATTTTGTAAATAAAACAGAGGTAGAAGCGCGGCAATCAACACCATACTGTATATCAGAATGATATGCAGTATATGTGCTATACCATCATGCATTGCCATTACGGCAGCATTCCCCACTTGACTAGCCTCTCATATATTGATATATATATTAACTTTTCGCTCAAGGCGTTCCTTGGGGCGGAGAGTCGTCCCTCGCTTTGAGCTCGCCTTTGAAAGGAGGTGAGAAAGATGTACGGACAGGACCGAGCCCTGGGGCTCGGCTGGTGTGTATGTGCATCCGTAATTCCCGGGGTTATCGTCGGGTATGTGATGTATTACATCATCGGCATCTCTCAAGCTCTATCCACAGTGGCAGGTGCAGCAATCGCAATACCTAGCGCGATTGCCACGTACGTCGTCCTTATGCGCATTATGCGTAAATGGGACGAAGACATGGGGCGTTAAGCCCACCAAACATAGCTCACTGAACCATGTCTCAATCTGATTGCAGTACCATTCTATTGCACTCTCGGATTGAGTAATTAATCCGGGTTCAGTTTGAGTGTGGTTGGTGGGCTATGTTTTTTGTTAAAGGAAATTAGTTGAACCCTTCACATTATTATTCTGTTATTTTTACGACATTTTTTCCATACATTTAGCGGTATAATGGTCTGCAGACACGCTAGAAAATGACAGAAAGGATCATTAATATTATGAGCGAGCAACTCGCTTTTATTAAAAGTGACGACATTACGCTAACAGGTAGTAATAATACTGCCATCACCCATGGCCTCCAGACGGCACTCTTCCCGCGCAATATCCCCGCGCGCGAGATAACGCAGCTTTCGCCGGATGAGCTACAATTTATGGCAACGAACGAAATGCTCGATGAGGCCAATATCCATTTTACGCAAGAAGAGCAAGCGACACTATCCAAATTCATTGATCCGATTGCTGCTGTTGATAAACTTATGGCAAGTGAACTTACTCAAGAATGTTTGCTTATCAAGCGAGAGCAGGGGACGCTGAGTGATATGATACAGCTTATCGAGGCAACCCTCGCAGCGGATAGCAAAACTCACGCCAGTATTTCTTTAGTAGAGTAGCACGCCGATCTCTCATATATTCATAAGCAACTGTAGCAAGCACTTCAGAGTGCTACAATATCCACCACATCTGCTACAATAGAAGAGACGTATGAGCAAATCACATACTACCAAGCCACCAGTACCAGCTATTGTCAACCGCCGCGCGCGGTTTGATTATGAGCTGAGCGACGACATAGTGGTTGGCATGAGCCTGACCGGCCTAGAGGTGCGCGCTGCCCGCGAGGGCCACGTGCAACTCAAGGGGGCATATGTGACGATTCGCAATAGTGAGCTGTGGCTCAATAACGCCAGCTTCTCGCTGCGCCACAACGAGCAGGGCCAACCAAACGCCCGAACAGTCAGCACCAGTGCGCGCAAACTCCTAGCAAAGCGGCGGCAGATCGAGCAACTCGCTGCTCGCAAGAAGGAGGGCTATACCATCGTCCCTACGAAGCTCCTCACTAGTGGCCGTTACATTAAGCTCGTCATTGCCCTCGGTAAGGGCAAGAAACGCTACGACAAGCGCGAAACCATCAAACGCCGCGATGTGGAGCGAGAGCAGCGACGGGCGGTGCGGCAGTATCGCTAGTGGAATCTTGAGAGAGCCTAGGCTAGGCTTTTTAAAACCTCGATGCTCGGATTATTACAATCATACACACTAAAGAGAAAACAAAAACTCACTACTGATCATGTAGTGAGTTTTTGATAAGCATCATCTACTCTTCTTCGAGCGCATTATGGCTGGCAATGAGCGACTCATACAGCGCTACAACTTTCTTCGCCATCGTCACAGAATCAAACTGGCGCGCTACCCTCAGTGAACCACGAGACAATTGCTCAAGCCTATCGGGGTTAGTAAAGAGATCGTTGAAGACTTTAGCAAAGTCCTCACCCTCAATCCCATCAGTCAAAATCGCATTTTTCTTGGTCAAGCCCTCGGTCATACGTTCGTCGCAGTAGACAATCGGCAAGCCACTTGATGCCGCCTCGAGGAAGGTCATTGGCTGGTTGTCAAAGTGGTACGATGCCAGTGAGAAAACATCGGCTTGCTTGAGCAGCGCGGCCACCGCCTCGCTTGGCTGCATCCCGGTGAAGATCACCCGCTCTGCCACGCCAAGCCGCTCGGCACAGGCGCGCAGCTCTGCCTCGTACGGGCCACCGCCGACTAGCACGAGCTTCACGTTCTCATCTGGAATATGCGGTAGAGCTTCGACAAGTGCCTGCTGGCGCTTCTCAGGACTCAGACGCGCCACCGAGATAATAAATTTATCGTTCGGGCCTTTCGTGATAGGCGAATCTGCCGCCGAAGCGTCGTGATAGCGCTGAGTGTCAATACCATTTGGGAAGACGTGGCATGGCGTCGTGAGGCCACCGTCCTCCACCAGTATCTTGGCTAGGTGCTGCGACGGCGAGATGCAAGCATCACACTGGTTGGCAAATGCCGCAGTCAGGCGCCAACCCTGGCGAGACAACATATCGCGAATCGCACTCTTGCCCATACCATGGAGCTGCTCACGCGAGGTGACTGGCAAGATCGGCTTCGTCCGGAAGACAACAGGGAAGGCGACCGAGAGCGCAATCACCCCAGCTGTTACCATAAACGGATAGTCGTCAATCAGCTCACTATAGAGTGTGTGGATCGTCGTAACATGGGGAATCCGCTGCCGCTTGGCTACACTGTGAGCCAGCACACCCATATAGAATTGCATTTGGCTATGGACGATGTCGAATTGGTAGTCATCCAGCTTCTTGGCTAGGCCAGGGTAGATGACGGCCGTCTCGCGCTTATCAAAGACGTAATTCTTCGATGATGGCAGGCGAATGACGTGGTCGTCGTGATCGTCATAGCCTTCGCACTTTGGCGCAACAATGTACACCTCATGGCCCAGCGCCTCAAGCGCCTGCCTCAAATTAACCGTGGACGTCGCCACGCCATGGACTGATGGCAAATAGTCATCAATAAAGATTCCGATTTTCATAGCTATTATTATAGCATACTTCTCTGTTATTTGCGGCCAAGCTCGAGAATCTTACCAAAGTAGGCTGGGTTGCCAGCTACTACATTGTGCGCGCTATCGCCAATTTCTGCCACGCGCAAATCAGCCTTAGGATAGAGCTCACTGACTGATTGCATCAGGTTTGCTGCGTCACCTTTGCGATTCATCCGGCTCAGTTCTGGCGAGACCAGCGTGATTGGCGCACCTTCAGGCAATGAACCGACTGCAGAGAGTAGATCGAGATTAAAGCCCGTGGTTGTGCCATCGCCGAGATATCTTTTAGCTGCACCGCCAGAGGTGGTCGGGCAATCTCTGGTGCGTCTTTGACATGATCCCAGGCTTCACGGGCAGCAACATCGTATGAATTCTTGATATAGCGCTGCATATTAATAGCTTCAATACCCTGGGCTACAGCAATGCCTAGCTTGCCAAGTGACCAGCAACTACTTGGTGGATCCTCAAGAACAAGCTCAGTAATCTTCTGACGTTCTGCAAGCGCAGCTGGCATTGCCGCACCCAGGCGTGCTCCATACGAGTTACCAAGCACAACAACTTCATCGCTATCAGCTGCCACTCTATCGACAACCGGTGCGACCTCTTCGGCCAACGCCGCAAAGCTGCCTTCTTTCGCTATCTTGTGTGCAATTGGCTCACGCAAAGCACTCGTTGGCGTGGTAACAATAGTAGGCATCTTGCCGTCTTTGTCTCGCAGTGTATGGGCAATTTCTGCCATTTCTTGCTGCGCTACCTCTGTATATGCATTACCGCCCCAGCCCATACCATATATAACGGTCAAGCCGCTTGATGCCTCACCCATCTGTGTCAGGACAAGCGCACCCTTACCAAGGTTATTGGGCAGCTCGCGCTGTTTCAGCGTCTCAAGTAGTCTAGCACGCCCCCCCCAGGTTGGTTGAAGGTTCATCGTCCCGTCTTCTTGGCGAACAAGCTTGCCATTGTGATATGTATTGTGTGTGATTGGCAAATCCTGCCCAGTGTAGTTTGGCTTTCTCATAGGTATTACACTCCTTTGTATTAGTTGTACTACACTATGTAGAATACGTCAAGTAGAGTACCATAATATATTAGTGAGCGACATCTGGGTAGCTCTCAACTGCCTCGAACTGTAGTAAATGGCCAGCCTGCGGGGCGCATATAAAGTCTGCCTCGGGCAGAAGCTCATGCATGATATCAAGCGTCTTCGATGTGATAATATTGTCCTTGCCGCCAACGATGACGGTTATATTGCGCTGACATTCTTGTGGTATGTGATGTGCATAGGGGCTTTGGTTGTAGAGGAGTGTGGTGAGGACTGCCGAGTCTCTGAGCGTTAGAGAATCCTTTTTGTAGGTTTCGGATTCGCGCAGCCACTGCCGAGCATCGCGACGCTGTGTCTTGAGGCCAGCTGCCACTCGTATGTATTGAGCAACTTTGAGATTGTAGGCATCCCAGCCCATTTTTTCTGGCACTTTGCTAGACAACTTTTGTAAAATATCTGCCAACTTCGTTGTATCTGGGGTAGGGCAGGCCAAGATAATTTTCGTCTGGGGCGATATGATGCCAGTACTCATTGCATAATACACTACAGAGGCCGAAAAAGACGTGCCAATCACCACATCTGGTGTGCGGCCAATCTGCGCCACCACATGAGCAAACCACTGGCCAAGATCCCGATAATCCCGCAGTTCGGGCTGCACCGAACCACCGTGCCCAGGCAAGTCAACAGCATAAACCGCATAGCCAAAGCTCACATATCGCTCAGCCAGCGGCATCATATCGATCTTGCCGCCCGTCACTCCATGGAAGATAAGCACGGCTTTGTCCGCCGTGGTATTGCATTCGTACCAGCACACCCCCTGAGCTGTCTTTTCTTGGCAACCAAGTGTCTGGCGCAGCTCTTGCAATGTTGGGATAGTTTGATGCTTCATAACGACCCCTTATTATAGGTTATTCCTCAGCTTGGTACAACTATCTGCTATACTATATACTACTATGTGTACAAATCATCTCTCTGTTGCTATTGTCTTGGACGATAAATTCCCCTCAGCCAGTGGCGTGAGTCGGTCAATTCAGACCCAGATCGAGGAGCTTACCCAGCTTGGCCACCATGTCACCCTCATTGCCCCCCGGACTGATCTTGAGGCGCCAGAGCATGCTACAGTAGTGCCCGTTACTTCGTTTCGGTTTCCTGGATTACCGATTCATACACGCATTATCTATGCTTCTCGTCGGGTAGCACGAGCAATAAGCCAAGAGCATCATTTTGACATCATCCACAGTCAAACCGACACTGGTGCACTACTGCTTGCAGCCAAAATAGCCCAAGTTCAGCGCATCCCGCACATCCATACCTTTCACACCAACATGGCTGGCTCACACACGATGCCAGTGCCAACATTCTTTGCCAGCCTTGGGTTTCGGCTCTGTGCACTGCTGACTGCTCGGATTCATCAGCGCCATTTACACGGCCAGCACGCAGCCGCCCCACAGCTTACTAGCGAGAGCCGGATTGGCCGATTTGATTGGCACACTCAGGCAATCATCGCTCGCGCCGTCGATGCTTCCACTACGCCATCGCACTATATGTCTGCCTATATTCGCGCTGCCGCACATGGCGTAGACCTGCCTGGCGCAATTATACCAACAGGATATAACCGCACGTTTGAGACCTATGCCCAGGCCACTCAGCGCCAACGCCAGAATGACGACGGTAAAATTCGCTTTATCACCATCAGCCGCCTCGTCAAAGAAAAGCGCCTCGATGTTATCATCCAAGCCTTCCAACAAGCAGCTATCCCACAGAGCGAGCTCTATATTGTTGGTGATGGGGCAGAATCCAAAAGACTAGCTCGGCTTGCACAAGGTTCTCCCAATATCATATTTACTGGCCATGTTGGTGGCCGCAAGGCGATCGTCCAACTCTTGCGCGACGCTGATGTATTTGTGCTTGCCTCGTATCGTTTTGATAATCAGCCGATTGTTATCCCTGAGTCTCTCGTCGTTGGCGTTCCTATTCTCTACTGCGATGACCGGCTCGACGTTGGTCTTAATCAGGGCAATAGCCTCCTCGTCCAGCCCGACACTGTCAGCCTCGCAGCAGGCATGCAGCGGATTGCTGAGCCAGCTTATCATCAGCAACTCGTTGATGGCACAAAGAGTGTTTTGACCGAGCTATCACCCCAGGCTACTGCTACTGCTTATGCACAGCTATATCAGAAGGTAATTGAGCAATACCACAAAAGATAACTCACTCGCCACAGAGCCATGCCATCTGCTATACTACCCCTATGACTAGCTTATACTCCTGGAACGTCAACGGTATTCGTGCGGTGATAAACAAGGGCGAATTTGCCCGCTTTATGGCAGCGCATAACCCCGATATCCTGTGCCTGCAGGAGACGAAAGCGCAGCGCCAGCAGGTGGAGCTCGACCTGCCAGGCTACCACGAGCACTTTTATAGCGCGGCCAAGAAGGGCTATAGCGGCACGGCAATCTTTAGCAAAACCGCGCCGCTACAGTGGCGTGATGGCCTGCCGGCTGAGTTGGTAGAGCAGTTCCAGCTGGCGGCCGATAGCTACGGCAGCCCGAATGATGAAGGCCGCGTCATTACAGCGGAGTTTGCTAGCTTTTGGCTGGTGACCTGCTACACACCCAATAGCAAGGGCGACCTGAGCCGGCTGACCCTGCGCGCCGAGGCCTGGGACCCGTGCATGCTGGCGTACCTGCAGGATCTAGAGGCCGGCCAGTACGGCCCGGCTAAACCGGTGCTGTACTGCGGGGATATGAACGTCGCCCACCAGCCAATCGACCTTGCCAACCCACGCGCCAACCGCGGCAAACACGGCTTTACAGACGAAGAGCGCGCTGGCTTCCAGCACTACCTAGATGCCGGCTTTGTGGATACCTTCCGCGCCGCTCACCCCGGCCAAACCGACGCCTACACCTGGTGGACGCACTGGGCCAACGCCCGCGCCCGCAACGTGGGCTGGCGGATCGACTACTGGCTGGCATCAGCGGCAATCGCCCCGCGCATCACCAGCGCCCACATCCACGCCAACCAAATGGGCAGCGACCACTGCCCAGTCAGCATTACACTGGATGAGCCAATAGTGTAAGACTAGGGGGGCGCGATAAACACGCAAACCTTGACGTACCCCTCATATATTGATATATATATATTAGCTTCTCGCAATCCGACGAGAGGCGAGCCTAAAAAGGAGGGGAGGTGACTCTCGTGATCGACGGATGAACAATCAGCAGAGGGTGCGCAGGCACACGTTTGCGCACCCTCTGCGCCCCAACCTCCTATCTCCTTCTTACCCAACCTAGTCGTTAGCACTTACTCTCATAGAGTATATAGAGCTCCTAGGTTGGGCTTTTTCTTTTTCGCGTTCTTCACTCACCACAGGCTGTGCTCGTCATCCGCCCCAGTTATAGGCCGCTCAATCCATCCCACTGCTCAGCAGCAGGGGAGATACTGGCCAGTAGCGATAGATAGCATACACTCCCACTTCGCGGTATAATAGCTCTATGCTGAGTATTTTCCCCCTATATTATCTCCACCCGTCAGAGCAAGGCAGCTGCACATGAACATCCCCTACTGGCAGCAGCAAACGCCAGCCAAACCGCTCTACCCAGACATCGCCTGGAACAAGCCCCAGCAGCGAGCACAGGCGGGCAAGCTGGGCATTATTGGTGGCAACCGGCTGAGCTTTCGCGCCATCGAGCATAGCTATACTACTGCACTCGCCACAGGGGTAGGGCAGGCACGCGTGGTGCTGCCAGACGCCCTGCGCGGCACCATTCCCGCCAGCGTGACGGACACGATTTTTGCTGCAAGCAACAGTAGCGGCAGCCTAGGCAACGAAGCCTGGCCAGAGCTACAAGCCTTGGCCAATTGGGCCGATACGCTTCTTCTCATCGGCGACGCTGGCCGCAACAGCCAGACCGCCATCGTCTACGAAAAGCTCGTGAGCCACACTACCACACCACTCATCATCAGCCGCGACGCGGTCGATTTGCTTATGCCAAGCGCCCCACAGCTTGCCAGCCAGTCAAACGTCCTTATCATCGCCTCATTCTCACAAGTCCAAAAGCTGCTGCGCACGCTGTACTACCCCAAGATCCTCACCTTCCGTATGCCGCTCCTCCAGCTGGTCGAGGCGCTACACAAGTTTACCGTCACCTATCCACTTACCCTCGCCACCTTCCACGCCGACACTATCCTCATCACTCAGCACGGCACCGTCACGTCAACACCATGGTCGCAGCCAATGGCTCTCTGGCAGGGCACTGTGCCAACGCGCATCTCCGCCTATACCATGTGGAACCCAGCGACACCCCTCCAGGCAGCAACGGCTAGCTTGCTAGATGGGAAGGAGTAGGTATTAGGTATCGACTCTGGAACTTTTGTTATAGCTATTTGTAATTTTCTTCTTTTTTCCTTCGACTAGTGAAGGGAAGCATAAGAGTCGCTCTAGTCCTAAAACTCGGGCAGTATTTCTGTAATCTGCTTTTTTGTCTAAGCGCCAAACGATAGGTATCTTCAAGCACGATGAATACACCCATGAGACCATCTCAAGTAGTGGGATTTTATATCCTACCAAGTCAATAGAGGCAAGGAAGAGCGAAAAAAGAGATTTGCACGCGATGTGCAGCGTCATTATTATGTTGTTCGTTTTTTGTGTTCAGATCATACGAAGCACAAATCATGAACAAATGTTTGTGTCACATGAGCCCACGGCCTCTGTTATTCTGCTGGACAAAAAAGTAGCACAAGCATAAAACACCGCCAAATACTATACCAAAACTCTCTTACTATATGGTGTGCAATGCTTGCGTGGATACCATCATTATATATCTTATTTATAGAACGAAAGTAGCACGTTTTGATCATAAATCAAGCCTTCATACCATATTGCATGGCAATATGGTGTCTATTTACCACACCAAATAGCTCATTTCCTCTTGCGCAAGGCAGCAAAAAGCAGGTGAGTAGTATATTTGTTCGCCCTAGTTTGTGCGCTCCGTCAACCATGATACATGAGTAATGAGCGTGTTCAGTGCATCCTCATACTGCTCTCTTTGTTTTGTGTGTTGCTACGCAGCCCCCACCTTATTCAGCAAGTAGAAACCACCATCTCAGCCTGTATTAAAAGTCTATGTCGCATGGTGAGTAATCTCGCTCATCTATCTGGGGATAGAATCGGGTGGGTATAGATGGAATATCTTGAGGAGACCATTGAATACCGTTATCCTTAGCAACTATGCCCGCAGAAGCTAACTACGGCCTATATTAAGCCTCTATCGAGTAGGGGGTGTAAATGATCTAGCTACTCGTGCCACCATCCAGAACCCGCGATGTAAAATACATATTTACACTGCCTTTCTCTATTCTTCTAGCAAAATATATACCGCCACTGACTAACATAGAGCACCACCAGAACAGACAGATTGCACTCACAATGCGCGGCTAGCCCCCTTAAAGAGCGGGTGAGAGGAAGGGTAGAGAAGCTTAATACGTCTCATCAGAGTAACTCTCACTCCACAATCCCACAAATGCGACCAATCAAAAAGAAAAGAGGACGCGCAGCTTATATTGGGTCAATAATTTACTCTCAAAAACCAAACCAATAAAAATCACCCGTCCATGCAAAACGGGTGATTTTTGGGTTATCCGCAAACGGTTATTTATTTGCGGTGGCGGCTTACGTAGTAAGCGGCACCTGCAGCAGTGAGGCTACCAATACCAGCCAGCGGCAGGAGGGTACCGCCCAAGCCGGTGTGTGGCAACTCAGCTACTGGAGTTGGAGGAGTTTGCTCACACTTCGACATGTCGGTGGTGTAGTCATTGCTTACTTCGTTGCGGCGAACTTCGACGATCTTCTTGTCAGAGATGCGGCAGACCTTGACCTTGTCGCAGTCGGCGGTGTTCTTTGAGTGCTTCTTCTCGTCGAATTCTTTTTCCTTGATGGTGACAATAGCACCAGTCTTCAGCTCACAGACCTTCATCTTGTCGCAGTCTTTGACGTTCTTTGAGTGCTTGGTAGCGTCAAATTCGCTTTCTTTGATGGTGATGATGGTGCTGCTGCTCAGCTCACATACCTGGATGGTTGGCTGAGGTGTAACCTTGATGGTCACTTGGCAGTCTTTGCTTGTCTTCTCGACGTTGGTGCTGCCACCTTCGCTACCGACCACAGTCATTTTAACGGTGTATGTGCCTTCCTTAGCGTAAGTGTGGCGAACAGTTGCACCACCGTTGGTGGTCTTGCCATCGCCAAAGTCGTAGATGTAGTTAACGACCTTTGCACCTTCCTTAGCGGTTGCCTTGGCGGTGAACTGGTATTCGTTGCGCGAAATCTGGGTAGCTTGCAACGCGTCGCAGGTCAGGCTTGGCTTGGCTGGTGGGGGAGTTGGGGTGCCCCAGATAGGGTTACCACAGTCCTTAATAACACCAGCGATAAACTTACCGTTGTTGTCGAACCATGCATAAACGCTAAAGGTTGTCTTGCCCAAGATGAAGCTATCACCGGTTGGGTACTGGTAGTAGGTGTGGCCACCAGCGGTGCGCTGACCTTCTGGCTGCTTTTGCTTTGTACCAGCTTTGGCCTGCAGGGTGCGGGCACCAGTAGCGACAACACGACCACCAACAGTCACGTTGCCGTTCGCATCAACTGTACCTTCTTGCATGTTGGCACCGTTGATCATCTGCTCGGTAATACCGAACTGGCTATACAGCTGACGGATCTCTGTACGCTTTGTGTAAGTGCTGCGCAGGGTCTGCACGTCCTTTGTGCCGCACTCTACAACATTAAAGTTGCTACAACCTGCTGAGATCGCTGCCGATGCTGGCTGCGCTACCCACAGGCCACCGATTGCTGCGCCAGCGACTACGCCAAGTGCAACAAACGATTTTGCTAGTTTGTTCATTTGTTTTCCTCCTCGTCATTATTAGACGTTATGTGTTGAGATTATCATGTCCTTTATTTTTTGTCAACATTACTTTTTCATATATTGTGCTTATGCTTAAATCCATATTTTGTGGCTGCTGTTCTACCACAAAATTATGATTATAGCCACTGTTATATGTGGTTGCGTGCAAGTGATGTTCGATGGTGTTGTACTTATCAAACATACATCGCACGCTCGGTGCTTTCGCCTGTTGCGCAGCTATGTGATGTTGCTCGGCTTTTTTGCCATATTTTTCTTGATCGTTCATGGCTGGTTATCCAGTAGCTTAGGATGGGCGAGCGGTCATATTGAATGAATAGAGTGACCGGCTTAGGCATATCTCCGTAGAGCCCTGCACGAGAGGCTAGCCAAGTGCGGTGCAATCTGCTATACTTGCAGAAGTTGCAGGATAGGGCTGCAATTGATCTTACTCGCGCCGCGGTGGTGGAATTGGTAGACACGTCAGACTCAAAATCTGATGTCCACTCGGACGTGCCGGTTCAAGTCCGGCCCGCGGTACCAGTGTTTATTCAGCTGTTTTCCGAAAAATAAGCCGCAATGTCGGCTTATTTTTTATTGATGGCTCTTGCTGTCTGTTTATGCCTGTCTCGAGAGTGTGGACACGGGCAAGCAGTCTCTTACCTAAGATGGACCTTGAAACGCAAGCGATATATTGGTATATCAAAGCTAATATTGTATACTGGAAGTAGTTATGCAGCCACAAGATCCGTCACGCACAACATCACGAGGGAACTCATCGTCGCAGAGCCGCGATGCACGGCTTAGTGAGGTGCGTGGGCAAATCGATGCGCTATACAATACCTCGAATAGTAGCGACAGCACAAACCGCCCCACCATGCAGCCCATTATTGGTGGCGCACCGACTCGCCAGCCTGCGCCCAACACGAGCGCCAAGACGGCTACCTTCTCAGTTCCAAACCTCGCCAGCAAACCAGCCAGCCATGCACCAGTGGTGCGGCATGCGATGGGTGGCGTTCAGCACAGCCAGACAGCTTACCGCCCAGGTACACAAGCGTGGCGTCAGAGCCAAGCAGCTGCCGCGTCAAACGCTCACTCAACACCTGTCACCCGCGAGCGCGACATTTCGTCCATAACGCCGCGCAGCCGCCCACAGGCACACTATATTGGCACATCAGCCCAAGTGACACAATCACCACAGCCCAAGCCCACGCCAACCCGCACAGCCGCTTCATCAACAGCTCGCGCGCAGCAGCCCTCATCTCAAGATAACCATACCGAGCAGCCAGCAGCGAGCGCGCATCAGCCGCAGCAACCAGACAGCCAGCGCCCTGCCGGTGCACCACGCCAGCCCACCGCCAACCAAAAGGCCGCTTGGCAGCAATACCACAGTGCTTGGCAAAACTACTATCAGCAGTATTATGAGCGCTACTACCTAGGCCAGGTCAAGAAGGCCGAAGAGCGCCTCGCCGAGCAAGCCAAAGCTCACGACGCCGATACACCTCACGCTACCGCAGCCACCACTGATGAGCCAGAGGAGCTCACTCAAAGCCAAGCCATGGGCGACCTGCGCTCGCGCTTACTGAGCTCAATCCGCAATGGCGCGAACAAAGTCCGTCATAGCCGACACTTCATCCCCGCGGTAGCTGGTATTTCCGTCATGGTATTATTCTTGGCATTGCAGTATAACCGAGTCTTTTTCTCATACGTTGCTGCCTACACCTCACCAGGCGACCTCGATGCCCAGAGCTATATCATCAGCCCATATGACTCGACCAACGTTGGCCCAGACCCCAAGCTCATCATTCCTAAGATCGCGGTGGACGTGCCCATCGTGTGGGATGCCAACGCCGCCAGCCAAGCCTCGCTCAATGCCGCGATGGACAAGGGTGTGGTGTGGTTCAACATCCCTGGTGCCAATGCCAAACCTGGCGAGGTGGGGAACTTCGTCGTCTCAGGCCACTCAAGCAACGACTGGCTTGACAATGGTAAGTATAAGTTTATCTTCGCGCGGCTCGAGCAAATGCAAAAGGGTGACAATATCTACGTCAATTACAACGGCAAGCGCTACACCTATACTGTCACTGGCTCACAAGTCGTCAAACCGACCGATGTGCACGCGCTGCAAACCAACGCCACCAAGCCAACTATGACGCTTATCACCTGTGTGCCACTTGGTACCGACCTCAACCGCCTACTCGTCACAGCCGAGCAAGTCAGCCCCGACCCATCTTCCGCCAAAAAAGAAGCACCTCAAACCACTACCAACAGTGGCAGCAACAGCAAGAGCGCCATGCCAGGTAACTCACCAACCTTCGTCCAACGGGTCGGCAACCTGTTTTCAGGGCGGTAAGCTGGCTCTATAAACCAGTGTGGTATCTACGCTTAAGGTGCGATACTTCTCACTGGTTACTCTGGTAGTTCGTATAGCAGTATAAAGACGAAGGAAAGTGTACTATCACGAAGAGATATGCGAATATGAGAGCACATTGCCAAGCTGCATAGTGTCATAGCAACAAGAAAAGTATGTAGAAATAACAACGATCATTGGCTAGTAGACCTGCTAGCGAACTCTGTTATTCTGGTAAATATCTCGTAAATCTCGCGGCTGTCGCTTCTTAGAACCCTCTTAACCACTTGACTAGCCCCTCATATATTGATATATACTAACTTTTTGCTCAAAGCATGTCTTGGAGCGAAGAGTCGCTCCTGGCTTTGGGCTCACTTTCTTAGAGAGGAGGTGAGAAGAGTGGGGTCACTCATTGCAATGGGTGCTGGATACATCATAGATTTCATTCTACTCGGTGTATACTCGCATCTCGCGGACAATGATAGGACAAGTACGCTGAAGTGGTACGGTGTAGCGAATTTTGTTGCTGCAGTTGCAGCACTGATCGCTGTACATTTCTTCAGCTCTCGGTCTATTGAGGATCCGGTATCGGCCTTTGGTATGGCACTCTTTTTGGGGTGTATCATTGCCGCCGTTGGATCATTCCACGCCTTTGCAAGACGCAATCACCACTAGGGGCTCATAAATAGCCCACCAAACATAGCTCACTAAACTCGTGTCTCAATCTGATCGTAGTGCATTCTATTGCACTCTCGGGTTGAGCAATTAATCCGGGTTCAGTTTGAGCATGGTTGGTGGGCTATGCTCTTGGATTATATAGATATATGAACAAGCGAATTATGTGCTTAGCGTTCACCACAGTTTAGCAGGGGTAGCTGCACGATCCTGATGATAACTCTAGTCATTGACAATCTTCGTCTGGCGCAGCGCCACGCCGTCCTTCGTCTTGACGAAGCTATAGAGGTAGCGCTGGTTCTGCGAGAGGACGACGGGAAGATCAAGCGCTGAGGTAGTGATGTGCTGCTGGTTGGCACCGTCAAAGTCGTAGAGATGTACACCGCCGTACGTGAAGGTGAAGTGATAGCCGTCAATCCAGTTGATGTCACGCGTCAGTGGCTGGGGGAGCTTGATGGTGGAGGATTTGAGCAGCTCGAGGTCGTACGTCATCAAGCTCGCATCGTTATACACACAAGCGAAGCGGTGCCCACCGCGCGAGAAATCGACATGGCTAATGCCACCTGGCATGCTGAGGCTAGCGACGGACTTGAGACTACTTGCGGTGCGTGAGTCGCTCGCGGCGTGCGAGGTGCTACTGAGGATCTCGGCTGTCTCACCATAGGCGATCACGTAGTATACTTTGTCGTAATATTTCTCGATGCGGAAGTGAAGTGGTGCCACGCCATCATCGGCATAGCTACGGACGGTGCGAGGCTTGGTGGTGCCAATAGTGAGGTAGCCAGCGGTGCGCTGCTTGGTGGTGTGGTCGAGCTTGGTCGTGTAGGTGATGGTCGTGTCGCTATAGAGCGCAAACTCAGCCACGTTGCTAACGAGCGGGCCTGTGATGGTCATGTCACCGAGACTTGCTTGGCGCAGGTCGCCCTCGCCGGTGAGGACAAAGAGCTTGCGGCTGTCGCCCTGCGAGAATTTAGCAGCATCGACATCCACACCAAGCTGCCGCGTGACATTCTCGAGCTTGTGGCTCCCCTGGGTGTCGAGAACGAGCCACTCGGCTTTGTCGCCATTGTAGGTGTGCTTGATCGTCACATAGCGATTGTCCTTATCCCACGAGTCGAGGGTGAAGGTTTGATGCTCAGCATTATCGGGCGCAGTGTAGTGCGCGCTGTCGAGTGTGATGTTTGTCGTCTGTGGTTTGTCACCACTAAGGTCGACTAGAGTAACGGTAGGCTTATGCGCAGAAGGAGTGAAGGCGAGGTAACGATTATTACCCGAGGCAATGGCGCTTGACGCACCGCTAGCGGTCGCGACATTCTTGTGGCTCGGGTTGCTGGAGATAAGCCGGGCGTAGTCGAGCCACAGCACGCTACCAGCCTTCACATCCACCGTCTTGTGCCAATCGTGGTAGCCCTCACGCTGGATGGTAATATTACGCTGGCCCGCTGAGAGGGTAAGTTTGCTAGGTGTCTCGTTGCTGAGGCGGGTTTGATCTACCGTCACTTGGGCGCCATCGGGGTGGGTATCAAACTGCACCAGGCCGCCTTGCACGACCTTACCGCTCGACCAATTGAGCCGGTACCCCTGTATTGCATAAGCAAAAATCACGACGGTGAAGATAACAGTCAGCACCATCATGCTATAAATCAATGTCAGATGGACGCGTTGGCGTCGCTTTCGTTGCTTCGTATCCATGACAACATTATACCATGGCTGGAAGGAAGTAGGATGTGTTGCGTGTCTCGCCCAGGCTCGCAGCAAGCTCATATATTTCGTCTTGGCAATTTTATACAAAACAGCGCACACCTCTTGCAAAACCCCTTATGCTTGGAGTATTATACGATCAAAGAGGGAACAAGGGGGATATATTACTATGCGTCATACGACGGCCACACATAGTGGACACGTGTCTAACCAGGCAACTAAGCAGGTTGCCACTAATTCACACACGCAGAGCTCGGGGCAGCGTCGCACCGGTACATCGGGGCGGCAACCTGTGCTATACGGGCCGGAGCTAAAGATTATTCATACTGCGCGCACTCGCCCTCCGGCGGCGAAGGTGGCTCAGCCAAAGCATATCTCAGAAATGATCCCCGCAAGCAAGGTGATACAGACAACTCAGGCGGCCACAGCGACGCCGCAATCACTCGTAAAGAACCATACGAAGGCCACTCAAACCACTCCGCAGCGCCCCGCGCATCAGCCAGCCACGCCGCAAAAAACAACGGCACCACATCGCACCACAACACCAACTGCGCACATCACCAAACATCATCGGCCAGTGGCGGTGCAGCCCATCACATCATCTCGGCCCAACACGCCGCGTCAGCTACGGAAGCGGCAACCAGTGACGATCTCGCCACTCTCGGCTCAGCCAACAAGACCCTCATCGCCCCGTGCGCAAACCCCACACCGCACCGTGCAGCATACGCCCACCCAGCCAAGTGCACCACGCAGCATGGATTTTGTATTCGTACCATCAGAAGTAGAACCACCCAGTGCCGCTCAGCGCCATAACACGCCGCCGCCGTCACAACTGGCACGTGTGCTTGCCACCGAGCAAGCCGAGCAGACGCAAACCCAGGCCGCGCAGCCAACCCTGCCAATTGGCCTGCCCACACTCAATCTCGCCGAGCTTGCCGCCCAACCACTAGTAGCGCAGCCTTCCGGAATGCCCCAGGGTGAGGTGTGGTGGCCGCCAGCCGAGCCAGAGCTCACCACTACGGAGAATATCCCCGTTGGCACACTGCCACGCAGCGTTCTTACCGAGCAGAGCAAGAAGCCGGCAGCCGCGCCCAGATCCAAACATCGCACACTCTTCACTAGTAAACGCCGCACCAACAAACCAACCACCAGCGTCGCACCGCCACCGGCTCGGCAGCCAGCGGCCCACCACTGGGGGAGGCGCCTCAGCATTGCCGGGGCAATGGTGGCACTGCTTGCCTTTGGCGGCTACCTAACGTACCACAACATACCTGCCATTGCTACTCGTATGGCCGCCGCTCAGGCTGGCATTAATGCATCGTTCCCGTCGTATCAGCCGAGTGGCTATAGCTTGGCGGGCGGCATATCGCAGCAGCAGGGGAGCGTCTTAATGAAGTTCGCCGCCAACGCTGGCCCAGGCACCTTTACTCTCACGCAGAGTCGGTCAGATTGGGATTCCAGCGCTGTCCTGGCCAATTACGTTTTGCCCAGCTTTGGCCGCAACTTCGCCACCACCACCAGCCGTGGCCTCACTATCTATAGCACCCACAATGCCGCCGCGTGGGTCAATGGCGGCATCCTCTACACCATCAAGGGCAACGCACCTCTGTCGAGCGAGCAAGTGGAGCGGATTGCAGCAAGTATGTGAATCTCATTTTGAGAAGCATCATCTCTTCTTCATCCCCCATCGCTCCCTCCTCAGGAACACTATAAGGGTCGATGTCTCCCAGACATCGACCTTTTGCGCTGGGCTGCAAACAGATTATTGCAGTCTGTTTGCACACTCCATCGGATGAAGTGATGGGGGAATGCAAGATACCACCAAAATCATGCTACCCTAGATTGTGGCATTTCATCTGCTATACTTATCCATATGAGTAACGATACATCATCTGATACACCATCTTCGCACGCCACCCCCATTCGCACCCGCTTTGCACCAAGCCCCACGGGGTATATTCATGTGGGTAATGTGCGTGCGGCACTCTTCCCGTGGCTGCTCACGCGCCAGCAGGGAGGGAAGTTTGTCTTGCGCATTGAGGATACCGACCGCGCTCGCTTTGTGCCTGGGGCGGAGGACCTGATTCTTGATACACTGGATTGGCTTGGGCTAGATTGGGACGAAGGTCCACGCGTTGGCGGTAAGGCTGGGCCATATCATCAGTCGGAGCGCCTCGCCATCTACCACCGCTGGGCCCAAAAGCTCATCGACAAAGGCCTCGCCTATGCCGACCCCTACACCCCAGAGGAAGTCCAAGGCTTTCGCGAGGAGGCTCGGGCTGCCAAGAAGGCCTTTTTATACCGCGACTATCGCCCGACCAATCCACCAGCGTGGGATGGCACCCAGCCGCTGCGCTTCAAGGTAGCCGAACCCCAGCGCTACACCTGGCACGACCCCGTGATGGGTGAGCTCTCTGCTGGGCCAGAAGCACTCGATGACTTCATCCTTATCAAGGCCGATGGCTACCCCACATACAACTTCGCTCACATTGTCGACGACGCCGAGATGGGCATTACCCACGTCATCCGCGGACTAGAATATATCTCCAGCATTCCACGCTACCTCAGCCTATACGATGCGCTAGAGCTTGAGCCACCAGTACTGGCCTGCCTGCCACACATCATGGCACCGAATGGCAAGAAAAAGCTTGGCAAGCGTGATGGCGCCAAGAGCGTCACCGACTACCGCACCGATGGTATCTTGCCCGAGGCAATGCTCAACTTCCTCGCCTCGCTGGGCTGGAATGACGGTACCGAGCAAGAGATCTTTGGCAGGGAAGAGCTAATCGAGAAATTCCGCCTCGAGCGCGTCCAGCGCAGCGGTGCCCGCTTCGACGAAAAGCGCCTCCTCTGGATGAACGGCCAATGGATCCGCCGCCTATCGCTCAATGATCTCTACGGCCGGGTTGAGCACTACTGGCCAGCCAGTGCTGCTAGCGCCGACGAATCGTACAAAAAGCAGGTGCTTGCCCTGGTGCAAGACCGCCTCAAGACTCTCGCCGAGCTACCAATGCTGAGCCGCTACTTCTTCGAAGAGCCCACCATCAATGAGGAGCTCATTACCGCCAACAAACCACTGCGCAAACTAACAGGCGAACAGCGCCGAGAGCTCCTTGCCACGGCCCACGCCTCCCTGGCTCAGCAGCGCACATGGACACCAAGCGCCATCCAAGACACCCTTAACCAACTCCTCGAGACCACCGGTCACAAACCTGGCGTGCTCTTTAGCCTCATTCGCATCGCCACCACTTGGGCACCCTTTAGCCCCCAGCTAAATGACACGCTGGCGCTGCTTGGCAAGGAGCGGACGCTGGCGCGGATTGAGCAGTATCTTGGGCGATAACGCGCCACTGCGCATCACACACCAAACACAAAAAACCGGCTCTCCCAGCCGGTTTTTGCTTGAACAAATAATTGCGTCATGAGCAAAAAATAATAGCAACAACAGGGGTAGGGGAGCTGCCCGCGAATACACGATGATACTCAAGCGGGCAGCCCCAGTGGATAGAAGGGCCATGCCTATGCTATTCCATAGGCCGGCGTGAGGCTTGAGAGATCAAGCCTTTTTTGGTTCCTTGCTGACTTCCTCCTGTGTCTCATGAGCTAGCAAGCCCAATGCGAGAACTTCATCCTGAGTCTCGTTTAGGATGGAGGGAAGGGACAGTACTCGCGACACACGGTCGGCTTCAGCCTTCACCTCAGCCTCTCGCTTCTTGCGAGACCGACGGTCGGCTTCCTGCTCAGCCTCAATGCGCTGCTGCTCAGCAGCGATAGCCTGATTAGCCTCAAGGCGGTTGATCTCATCCTGTATGTAGCCATACAGGACATCGAAGGCTCGACGCCGATATTCCTCAGGTGAGGGGAGCTCGGCATTGTACTCATCACCGATGAATTTGATGAGTTCTGGGTTGCGAGAAATAACCCTTGCAACCGAATCATCATCAACATCGATCACCTCCTTAATACTACCGTTGTAGTATCCTATCTCTAGCATCTTGCGTGAGCCCTTGGAGAGGTTCGATTTAATTAGTCGGCGTATTATAAACCGGGTAACCTCTTGGTTAAGTTCAATGGCACGGGGTGCGTCTGATTCAAGACGCCGGTATAACCTCTTATACTCTCGCCACGCCTTGGCCGAAGCAGCGCCAAAAAACGCTACAAGTACCAAAGCGGGGAGGGTAAAGACGAGCCACCCGAATGACCATCTATACGCCATACCACACCCACCAAAAGCAGCAATGAGCGCTGGTACTGCCGCTGGACGAACACATGACAGTGCTTCATCCCGCATTTGGTTGGTGAGGGCACTCCAGCTAGGCGTGCCCCCCGTCCATGCCCAGAAAAAGGCAGAGGGGAACTTTTCTTGGTCTGTCACCTCCTCTCGTGTGATGCCCTCGACCCAAATAGATCGAGAGATAGATCTGCCGACATCACCAATGTCGTCGACAAACTCTCCGTCCACGTACAGTTTACCAGAGCGAATCTCAAGGAACATATTCTCTTCCCCTTTCTATCTGTAGAGAGAATATGAAAGAA
>CALIMM010000003.1 GCA_938045445.1 uncultured Candidatus Saccharibacteria bacterium
ACAAGGAGGCTTATTCATAGCCTACAATCACGTACTAAAATAGGACAAAATCTCACCCTACACTCTCTTATCTCTGTAGTAATGTAAAAACCACATCATGCTGTGGAAATCACGTGGATAACTGCCCACGCCGCCAAAGCACTCGTTTTCTCGCGCCAAGAGCTAGCTGCATGTATATCTACATGTTTTTAGATACATACAGGGCAAGCTACTATGCGAGTTTCGGTTGCGCCACACTTGGTTGGTTGCTGTCTACACTGGCGTATGAGGAGAGCTTACCGTATCAACCACAATGCACATTTCATCACCCTCCTGTCAGCCAATAGACTCAAGCAGGTTCACTGTATGGCATTTATCGTTTCTTGCTTAATCTTATTATGCTCCGTGGTATCTCTTGCTATATGCTACGTTTATCTATGTCAATGGCTGTCCATCATAACCAGATCAACCTATTTGTTCTATTCTTCTATCATCACTACAATGGGCTATTAAAGACGAAAAGGTTCCAAACGGTTAATTGCCTAAGGACTCTTTTCTTTTTCTATTTTGTGGCGAAGGGCTGGTTGCTATCTCAAGCTATACAGCCGCTACCTCCTCCCCCATCACCTGCACCTGCCACTGGCGCTCACGGGCAGCGGCGGCTCGGTCGCCGGGGTGGAGCAGGTTGATGACCTCGATGGCGTAGTCGCTGGCTACCATGGCATGCTCTGGCATGTGGCCGGTGCCGATGGCCTGGCCCACCACGCGCAGCACCGCCGTGGTGAGTTCATCCGGCGCCTGGCGCGCTAGCTTGTGCACCGCAAAGCCCGCTTGGCACACATCGTGCATGCGGGCCGCTCCAGCCTGCCACTGGCGGTTGACGGCAAAACCGGCGGTAATGGCCGGGTTGTACGGGTCATTGTAGCCCGCCGTCTCCATAGCGTGCACTGCCAGCCGCAAGGCATAGCGGCACAGCGCCACCTGGCTGGCGCCCTCATACAGGGCATCGAGCGCCGCCCGGCCCGCGCTGTCGTCGTTAATTGTAATTTTTAGCCGTGTTGGCATAGTGGCTCCTTTGTGGGTTTAGTCGTACGCTTACTTACGCAGCGTGGGCTGGCTGGCCCAGTAGGTCGGCTACCTGCACCCGCTTTTGCTCGGTGGTGTCGCGGTCACGCACGGTGACGGTGTCGTCCTCCAGCGTCTGGAAGTCGATGACCACGCAGTGCGGGGTGCCAATTTCGTCTTGGCGGCGGTAGCGCTTGCCGATGTTGCCATTGTCGTCCCACATCACCCGACCTGGGTTGGCTTTGGCGAGCTGGGCGTAGGGTGTAGGTGAATATGAGTCCGAGGACTGCGGTGATGGTTTCCGGGAAGGTTTCCGGTGGTCTTCTGTAGCCGGTGTGCAGGACTCTCCAGGTCTTGATGTTGGCGATGAC
>CALIMM010000004.1 GCA_938045445.1 uncultured Candidatus Saccharibacteria bacterium
AATTCCGCATAAAAGCCATTCTGGGCAAGTAGCTCGTCATGCGTGCCCTGCTCGATAACATTACCATCCTTCACCACAAGGATAAGATCGGCGTCACGAATCGTGCTCAGGCGATGAGCAATAACAAAGCTTGTCTTGTGCTGCATCAGTCTATCCATCGCCTGCTGGATGAGCACCTCTGTGCGGGTGTCGACCGAGCTGGTCGCTTCGTCTAAGATAAGCATCGGTGTCTTGGCCAGCATGGCGCGGGCAATCGTCAGCAGTTGTTTCTCCCCTTGCGAAATATTGGTCGCGGCTTCGTCGAGCACCATGTCGTAACCGCCCGGCAGCGACCGGACAAAGTGGTCAACATGCGCCTCACGCGCCACCGCCAGCAGTTCAGCCTCACTCGCCTCGGGGTTGCCATAGCGCAGGTTGTCGCGGATCGTCCCATGGAAGAGCCACGTATCTTGCAGCACCATACCAAAGAGTTGCCGCACACTGCTGCGCGTCATCTGGGCGATGTCTACCCCATTGATCAGGATCTGACCACTATCAATATCATAAAATCGCATTAGTAGATTGACCAGCGTCGTCTTGCCCGCACCCGTTGGCCCAACAATCGCTACCCGCTGGCCAGGGTGAATATGAGCCGAGAGATGCTTAATAACTGGCGTCTTTGCATCATAGCCAAAGACAACATCGCGAAACTCCACTTCACCGCGCACCACTGGCAGTGTGGTGGCGGGCACCGGGTCGGGTGCTTCGGCTGGTTCCTTGAGAAACTCAAAGACCCGCTCGGCCGCAGCTGCCGTCGACTGCAGCACATTGGCAATATTCGCCGTTTGGGCAATCGGCTGGTTAAATTGCTGCATATATTGGATGAAGGCCTGAATATCGCCAATTTTAATCCGCCCCTCGATCGCCAGCCACCCACCGAGCACCGCCACACCAACATAGCCAATATTGCCCACCACATTCATCACTGGATACATCAAGCCAGAGAGAAACTGCGACTGCCAGGCGCTCGAGAAAAGCCGCTGGTTAATCTGCCGAAAGGTCGCTAGCGACCGCTCCTGCCCACGAAAGGCGCGCATCACCTGGTGGCCAGCATACATCTCCTCAATATGGCCATTGAGCTCGCCTAGCTCATCTTGCTGGCGGATAAACTGCGTCTGTGAGCGCTTGGTAATCACAACGATCAACCCCATCGACAGCGGCACAACCAAGAGCGCCACCACCGTCAGCAGCCAACTAATCGACAGCATCATCGCGAGGATCCCCACTAGCATCACCACCGCACTCATCATTTGCGACAGGCTTTGGGTAAGCGTTTGGCTTACCGTATCGACATCGTTGGTAATACGGCTGAGAACGTCGCCGTGCGTTTGTGTGTCGAAGTAGCGCAGCGGCAAGCGGTTGATCTTCTCTGAGATATCACGGCGCAGCTGATACGTCAGCTTCTGGGTAATATTCGTCATCAGCCAGGCCTGCCCATAGCGACACAGCGCACTAATCACATAGAGCCCAATCAGCCAGAGGACAATCTGCAAAATTGCATCGTAATGAAAGGTAGGACGCCTGCCCAGATCAAGCGTCTTGACTGTGTCGCGGGCCGAAACAGGCAACGCCTCGGCCAGCTGCTTACCCTGAGGCGATGCCATAAATTGCTCACCCGTCATACCCGCGGGGATCGTCACGCCAACAGGAAGCTTCTCGTGGATAGCATCATACGTACGCAGGTGCGTGTAGTCATCGACAATCTGGTTGGTCGCGTTGCCGAGCAGTTTGGGGCTAATGATCGCAAACAGCGTGCTGATAATCGTGAAGCCAACCACTAAGGCCAGCTGCCAGCGAAAGGCGCGCAGATACCGCAGCAGCGTACGCACCGTCCCGCGAAAGTCCTTGGCCCTCTCCGTACCACCACCAGCGACTGGCCCACCCATTGGGCCGCGGCGCACCCCTGATGAGCGCGACTTTGGAGATGACTGCTGGCTCATCGCACCCCTCCTTGCGCAGCGACACCGAGCGGAGCAGGCCGCTCGAACGCGGCCAACTCGCGCTCACTGAGCTGCGACGCAGCAATCTCTTGGTATACTGCACAGGTCTGCATGAGCTCGTGGTGCCGACCCTGGCCAACGATCTTCCCTTCATCTAGCACAATAATATTATCTGCTTTGACAATTGTATGGATTCGCTGCCCGACGATCAGCACCGTCTTGCCCGCCAGCTCCTGCGCAAGCCGCCGGCGCAGTGCGGCATCCGTCCGCGCATCAAGTGCCGAAAAAGAATCATCAAAGATATACACCTGAGGTTGCGCTGCCAATGCCCGAGCAATCGACAGCCGCTGGCGCTGCCCACCCGAGACATTGGTGCCACCTTGCGCTACCTCGCTTGCCATGCCATCATCAAGCTGGCCAATAAAGTCCCTTGCCTGAGCCACCTCTGCTGCATGAGCAATCGCCTCCTCATCGGCCTCAGGCGCGCCATAGGCAATATTACTGGCAATACTCCCCCGAAACAGCACACCCTTTTGCGGCACATAACCAATTTGGCTGGCTAGGTCAGTCAACCTGAGGCGACGAATGTCCACCCCATCAAGCAAAATCTGCCCAGCCGACACATCATAAAACCGCGGAATCAAATTGACTAATGTCGACTTGCCCGAGCCCGTGCTGCCAATAAATGCCGTCGTCTGGCCAGGCTCCGCCACAAAGCTAATATTACTGAGCACTGGCTCATCTGCCCCTGGGTAGGCAAAGGTAACATTACGAAATTCAATCCGCCCCATGCCACCCGGTATGAGTGGCTGAGGATCAGCCGGGTCAGTAATCGATGGCTTAGTATCGAGCACCTCTGCCACTCGCCGCACCGACACAGCCGCGCGTGGTGCCATAATAAACACCATCGAGATCATTAAGAACGACATAATCACCTGCAAAGCATATTGTAAAAAGGCCATCATATTGCCAATCGCGAGGCGCCCATCACCAATTGCCAGTGCACCATACCACACTACCGCCACACTTGCGAGATTCATCACCAGCATCATTACCGGCTCCATCACCATCATCAGGCGATTCACCACCAGGTTAAGCCCAGTCAGTTCGTGGTTGACAGCATCAAATTTTGCTTCTTCGACTGCCTCGGTATGAAAAGCGCGCACGACGCGCAGGCCCGTCAAGTTCTCGCGGGCGACTAAATTGAGCTTATCCACCATGCTCTGCAAGCGCTGAAAGCGAGGCATCGCCGCAATAAACAAGCCAATGATGACCACCAAAAGCACGGCAACCGCCAGGGCAATAATCCAGCTCAGACTCGGTGCATTAGCCAGTGCCTTGTGCAGGCCAGCCACAGCCATAATCGGTGCCATCAAGGCAATGCGCAGCAGCATAATTGCCGTCGATTGGATCTGTTGGATATCATTCGTTGAGCGGGTAATCAGCGACGCTGTTGAGAAACGGTTAAAATCCGCCACAGCATAATCCTCCACCCGAGCAAACACCTGGTCGCGCAGCTGCTGGCAGAGGCCAGTGGCAATCCGCGTCGCAAAGAAGACCGACACAATCGTCCCCACTGCGCCAGCCAGCGTCACAGCGATCATCTGCCAACCATTATGCCACAGAACAGCCATATCAGCGCCAACGATGCCATTATTAATAATCGCCGCCATAAAGTCTGGCAAACTGAGCGTTGCCATCACCGAACCATACGTTGCGGCAACCAGCAGCCCGAGCTGCCACCAATAGCCCCAGAGTAGTCGCCAAATATACTTCATGCTCGCTCCACCTTATGCGGCTGGGCAATTTTATCAATAAGCTGGTCGAGCTGCGCCAGCTCGGCATCGCTCAGTACCGCAAAGAGATCAGCAACAGTCTCCGCCATATACTGCTGGAAGTGGTCGGTTATCTGCTGGCTTTGCGCAGTCAATTGCAGGCGCACCACCCGTCGATCGTGCTGGTCTGGCGTGCGCTGGACGAGCTGTTTTGCCACCAGCACGTCAAGAATCTGCGTTGCCGCACCCTTAGAGACACATAGCTTTGCCGCCACATCACCCATCGTCTCGATAGCCCCACTATGCAATAGGCCCAGCACATGCCAGTGAACGGGCGCCAAACCAAACTGCTGATCCGTCTGGCGCTGAGCCTGCGCCAGACGCTGCTTGAGCTGAAACAAGCAGCTCGTGAGGTGCTCAATACACACTTGGCGCTGAGACCGCGCGCCTGACTTTGCTTCTACCTTCATATCGTAAATAGTTTACTGCCTAAACTATTTATTGTCAATACCTTTTTACACGCCAACGACGCCAAGCATACACTGCCGCGCCAACCACGCCTAACATAACCAACGTCGAGCCACCGTAGTATAGCAGCGGCACATTATCACCAGCAGCTGCGAGTGCTCCTTCATGCTGTGCTCGGCTTGGCTGCGATTGCTGAGCTTGTGAGATATGCATCACCTTTGGTGGCAGCGTGGTATTCTGTGACTGATTTGACTGCGGCTGAGTCGACGATGACGCAGCGCTACCATGCAGCATGTGGTCGAGTTGCCGCAGCAACACATCATTACTTTGTGGGTCGGAGAGATAGCGCCAGACAATAATCCCTTGCAGGTTGTGCTGCTGGACATACTCTGCCTTATACTTCATCGACTCCGCATCGTCATAGCTAATAAACTCACGCCGCGCAGCATTATAGAGATACGGCACTTTGCTTGCGTCGTCCCAGTAGCGCGTGTAGCCATTTTTGTTAATATAGTCTCGCTCGAGCCGGTCATACGTGGTGTGGTATTCGCCAGCCTTTTGGGTATCCCCCACGGGTTGGTGCAAGCCATGATTCACATCAGCAACCGAGGTAAACCGCCGGCTATACCACCCCGCCCCAATCATCAATTTGTTTGTTGGCGCACCGTGAGCTTGGTAGTGCTGCACTGTTGAGTTGGCACTCTGGTCGAGCGGGTCACCCGGCGCGGTATAGAGCCCAGCGTGGTGCCCAGCGTGCGTCTTGAACGAGCCAAACCCCCGCATGTCATACGTCATGATCGCAATCTGATCAAGATACTGCTGGTACTCAGCAAACTTATTTTGCTCAGCATACCACTTGGCTGGTGCACCCGTCATCGAGATACTCGGCTGGCGCCCACTGGTGGTCGTTGCCGCGCGCAACTCGCGCAAGAGAGCAATTAGGTCGGCCTGCTGGCTCCCCTTTGGAAATTCCCAGTCGATATCCACCCCATCTAACTGATGAGCCTGCAGCGCCTCCTTGACAGAGCTCACAAAGGCCTGCCGGGTACTGGCTTGGCGCACCATCGCATCGAACTCACGCCGCGCAGCATCATTACCACCACCAATTGAGAGAATAAGGGAGATACGCGGATTAACCGCGCGAATCCGCTGCAGCGTGGCTGCTTGCTTAAGATGTGGTAGTGTGTCGAGTGTCACGCGCCCATCAGCCGCAATGCGCCCAAAATGGACAATGAGCCGATCGATCATCTTCACATGCTCATCAGCGACCTTTGGTAAGTTCTCATCACTGACATAAACCGAGATCGTCTTTCGCTCAGCTGCCTGAGCTGACAGCGGAGCCACTAGCTGGCACACAGCTACTAGCATCATCACACTGAGCACACGTTTCGCAATTGCCGTCCGCATATCGCCTCCTTGCTTTTGCTACTTGTCTCTTTCTAGTCTATACCGTTTGCTAGAATACGTAAAGTGTGAGGTGGTATAGATTACTCGTCATCAGTGGTTGGCGTGTGACGCGTTGGCCAGTACCGATCAAGTACTGCATAGGGCAGCTGCTTATACCGATACCATAGCACGATCGTGACAAGCAGCGTCATCAATGACACAAACGGCAGATGCACCATCGACAGCACCGCAATATAGAGCAGCCGCACTGCATAGAATACCACGCGGTGGAACCACCCCCGAGGCCGATCATCCAGCGAAATACCCGTTAGCCAGCCACCGAGCGTCCGCCCCTGGGCCGCTAATGGGAGGATAGCATGCACGAGCGCAATAAAGCCATACGGAACGATCTGCGTCAGCATCTGCATCTGTTCAGTCCACTGCCGTGAATGCAATACATTGAAGAGTGTGAGCGCCACCATCACAATCGTTGAGCCAATCGCCACTCCAGTCATATCAACAACAAAGGCAACGATACGCCGCACAAGGCCAGGCTGGCGAATCGTCGTTGCCCCACGCTCAGTATCACGAAGATTTGGCAGCAACCAACCCGACCAAAAGCCCAGCAGTGCCCCACTCGTATTGAGCAGCAAATCATCAACATCAAACAACCGATAGCTACACGGATACACGCCAAACACCCCCGTGAGCTGCGTCAGTTCAATCACTACCGACGTCATCAGGCCAATCATCACCACTGTCCACCAGCGCACCCGATACATCGCCCGCAAAAACGCCCCCAGTGGCACAAAGAAAATAACATTAAGCACCACCTGTAGCAACGCCCGCACACCCTCGTGAGGAATCTCGAGGATTGACGCCAGTGGTGTAAGCTGCGGTTGGATATGGTGACTCCCGCAAAAGCGTGCCGCATTATCTGGCATCGGATAAAGCGTAAAGGCAGCCAACGCCAAGCCATAGAGCACCACCAAATACGTCATGACTACCCGGCCAAATGCCACCCGGCGAAAGCGAATATAGTGTACCAATAACAGTGGCAATGTCAACACAAGTGCAGCAAATGGCCACATCACAAGCGCCACCCGAAACGACGCGGTAAAATTCCCTAAGAATGAGAGCATACTGCGCGCCATTATGGCATAGATGCCAATGTCTGTCAATAACGGGGCTACTAGCTTACACCACCGCGCGGCGTAGGAGCTGTGCATTTGCTGCGACAATGATCGTCGAAAGCGACATCACCACCGCACCGATCGCGGGCGAAATAACCACCCCGACTGGCGCAAGCACCCCAGCTGCGAGTGGAAGCATCAGTACATTATAGCCCGCTCCCCAGCAGAGGTTCTGCACCATTTTGCGGTAGGTCGCCTGGGCCAGCGTGATCACCCGGACAACCGCCTGCGGATCATCACCAACCAGCATAATCCCAGCAGACGCTGCGGCAACATCGGTCCCCGTCCCAATCGCGACACCACTCTCGGCCTGGGCAAGCGCTGGCGCATCATTCACGCCATCACCAACAAAACACACCCGCTTCCTCTGCTGCTGGTACGCCATAACAATCGCCGCCTTCTCAGCTGGCGTTACCTCAGCGTGTACCTCAGTGATACCAACGAGGCGAGCAATTGCATCGGCTGGCCTCACACCATCTCCTGTTACCATAGCAACCGTTATACCGCGGCGTTGAAGCGCTGCGACTGCCGCTGCCGCACCAGGGCGCGGCGCATCACCAAGCTCAATTACACCACAGACGCGCCCAGCCTGGGCAACGTAGACCACTGTATGATCCGTCGTTATCTCGTCTCGATCAATCTGATGCTGCTGCATAAAGGCCGCATTGCCCACTAACGTCGGCACACCATCAACCACAGCCTGCACGCCATAACCTGGCACCGTCTGAAGGTCACGCACCGCAGGTATCGCAATATGGCGATCGGCTGCCGCGCGGCGAATCGCTGCTGCAATCGGGTGTTCTGCCTCATGCTCAGCTGCCGCCGCTAATCCCAGAATAGCCGCCTCGTCCCCACCATGGACTGCGACTACTGCTAGGTGACCAGTCGTCAGTGTACCCGTTTTGTCAAATAACACCACATCAACCTGCCGCGCAGCCTCAAAAGCGCGGCGATCGCGCACCACAATACCGCGCTGCGCCGCAAGCCCAGTCGAGATCGATACAACCAGCGGCACCGCTAAGCCCAAGGCATGCGGGCACGCCACCACCAACACCGTTACCACTCGCTGCAACACTTCACCCAGCGATGCACCAGCCAGCGCCCAGCCAGCGCCCGTCACCAGCGCAGTAGCAAGCGCTGCATAGAAAAGATAGCCCGCTGCCCGATCCGCCAGCACCTGCGTTCGCGACCGACGCTGCTCAGCCTGGCGCACCAGCTCCATAATATGCGACAACGTTGTATCATCACCAATGTGCTGGGCCATAACATGAAGCGCACCAGTGCCATTGATCGTGCCTGCCGTCACAAGACTCCCTGGCTGCTTAGCAACAGGGCGCGACTCGCCCGTGAGCATCGACTCATCCACCTGTGACGTGCCAGATATCACCTGGCCATCCACTGGCACACGCCCACCCGGGCGCACCAGCACAGTCATCCCCACAGCCAGGTGATCAAGCGGTACTGTATCGATCGATTGCTCCGTCGCAACCTCTGCCGTCTCGGGCAAGAGCTGGGCTAAGGTATGAGCGGCATCCGTTGCCCGCTTAATCGCTGCCATTTCGAGCCAGTGCCCGAGGAGCATAATGGTAATGAGCGACGCGAGCTCCCACCAAAAATCCATCCCTGCTACCACGCCACTGGTCACCAGCAGGCTGTAGCCATAGGCCACACTAATCGCCAGAGCAATCAGCAGCATCATACCAGGCTGGCGCTGGCGTAGCTCCTGCCACCCCGCCCGAATAAAAACTCGGCCACCATACCACAGCAATATCGTCCCGCTTACAGCCGGCACATACCGGCTCACCACCTCAGGTAGTGTATACCCGAGCCACTGCTGCAGCAGCGGTGAACACACCAATACACTAATCGTTATGAGCAGCGATAGCCAAAACCGCTGCCGAAACTGGGCCGCATCATGCCCGCAATGGCCACCCTGTCCATGCCCCTCATGGTGAGTATGCTCACCATGAGTCATATGATGGTGCTGTGACTGTTTTTTATCCATAACAAACTCCTCGGTGCGACGCACCGTATTATCCTTTCCATTCTTATATCCGCTTGCTGCTAGCGGATGTTCGTCAGGTCGTAGAGCTGGTCGAGCTCTTTGAGCGCCTTATCGCGCTGCTTCGTATCACTTGACGCCAGCATCTCAGCCACATGTGTCTCGAGGTGCTGCTTAACCATCAGCTTGTTCAGCGATGCTAGCGACTTCTGGATCGACAGACTCTGGATGATGATGTCCATGCAGTAGGCATCATCGGCCACACGCTTCTCTAGCCCCTCCAGCTGGCCCTTCATAATTTTGATACGATGTAATGCTCGTCTGGTAGTATCTTTGCTCATACTCCTATGGTATACCCCCTGGGGGTATCTGTCAACCGATTCTTTCCTGAATTAAAAACCCACCACAGATATGGTGGGTTTTTGCAAAACAAGGCAGGACGAGGCTTAGTACATGCCCATACCGCCGCCCATGCCAGGCATGCCAGCTGGGCTGGCCGCTTCCTTCTCAGGCAGGTCGACGACCAGCGCACCCATCGTCATTGCGGTGCCAGCGATGGAGGCAGCATTTTGCAGTGCTTCCTTGGTGACGCGAACGGGGTCAACCACGCCAGCTGCTTTGAGATCGATCAGCTCGCCCGGTGTGTTGACATTAATACCAAAGCCAGGCTGCGCTGCCTTCACCTGTGGCAGCCACTCATCGGCATTGAGGCCAGAGTTGGTCAGCAGAATGCGGAATGGTTGCTCGAGCGCGTGGATAAGCAAATCCTCACCAGCGGTCACCGACGCATCGGCATCACCAGCGTGGGTGTAGCTCGTTGCAAGATTGACCAGTGTCACCCCGCCACCAGGCACAATACCCTCAGCTAGGGCAGCCTTGACGGCAGCCACCGCATCATCAACGCGGTATTTCTTCTCTTCGATCTCGGTCTCGGTTGCCCCACCTACCTTAATCACCGCCACTTGGCCAGTCAGGGCAGCTTGGCGCTTGACGAGATTGTTCTTGGTGTAGTCACTTGTGCTGTTGGCAATTTCAACGGCAATCTGGTCAATCCGGGCATCGACTGCCGTCTTCGCACCAGCCCCTTCGACGATCGTCGTCAAATCCTTAGTAGCAATCACCTTGCGAGCCGAACCGACCACATCGGGGCCAACCGTATCAAAGCTCATACTGGTGTCTTCGGTAATAACTTTTGCGCCTACCAGAGCAGCAATATCATAGAGGACATCCTTATCACTTGGCGCTTTGATAGCCAGGGTATTAAAGGCACCCTTGAGGCGGTTGAGCACGAGCAAGCCAAGCGCTTCGCCATCCACATCGTCAGCAATCAAGACGAGATCTTTCTTACCACTCTGAGCAATCATCTCAAGCAGTGGGACGAACTCCTGTGCCGAAGAAATCTTCTTGTCGGTAATAACGATGGCTGGCTTGTCGTACACCGCTTCCATTCGCTTGGTATCTGTTGCCATGTACGGGCTGACGAAGCCGCGCTGAACGGTAAAGCCCTCGACCACTTCGCTCTCTAGCTCAAGGCCGCGGCCTTCCTCAACCGTCACCACACCATTGGGCCCAATCTTCTCCATCACATCAGCAATCAGCCGACCAATCGCGTCATCACCCGCCGAGATAGTTGCCACCTCTGCGACGCGTGTTTCATCATTGCGAATGTCTTCTGCCTGCTCACTCAAAGCGGCTGTTACCTCTGCCGCAGCGCGCTCGAGACCCTTGCGCAGCAGCATTGGGTTGTGACCAGCAGCAATCAGCTTGTTTGCCTCACTAAGGATATGGTAGGTCAAAACCGTCACAGTGGTTGTGCCGTCACCAGCCACGTCGTTCATTTTGTTGGCGGCCTGCTTGATGAGCTCTGCCCCCACCTTAAAGCCGAGTGTCTCGTCATCAACATCCTCGATGTCGATACCCTTGGCCACCGTTACACCATCGTGCGTGACGCTTGGGCCACCGTAGCTTTTGCCAATGACGACGTTGCGACCCTTTGGCCCCATCGTTGTCTTCACTGCGTTGTAGAGAATCTCTGCCCCACCCAAAATCCGGCGGCGCGCATCTTCATCATAAAATACTTTTTTTGCCATAGACTAGTTCTCCTATTCTACTGTGGCGAGGATATCCTCGTCCTTGATAATCAAATACTCTTCTTTGTCGAGCTTAATAGTGGTAGCTGCGTAGTTCTTGTAAACGACCCGCGCGTCAACTACGACATCTTCTACTGCCGATCCAACAGCAATCACCTTGGCAGCTTCCGACTTCTCCTGAGCCGACTCGGGCAAAAAGATCCCGCTGGCAGTCTTCTCTGGCTTTTTCTCCTTAACCGCCACGACGAAATGCGCCATTGGCTTGATTGGTGAACTCATTGGTTACCCCTTTCTTAATACTTATCACCGCGCCCTGTATCAATCAAGGCGCTTCTAGCACTCTAGTATAGCGAGTGCTAATGGGAAAATCAAGAGAGGTGACTAAGCCTGCTACCTAAGCACACAATACATCATTTTTTAGCGTAAAATAAATACAGTATATTATCCATAAGTCATATCAATCACTGGAGGCACCATGTACAGACACATCAATGTACGTGGAATTATCATCAACGACAGAGGCGAGCTCTTTTGCCAGCGCTTGACAGCGCGCACTGGCGATGGCCGAGATTTTTGGTGTACACCAGGCGGTGGGCTGGAGCTGGGCGAGAGCATACTGGATGGTTTGCGGCGAGAGATGATCGAAGAAACGGGCGTAGAACCAGTGATTGGCCGGCTGCTCTTCGTCCAGCAGTTTGCTATCGCCACGTCAGCAGCTGGCGAGCCACGCGAACAGCTTGAGTTCTTGTTCCACATCACCAACTGGCAAGACTACCAGTCGATTGACCTTGCCGCCACAACGCATGGATTGGCAGAGGTCGCCGAGTGTGGCTTCATTAGCCCGCAGCAGTACCCAATTTTACCTCACTTCCTTGCCGAAGTTGATCTGGCGCAGCTTATCGCTTGCAATCAGCTAGTGCAGTGCCTAAGCTCCTTGGCATAAAATTGACAAACAGTTCTATTCGGCGTATCATAGCGTATTTGGTTGACAGTTCTCTACTTGACGTATCTCAAAGTCATATAGGAGGAGTATATACTCTAGCGAGAGCGAGAACCTTATTTACATTTCGGAATATTAACTATAGTAACTAACCAAGGAATTGTATGCTCCATCATCTGCCCCAACGTCACAAACTCATCGTCATGCTTGCCGTGATGAGCGCCCTCTTTCTCGTGGCGCTCGACCAAACCATCGTGGCGACGGCACTGGGCGCAATCGTCAAGGAATTCAATAGCTTCTCCTCTCTTGGCTTTATCGTTACCGCCTATATGCTCACCACCACTGTAACGGTGCCGCTAGCTGGTAAGCTCAGTGATATGTATGGCCGCAAGCCGCTTTTGCTCAGTGGTGTGGCAATCTTTACCATTGGCTCCTTGCTTAGCGGTATCGCGCCAACCGTAGAATGGCTCATTGCGTGGCGGGCGCTGCAAGGAATTGGTGGCGGTATTATCACCGCCAACGCCTTTACAATTGTGGGTGACCTCTTCACTCCCAAGGAGCGAGGTCGCTGGCAGGGGTTTATCGGTGCTACCTTTGGCATGAGCTCGGTAGCGGGACCATTGCTTGGTGGCTGGCTAACCGATGGTGCGACTATCTTTGGTGTCACAACCGACTGGCGCTGGACATTCTTTATCAATGTGCCAATTGGCATCGTTGCCACTGCTCTCATCATCCGCTATTGCCCACAAATCAAGCACGACAGCCAGCACAAGCCAGACTACCTTGGCGCTCTTTTCATCACCATTGCCCTGGCAGCACTTGTCTTGGCAGTAGATAATACAGAGATGGTCTTTAAGAGCATCATCGACCACGGCATGAACCTTACCTTCATCAAGGGTGTGCTGCTGGCTACTGCCACCCTTGCCGGTGGTATCTTCCTCTGGCTTGAGCGCAAAGCCGCCCAGCCTATCCTCCCTCTCCGCTTCTTCCGCAACCCCACCTATCGCTTGATTATGCTCATTAGCCTGCTCTTTGGTGCCGCTTTTCTTGGGGCAATTCTCTACCTCACGCAGTTTAACCAGCAAGTCTTTGGTGCGACTGCCTCGCAGGCTGGCCTGATGCTCTTGCCAATGGTGGGCGGGATGATGCTCAGCTCTATTGGCGTGGGGCAAATCATCAGCCGGACCGGTGTATACAAGCGCTATATCGTCATCGGCTGCGCCATCACCGCAGCAAGTATTCTCTCGCTTATCACGCTCCAGCCCACTTCTCCTTACTGGCACGAGGCAATCATCATGGCTATAGCTGGCTTTGGCATGGGGATGTGTATGCCCATCCTTACTCTCGCCGTGCAAAATGAATTCCGCCAGCAGGATCTTGGTGCTGCCACCTCAAGCGTGCAGCTCTTCCGCGGGCTTGGCTCAACGGTGGGGACGGCTATCTTTGCGGGCGTGCTCACCAGTGGCATTTTACACAGCCTTGGCGATGTCAATCAAATTCCCTACATCCAGACGCTGCGCCACGCACCACAAGCCGCTCGGCAGCTTGATGGCGAGCTCAATGCCGATACTCTGCTGCGCATCAACAGCCAGCGCGACACCATCAGTCAGGGTGCAGCCAAAGGCATGGCCCAGTTGCCTGCTCCAGCTCGCGCACGTGCCCAGCAGCAGCTAAGCCAACAGCAAGACGACTACACCACGCGCATTCTCAATGCCTTTAGCGACTCCTTGCACCAGATTTTCATCATTAGCGCCGCGCTTATGGCCACGGGCTTCCTTGTTGCCCTCTTCTTGCCTCAGCGCACCCTCACCACCAAGCATGCGGATGATTAGACAGTAGAGAATGATTATCCCAGAGACAGTGCTCGACACTCTCGATGTTATGCAGTTTGGGGTTGTTTACTGAGCGAAATATTTCTCTTCAGCTTCAGTAAGATCAGTCATCGCTGG
>CALIMM010000005.1 GCA_938045445.1 uncultured Candidatus Saccharibacteria bacterium
TACGCAGAAGAGTACAGCTCTGCTGCTCAAGCTGGCGAACATGTTCCGCCCGACTAGTGTAGATACGCTCTAGTTCCCGCTCGGCATGAGCCGCAATCCGATTGCGTTGAGCTGGGGTTATACAGATCGTGCGGTAGAGCTCTGCTACCTTCGCTTCCACCTCATCAATGAGCACCGCTTTGAAGCGGCACCCATCACGCTGACGCTGCCGGTACGAGCAGACAAAGTATGGGTACACAACCCCACGCTTGTTCTTAGTGTTCTGGATAATGAGGCGGCTGCCGCACTGACCACAACGCACCGTGGTCTTAAGGTGGTGATGATGAACCCGCCGACGCTCACCGTTGTAGTGGGCACTCAGGACGGTTTGGACCTTGTACCAGGTCTCATCATCAACCAGGGCCTGGTGGCGGCCGGGGTACTCAACGCCCTGGTAGCTCACAACCCCACGGTAGTATGGATTGTGCAGCAAATCGATCAGCCGTGACTGCGTCATAGGCCGCTCTGGGTAGCGACTCGTCGCTGGCTGGGTCAACCCCCGAGCGCTCAGGTGTTCGGTTAGGTGTTTGGCAGTCCATGTATCCGTGGCGTATTCACGGAAGGCCTCAGCGATGAGCGGGCCACGTACTGGGTCAACCTCCACCCAGCTATGGCGTTTACCATGCTCATTTTTGCCCTGTTTATTCACATATCCCAGCGGAGCCTTGCCAATGGTACCGCCATGCTTTACTTTCTCACTCATGCCTTTTGATACTTCAGCCGCAAGGTTACGGCTATAGAATTCGGCGATGGAAGACATAATGCCATGGAGTAACATGCCACCAGGGGTTTGATCAATATTTTCGCTGGTCGAGACAAGGCGGACATTATGCTGTTCGAGCACGCGGTTAATATCGACATCATCAGCCCGGTTACGTGCCAGGCGGTCAAGTTTGTGCACAATAACATAGTCAATATCGTTGTGTTCGGTAATGTAGGCCAGCATCTTTTGCAGTTCTGGGCGCTTGGCATTGCGAGCAGATTCACCCCGATCAATAAACTCCTTGACGATGAAGGCACCGAGTGCTGCAGCCTTATTTTTATTGGCCTCACGCTGGGCCGGAATAGAAAAGCCTTCGGCAGCGTCACCACGCGCGGCTTGGCCTTTGGTAGAGACACGGATATAGCTGATGGCTCGCTTGGGTGTTAAATCTGCAGCCATAGCCGCAAGCGGATTGGCTGGAGGCGTGGTACTCATAGGTCTTGCTCCTTATGCGTTCGTTTATGTCGTGTACTGTGTGTTCTTGCCGCCAGGTACTGCCGGTGGCGGTCAGACTGGCCTACTTCTATTGACGCTCGTTTTGCGCTGAGAGTCCAGTCCTTTTGCCTGAAAATATGATGTAGAATTCACGTCACGCAGCGGATGCCGTACTGCTAAGCAGGCTGGGCCAGTCCTTGAGGGCGGCGACCTGGAACATGCCAGCGGGCAGATCGGTGCGAGTGCTAAAGATATTGACCAGCTGCTCGGCCCGCTGGAGTGTGGAGGTAACCCATACAACGACCGGGAAGACGCCACGGCGTTGCTGCTCTACTTCACTAGTGAGATGGCGCAGGTAGGCATCGGTTTTACGGTTAATGCGTATCGGTCGTTCAGTGCCCATATCTAACTCACACCACCAGTTGTATTCGTAGCCAGCGCAAGCGGTAACAAGGCCAAGGTCTGGTTTAACCCATTCGGGCTGGCCATATGGGCCAAGGTGTTTGGCCCAACAGGTTGGCTCCGGCTCAGCTTTGACAAGTTCTATTTCGCATCTACGGCATGTTTCTTCGCTGATGAGTCGAAGCTCAGTTACTGCCAACGTATGAGCAAGAAACGTCCAGGAAGGTTCGGTGATGCGCCGCCGCGATACTGGCCGTGTAGCAGCACTGTCTTGGAGGCTGCATAACTCATTGAGCCGGTAGCCAGCTTCGCTGAGGTGCCATACATAACTGCTCGATCCAGCACGAGCACCGCCAACTCGCCGCTGAAGTGTTTTGACAAGTGCGCTTTCTTGGAGCGTTCCCATCAAGCGATTGGTTTGGCGTAAAGCCGAAGCGTCACTCTGGAAAGCGGGCCTTAGAAAGCGTGCAAGCTGGCGAGTGGTAGCGAAACGTTGGTCGGAAAGTATCCGAGTAACGGTGTGCGCATGGTCGCTTAGCTGACTGGCGAGCCTTGCAAGGCGCGACCGAGTAATGCGATGAGTCATATTTATGCTCCTACTTCCTGATTAGTTGATGAGATAACCAAGGGCTTAGGTAGGTAGTTGAACGGTCAACGGGCTGTTTGGATAGATAGAGTGCGCCCCGGCGTGTAGCTCAATGTGGCTGCTACGAAGAGGCAGACAGTCACCTCCCTTGTTAGCCGAAATTATGTGTCTTAGCGGGGTGTATACGGACTAGCTCGTATACGCGACAGGTCTTGCGATTGGTCATTAGGAAGCCACGTAAGTGAGTACTTTTTCTGCGTGGATTAGGGCGATTTGGTCGTGCGGCCAAAGTGTGTTTCGACTGATGACATCCCCGATATGCCACTATTACGTGGCGTGGTCTGGTGAACCGTCGGGGTGTCCCACCCCAAGACGTGACGCAGCTCTGCCTCAACCTGTTCGGCGGGTTGGCCATAGCGGGCACAACTAGCGGCTGCTATGGCGAGTGGGTCACTGCATATACTCGGCGGCGGCAGCGTTGTGCCAGACAACCAACCAGTTTTAGCGCCCTCGCACCAATAACTGGCATAAATACGAAATCGCGATAGCAGCATAAAATCTGCCGGAACAAGGTGTGACGCCGCCATAGCTGCCATGTCTTTTGCATCCGCGCCAGAAAGCTCAAAGCAAATCTTGTTCCGGGCATTAGCATCAATGGCGCGCTGCATCGCAAGGCTCAGTTGACTGCGGTACTGGTGGGCCATTGTAAAGCCCACACCAAGTGACCGGCTTTGTGCTAAGGCATCAGCCAAATCGCCAGGAATGCCTTGGATAAAATCGTGGACCTCATCAATGTAGATGCTGGTAATAGCGCGCCGGGTGGGTGGATCGTTCGCGCGGCCAAGTATAAGTGGCCACAGTTGCCCCATTACCAGCGAGCCAAGCAGGCGCGCAGCTTCTGCACCTAAAGTGCCCTTATTGAGGCGAATGAGCACAACTTTACGTTTGGTAAACAGCTCATCCAGCTGAAAGTGTGGAGCGGTTTGACCAAGTACGGCACGTATATGTGGACGCACTACTAATTGCTGCAGTTTGTTTAAGACTGGTGCAATGACTTGGCGCTGCTGCTCAGGGCTCCAGCTATCGAACTTAGCCCAGAAAGAAGACACACCTAGAGGGTCGTCAATCTTACTAGTAATGCGGCGGCGTAACTCGGGATTAGTAAGCAAGCTTGGGATAGCAACCAACGTCGCCACGCCGGGTAGGGATTGGCTAACGCGCGCTAAGGTCAGCAAGCAGGCTGCTAAGACTTCTTCTGTACGCACACCCCAGCTTTCAGCAAATATGCTTTTGAAACTAGCTAGCAGACTATCCGCAACCAAGTCAGGCTGCTGACGTGCAGCCTGCGACACCAGCGGATTGAGGCCGACTACCTGGGGCATAGTTGGATCAAGCAATACCACGTCCTTATGACGGCCGGGTGGGATGCGTTCAAGCAGGCTCGTCACGAGGTCAGACTTGGGATCAATCACAAGCACACCGCGCCCGGCACGTATATCTGCCAGAATAAGGCGTAGCATAGCGGTCGATTTACCAACTCCAGTCGGGCCAAGTAACACGGTGTGGAGCAGACTATCGGCTGGCGAAATGCCTAAAGAAGTATCCGTATGCCCCGGCGCGTTACTTACCCCAAATACTCGGCCAGCCAGATTGGATTGTGTGCTGCTCAGCCAGTGCGGGGGTGGCATGACCCGAGGCGAGATAGGCCCTAGCACAGGCAATTCACTATCACCGATTGGCCAGCCGGTTAAAAGAGCAATTTCGCTTGCAGCCAGTAGGCTCGTTGTATAGAAGGGATACCACGGTACACTCGCTTGGTTAAGCCGCGTTGCTGATTCTGGGGTGAGCCGGAGACGAGTATGACTGGTCTCCACGCTGCGCATAGCACCAAATATGTTGAGCAGCTGCTGGCGAGCACGGGCGTGGCTCATTCCAGCAACCCCAATACGTACGCTTACCTGCGCACAGTGGTACTGGCAGCGATCGGTTTTGTCTAGACGTGTATTCGCGGGTGGCCGATAGCCATGCATCAGCACATCCCACCATGACTGATACGGCACACTACGCGGTGGCCTACGCCGCCCCAGTTGCACTTGCACGGTTATGCACTCGCCAGGTGAGAGTTCACTATAAGCAGCCAGCAGTCTGCGCGTGGCAGCTTCTACCTGCGGAACCGCCAAGAGGCGTTCGCTACGGTTGGTGGTAATTCGGGCCGCCTTGTCCATACGCGGGCGAAGATTAGCTAGTGAAGTAGCTTCACCAGAGCCAGCAGGTTGTTCCGTACTGTCCGTATACTGCATGCCTGGCACGAGTTCACGAACAATGTGGGCGATAGTGTCACGCTGGCTTGCACGTACTCCCAGTAAGAAAACAAGACCTTTGGCGTGTGCCCTGGTTTCAAACACAAGCCGCCCAAGATGCGGGTCAGCCACAAGACGCTGAAGGAGCTCACTCACTGTCTGGGTGCTTAACGGTCGTGGCCAAAAAAGCTGCAGCCACACTAACTCTTGGGAGTATGGCATAGGTCGTCTCCTCCATGTTGATTTACGACATACAGCGCTAGCACACGAGCGAGTTCCAGCTCAGCGATTGGCTTCCAGCAGGGTACGGCCCGTACATCACAGGAGCGTGCACGGCGGTTTATTTTTCCTGTACGTGGGAATTGTTTTGATGATGCTTGCTTCGGTTTCTTTGACATAATTTCTCCTTAGTTATTATTTGTTAGCTATATCCAGGGCATTTAGCATTACCAATACCGCAGTTCGAGCATCCAACAAACCAGCCTTCGCACAGCGGGAATGAGCAGGATAAACACAAAGATGACTAGCAATTTGATCCAAACAGCCGTAAGTAGCATGGCGGCTACGTGGAGACACACACTGGCAAGCAGCAATGTGGCAGCTACTCGTAAACAACGGGTAGGGAAAGACGTTGGCGTCGGGCGCATAGCAGCACCTTTCTGTCGTGTTGGTGAGGTGATGGCGTAGCTGGATCATTGTTTTTCCTCCAGCCGCTGCTCTGGTACTGGGTAGCCAGGAATAGCAATGTCTGACTCGACCTCGTTACCCCAAATTGACCAATCGGCATTTGATTCGGGTCGCCTACGGGCAAATAACTCTAGGTATGGCCCGGGCGAAATCCGCTCAATAATGGCGAACTGTTCAGCTGGCTTACGGGAATGCTCCTGCACTGGCGCGTTAAACCAGGTCGGCTGGGAGCGATAACGTACCGGTGCTTTACCACGAGTGCAGAATAGTAGTTGCTCGGTAGCGTTGCGGAGCTGGTACTGACTCGATAACCCAAGGCGGAACTTAACCCAGGTAAGCGGACTGCGGACAGTAAAACCCCACGCTGCCGCGACTGCGTAGGCGTCAACTAAGAGGGCATTTGTTGTCCAAAGCCACAGGTGAGCATTTGGCGTAGCCAAGGCAGAAACTGGTATATCCGCAATGCGGTCTAAGCTCATGGTGGCGTAGTGCCGCTCACCGCTTTGGCCGGGCCATGGCGGATCAGCCAAAATAGTACAAAAGCGTTGTTCGGCTACAGATTCTGTGTTTATATCGCCATTTTGTTTAGGCATAACACGTCTCCTTATCCTTTGTTACATAGCGCTTTGGCAGGGAGTTTTCGCGAATAATATTCATCCCCCTTACCTCCATTACGGCCCATTTATTTCCATACGTAAACCGTCTAGGCAGCAAGACAGGCGAGCGGTAAGACATTGTCAAACGGTGGTTAAATGGCCTGTTTTGGCACTATATTTCGGCGCTGTGATTTTTGCATCGGCCTGGAAATTGACTCTTTATTTACATCAGCCACAGTCGCGCACTGCCACTCATTACTTCCTAACCCTCCACATCAAGCCCATGTTGAGCCTTCTCTAGCTGCACCATCGCCTGCCGAAAGGCTGCTTGGTCAGCTGCGAGAGCTGTATCGAGTTTTGTAGCTTGCTCAGCCAATGTGGTGGTTTGGATCAGTCTCCCTTGGCTATACATGTAGCCATGAGGTTGCAGGAGGTAAGAGTTGTTACGCTGGCAGCGCCACACCGTATATATGGCGCGCACGCGCCGCACCACTTCACGCGTTCCACCAGCCACGTATACGTCGCCCATTACAAGGGTGAAAAGTACAGCCGTACACACCCAGCAAAGAAAAGCGTGGCCAATGTTTGTGTATATGGCGGCCCATATGCCGAGCATAAAGCTAGCTATGCCGACGCAGCCGCCGCACACTATGTTCCTCATAAATCCGCCACCCGCCGGGCTGCGCCACTGGCGTAGGCCGCCACAATCTGGGCGTAGTAACCCGTTCCAGCGGGCGCGGCTTTGGTGCACGCCTCGGCTTGCTGCACCAAAGCCAACGTATTACCAAGTGCCTGAGAGGTAAGCGCAGCCCGAGCCTGTTCACTGGCGGTGGCTAGGTCTGCCTGTGCCGCCAGGTGGCGGTGGTGCGCACGTTCCTCGTAGGTATGCAGCACCGCCTGTACCGTGCGGCCAAAACTGGTGCCCATTATCCCATTGGCATTGGTACGTTCAGGCAGATAGCGCGCCCCTTGTGGTGGGTATGTCATCCCACACTCCTTTCTGGTTATGCCAGGTAGTCCCTGTTGCCATCCCGGCTAACTCTGACGATATGAGCGCTGTCATGATGATTGGGAAAGATGGAAAAAAGTTGGCATAGTGGGCAAAAATGGAACAACCCGGTATGACAAAACCCCAGGAAGATCTGAGGCAATGTGGTAGTACATGAAACCAGGTTTTGGAGGGAGCAAAAATGCACCAGCAGCCTTTCAGTAGCGAAGATCTCCTGACCGACCTGATGTATCTACGCAAAGGTGAGGGCATGACTCCCCGTAGACTTTCCCACGCGGGGTTAGTGGACCA
>CALIMM010000006.1 GCA_938045445.1 uncultured Candidatus Saccharibacteria bacterium
ACCGCTACACCGCCTTGTGTTGATCCTGCTTCCATACACGCATCCTCCTTTCACTCATCCGTTTGTCTGGACATACCAGCCACGCCTAGCCGACTGTCTCTTTCCATTGACGCTCAGAATGCCCGCAAAGTCCAGTGCGAAGTACGGCGAAATGGAGCCGACCACAGATGAGGAGGAGGTAGCACGGGCTGCGAAGTTCGCCAGGCAGATGGCGCAGCGCTGACGCCCCAGCCGACTCCACCACCAGCTTGAGCAGAGGCCAAGCAACTCGGAGGGTAGCGGCTACCTCTGACGGCGTGGGTAGTGGAGGAAGGAGCCCAGTAGGGGCTATCAGTCGCCGCCACATAGCAGGGCCAAACCGCTAGATTGCGCGGGAAAGTGGGAGTGCTTGGGTGCAGCGATGAGTCTAGCGATACGTCGGGCGAGGCGTCTGAAAAGGATGACTCATGGGCTACCTGATCAGACAGAGAGCGCATCTACGAACCTCAAGCATATGTCCACACAAAGTAAGAGCTAGCGCATTAATGACATATGTGTCGAAGCGTCTTACTCCTATATAGAATCGATGTCAAGACGCCAGCAGTCTAAGAACTCATACAAGTGAAGAAATATTGTTGGTTGTCTACAACATTAGAGTTGCGTGTTCTCGGTTGTAGATTATTGCGCGCTTCGGCCGAACGTACTAATTTTTTAACTGCGAGGAGCAAAGAAGCCCTTTGCTTTCTCCATGGATGACAGCCATCAAATCCCACAAGGTTTGCAAATTCCTTACAGGAGAGGATCAAGCATGGCAGACGGCGCACCACAAACGGTTACTATGAGTAAGCTCTCCGTCAGTAACGTAGAATACACAATCTACAAGTCTTTTCGGCGAGGCAACCTAACACCGCAATCAGATTTGGGTGATTCTACATTCGCTATTTTCATTTCACGCATAATGGGGTTGCGCGGCAAAGGAGCGATTCATCTCGAATCTCAAGAAGATGAAAACGGTAGGTGCGTAGTAACGGTTACCCCAATATGGGAATCGTTCCGAGAAATATTCTTGCGTGCGCTTGCACGAGAACGTCTATTCGAGTTCGATATTAAGCGTGGTGCAAGCTATAAACTGGCAGAGAAAACTATAACGCTATTGCTGGAAACTGATTCACAAACGCCCGAAAGGAGCGTATAAGTATGCCTACGTAATTCACCAAATCTGTAGCCATAAACCAAGATAGACGCAGAAAAAGGAGACCCGTAATGGTTGGAAGCAGTATCTGCAGGACGACAAAGAAACGTAAAAACGTGTGTGATTGTCCGCAATGTGTGTCTAATAGAAATAATGCAAAACGCCGAGGTGGGGAGTTTCAGCGGAAGAGAAAGAATGTGACTAGAAAAGAACACGATCCCAAAGGACGCGATCTTCATAGTCGGCACGGAGGGCAAGCGCGACATTAGGGGTCAACGATCTGGGACACATCGTTAAACTGTCCCACTTCCACGTTTCATGCTATTATATTTTCATGAAAACATTATGCTTTGTCAAAAAATGCCCTTCTTACCATATCAGTTATCTGTATCGGTATCTCGTCGTCCACGGAATATGTAGCCAGGCAGATCAGGCACATCTCTTCCCATATGTTGACTATATTCTATCAGATATTCTTTATCGTCGAACGGGGACAGTGTTAATCGAGATAAGCCTCAGAGATAGAGAAGCCCTGCGGCATGAATCGATATTCCACCCAACGACGATCAATATCTCTGAGGCGACGATCGAAACTGCGATCACCGAAATAAACTCTCGTAAAGGAAAGATCACTCAGTTTCTCAAAATTCCGGAGCTCGCTGAGCAGGTACGCGCAATGGATCGCCAGCCATGGCATGATCTTGCTGAGTCAGCAGTGATTCACCTACAAGAGTGCACAGACCGAATGCCTATCAGTCGCCACGATGATAAACCAATCCTCGATGACTTTGATGTCGAGTTAACTGGTGATCTCCCGAAGAATGATGAACGAACGCCTCTCCTGCATGAGATCATGGCTGCTGTTCATGCGGTAGCTAGTACACGACTTGCGTATCGATATGGTTATAACTGTCCTGGTGGTGATATCGTTTTCCATAACGGCACGTGGGGTAGCACCATGCGCTATGTGCGACAAGCTCGTTCCGACAATCAACAACTAATAGAAAAGATATATGCACAGGCCATCAAAGACATGATGAAGTCTGGTGGTGTGACGCGGCTATTGGAGAATCTTCGCCACCTCACCACGAATGGTGACTGGCGCTACTATCCAGGAACTAACGGAATACTAATTGATGACTTTAACATAGCGGTTGGTTTCCGCTCGTGGCAGCAGATTGCTTCAGTAGAGGTGGCTGAGATGCTGTTGAAAAATTTGCGAGTTATCGTGCACAATTAACTGTTTGATGGCTGAATTGTGATATCTCACTCACAGGAGTATTTCTCGCCCTTCGATTGACAGTACAAACTGAGACGAAGCATACTGACCGCATTGTTGAGTTAACAGATTACGCCTTCGTAAGGAAGGTTACTGTGTGTGCAATGAATAATTCCCAAACCGTTGACAAGTACGATTCATCCACCCTCGATTTACCCACCCTCCAAGACATTGCCTGCAGCGTGGCGGCTGTCCTGAAGCAGCACCATATTCCGTTCAGCGGCTATGTGGATGAGACGCAGCGTGAGGTGGAGAAACGGCAAGCCGAGTTTGATCGACTTGAGTACAATGAAAGTGCTCGGACGAAGATTAAACCAAATCTCCTTCGAAAGATGTTTGGCCTGCCGTATGACATGCTGCCGAAGACGGACGAGCTCCCTCATATAGGATACTGGACGCTTGTTGAGACAAAGGCCCATACCATGGGGCAGCGGCGTCAGTACATTGACTGGCTCGACAAAACACGTCTTGAATCTCTTGACGCCAACTTCGTGACCAGGTACGTGCTGCTTGCTGATGGATCGCTCTGGTACTTCGATGCTCGTGAGCATCGGCGACGGGACTTGGACATCGTTTTTGATGCCACCGCATCAGGTAGATGGGAGTGGATGAGTGAGGAAGAAATTCTACTGCTTGACCACGAAGTGCGACATCGTGAAATAGATAAGCCATACGATAAGGCGACAGGCGAGTATTGGCACAGTGAATGGGAAAGTCTCTCGGCTAACAACGACCTGATTGTCGCGGAAAAAGGTGGTGGTTGCAAGAAGTACTTCAACCAGTTGCTGGCCCGTGCGAGAAAGTCGGTGGCAGTGCGAAGTGCTTGGGTAAGTAGCAGTAATGAGGAATCGCGACGATACGTGTTGACTGCCGAGCAGTTGCGTCACGGCTGCCGAATTGAGCACACATTCGAAGACGGTCGATCGGCGAGTGTCCGGATTCCACCACGCACCAAGCCAGGAAAGAGCATCCCGGCCTACGACGGTGTAAGCGGCAAAGTTGAACTGATCCGTATTGATGTGGAGTAGATCATGGCAAAGGTAGATTGGGAACAGGTAGCCAAAGACTACGAGGCATCCACCCTCGACATGGCGTGGGTGACGTCGTACGCGCAGAAAGCGGCGAAGCTGCTCGTCGATCATCATATCTCTCCTATGGGATACACGGACGAGAAGCAAGGCGAGGTGGATAAGAGAATAGCGGAGGCAAACGATGGCTCCGGCAAGGTCGCAAAGTTCTTCCGCAACCTCTTCGCGGCAGAACCGAACGATACTCCGGAAAAGCGTTACGCGAGGGAGCATATTGGGTACTGGGTTATTTGTGAAACTGAGACTGGAGATACGACAAATGAAAAACTGAGGAATCCTTGCTCTGGGAATATGTCGAAGAAGTCTCGCCAAATATACGAATACTCGCTGTATTGCTTGCTTGACACTGGCGAACTTGCCTGCTTTCATTACTCCAGCTTCCAGATCTGGTTGGGATACAGCAGACAAAGATATGAAGTTGAAGGCGGGTGGGCACCGATGAGCGACAATCTACTGCTTTTGCTTGATCGCCGTGTGAGATACGAAGACGAGAATAATGGCTATCTGACAAAAAATGGGTCGTACTACTATCGCAGTTATCTATCGACCGACAACTACCTGATCACAGGAAAGAAGGGCGGCGGCTGCCGGAAGCTCCTTGGGAAGCTGCTTGAAGGGCACGGGATTAAAGATCCGAGGATAGAGCGCCGCGATCGCAGTAGATCGAAGATAGGAAAGCATACGATCTCGAAGGCGTACGCGGTTACTCGCGAGCAGTTGAAAAACGGCTTCACCCTCACTCACACGTTTGCAAATGGGTCAACGCGTCGCGTGGATGTATATCCAGGCAGTCGGAGCGGGAAGGTGATCGCCGTACACAATACTACTAATGGAACAACAGAGTGGATTAGAATTGTGGAAGGTGAGTAGTCACAGTTACTTTGCTGTTGAAACAATGAGGCTACCGCCTTTTAGTTAATATACACCTGGAGCGCACATGTTTGTGTTTGTCCTAAAAGTCTGCTAATCTTCATATTGAGGGGCGAAGCGGCGTTGAATCGCCGTCACGCGATAGCGTATGAAAGCTGATGGGTAACTCACAGGTGAGGCCGTCAGATGTCGGCATGGTCAGTTTGAGCCCTGACCCACCCCTTTTTGAAGAATCTGAATCATCAATGTGTTGCGGGTGTAGTCCAGCTTATTTCTGTTCTCCCTCAGCCCTCCCACCTTCCATCTGGTCCGTCCCTCCGCTTCACTCTCCCCCTAACAGCCCCACCACATACTGAAGGGCAAGGAAGGGGAGACCAATGCAGCCCAAGGCAGAAGACAACGAGAGACAGACGCCACCAACCACCGCCTGCCCAGCCTGGTGCATCGGCCACGACGCCGATGCACCAGACAAAGATGACGACCACCTCCACGAAGCCACCCCGGCCCTCATGCCCTGCATCACCCTAGAACGCACCACCGATGAGACTGGCACCATCCACCATCACCCCACCGCCACCGAACTCACCCTAGTGCGCTACCAATACCCACACGACAACGACACCTGGCTCTACATCGGCGACGGCTCCCGCTCCCACGGCCTCGACATCACCCTGGAGAGTGCCCGGCGGCTAGTGAGTGCGCTGGCGCGGTATGTGGAAGATGAGGGGTGAGGCGGGCTGAGCGGCTGGCGAAGTGATGCCTACTGGCGAGTCTGGTCGCTATCTGTTGCACGCAAGTAGGCCAGTACCGTCTTGACGTTGACGCCAAACTGCCTGCCAATCGCAGCTGCGGATACTCCCCGTGCGTGCAGCTCTACCGCCTGCGCCTTCTGCTCGTCCGTCATGCCTGCCCGGCGTCGTGGTAGCCCGCGCCGCCGACGGATTCCATAGACCACATCTTTGCTGATGCCGAAGCGCTCGCAGATCGTGCGGACTGGCAAGCCATCCTGGTATAGCTGCGCCACCTCATCTCGCTCGGCTGCGGTAAGGTGATGCTGGCGCTGCATGATGGTGTGTGCGATAGCGTTGGCATCCGTCTTTGCGCGAATAGGGCTGGGGGCGGGTTTCGCAAGGCCATCGCTGCTTGGTGGTTCACTGTCTCCACTAGCAGGCACCTCCAGCGAGTCGCCCGTCACAGAGTAAGGTGACGGGGTAGGGCACTGTCTAACTCTGGTATCAACCAGCTCCGCCGTCTGATTGGCCAGGGTGGCACCCTTCGTTGGTGCCTCGTCACATGATGACTGGCGTGCTGTGGACGGCCTGGCCTGCGCCGACGCCTGCGACGCATCCTCGCCGGCTAGCCGCTCCCCCGCACGAGCCAGCACATCAGCCCGTAGCGCGAGTAACGTTTCCAGTTTGTTCTCGTTGATCTCGCGGAGGTGTACCAAAGGAGTTAGAATATACTATAAATAAAAACTCGTCACGATGATGGCGATTTTTTGCTTGAGCTTTTGTGCTAGAAAGTGACGAGCTATGAAGCGAAGAGAAGAGTAGCTTACCTCCCAAATCCGCCAACTACCTCAGCCGCCCATCGCACCCAGTCGGACATATCGTCCCAGCGGCTGCAGGCAGCCCCGACGAACATGATGGCGGAGGAGAAGAGGGCGAATGAGACGACCCAAGCCATAAAGTCGGCTGGCATGGCTCGTGTGCCACCACTCGTCCAGCAGAGGTAGCAGAGCCAACCAAGCGCTCCCGCCGCAAACATGCAGAGCGCTCGCACAATGCCATGGCCAAGGCGGCGCTGCAAGTCGGGTGGCGCTAGTGGCTCGGTGGGGCTCACGGCCGGCGGCGTTGGTATCTTTGGTGGTGGCGGCGCAGCTGGTGGGTGGTGTGGCGGTGGCACCAGTGGTGCTCCAGCCCCAGCAGTGGTGCGGCGCTTGTGGATAAATCGCCCTGCCGTCACCATAGGCAAATGCTCCGCATATTATTCATGACCTCATTATACGCGGGGATTGTGGGGTAGTGTCAAGGGGGGTGAATAATTGAAGCTTTTGCTTCTTTTGCGTTTGCTCTACTCCCATCACTTCATCCGATGGAGTGTAAAAACAGACTGCAATAATCTGTTTTCAGCCCAGCGTAAGAGGTCGATGTCTGGGAGACATCGACCTTTATAGTGTTCCGGAGGAGGGAGTGTGGGGAGGGTGAGCGTGAGATGTAGCAAGGATACTGCTGCTATAGGGCACTCACTAGACCGAAAATGTTCCGGCCAGAATATATCACAGAGTTTGTCCGCTTGCTTGGTCGCTGGCCTTCTAGAATATTTTCTTGTCCAGCGAGCGCCCTATAGCAGCCGATAGCTAGGTTTGGCACTCAAGTGGAGGTGAGTTCGTGCTACAATAGACAGCAAGAAAAGCATAACGATCATCACACAAAAAGGTAGGGAATAATGGCACAGACCAAGGCATTTAATGGGCAGCGCGAGGGTGAGGAGCTGCTGTTTGTCTTTCGGCGGCATATTATTGCCATGCGCAAGGGGTTCTATATGCTGCTGCTGCCGCTGGCGGTGGGGGCGATTCCACCACTGATTTGGCAAGACACATTGGAGCTGTTTCTCTTACCGGTGGTGGGGCTCGTCTTGGGGTCTATTGGCTTTTGCTATCATTTTTTGATGTGGCGCTACACCTATTACATCGTGACCGACCAGCGCATTCGCCAAGTGACGCAAAAAGGTTTTTTTGGCACCGATGTGGTGGAGCTGAGCTTGGCAAAAATTCAGAATATCAGCTATAATATACCAGGATTCTCGGGTGAGGTGTTTCATTTTGGTACGATTGTGATCCAAACATTTGTGGGCGATCTCATCATCCGCAATGTCGATCATCCCGAGCAGATCTACAATCAGCTGCAAGATGCCGTCAGCGAGGCGGAGCGTGCAGCACAAGCAGCAGGAGTATCACCATGAAATTACCAAGCAAAAAACCCAAACGCAGCCGCTACGGCGCTCAGTCTACATCAACTGCCCCAGCCACTGGCCTGAAGGATCGCCTGGCAGCGCTCAAGCCGAAGCGGGGGGGCAAGAAAGCGGGCAAATCTGCCAAAACAGAGGCGGGCGCAGCCAACCCCAACACTCCCAAGAAGTTCGAGCGCATCACCAACGAGACGGTAGCGGCGCACCGCGAAGAGATATTGGCTGGTGGACGCAAGTTCAAACATCCCGTCCAGGTGTCGCGCCGACGGGTGATTATCAATACGATCATTGTGGCCTTGGTAGCGGCCTTGCTGCTGGCGGCGGTGGCGTGGCAGCAGCTCTACATTGCCCAGAGCTCCAACAACCTCCTCTACCGCATGACGCAGATCTTTCCTGTGCCGGTGGCTAGTATTGATGGCGAGCTGGTGCGCTATAGCGACTACCTGGTGCAGTATCGGGGATCTAAGTATTATCTAGGCAAGTACGATGAGATTCGCATCGACAGTGATGATGGCCGCGAGCAGCTCAAGCACATCAAGCGTGAGTCGCTCAACCGGGCGCTGGTTGATACCTACGCCGCCAAGCTGGCACGCCAGCACAACATCACGGTGAGTGAGCAAGACATTGATACCGTTATCGAGCAGCAGCGCAACACCGCTAATGGCAAGATTAGCCAAGAAACGTACGATGCATCGTCGCGCATGATGTATAACTGGTCGCCATCGGATTATCGCCAGGCGGTGCGGCGCAGCATTGTGCGGGCTCGAGTAGCCTTTGCGGTTGATAAAACGGCCGATGAGCTGCAGCGCAAAGCCGCGGGGCTGGTGGCAAGCAGTAATGGTGAATTTGCCAAAATCGCGACCCAGCTTGGTGGTAGTGGCCGCAGCAAACCACAGGTGGGGGATTCTGGCTTGATCAACCTTGCTAGTAGCTACAACGGCCTCGCGGTGAGTGAGATCGCCAAGCTCGAGCCTGGCAAACCCTCTGGCGCTATCAAGAGCACAACAGACAGTGGCTACTACTTCGTCAAAGTCAACGAAAAGAACGACAGCAAAATCCGCTTCACCTACCTCTACATCCCCCTCACTGAGCTCACCAAGCAAGTCGCCCAGCTCAAAAGCGACGGCAAGGTACAAGAATACATCGACGTGCCGCAGAAGTAGGGGATTATTGTATCCGATAGAGTATGAAAACCGGTCGTAAATGGCTGGTTTTTAGCTCTGGTGCTGGGAGGTGGAGCATAAGAAAAATCGTGCATTCAACCATCAATAAGCACCTATGATTTCTTAGCAGGAAATAGGCGAGAACACGCCGTTTTTGATACATTTTCCTCAGCAATCATGCCAAAAATACAGGCAATACAGCGCTGCTTTGCCTCTCTCCACACAGGCCCATCATCTCGTGCGAACAAAACCTAGACAATGCTGCCATTCTACGCTATGATAGCAGTAACGTAAGCATATTCGTACATTGGTACAAAGGAGAAGTATGAAACAACACCAAGCGAAGCAAGAAGGGTTTACTATCATCGAGGTGATGCTGGTGCTAGCGATTGCCGCCTTGATATTCTTGATGGTCTTTGTGGCGCTGCCTGCCCTGCAGCGAGGCCAGCGCGACACAGCACGCAAGAATGATGTGCAAAACATCGCTGCTGCCGTGACGCAATATACATCAAACAACCGTGGGAAGTTCCCCGACAGCAAGGGCCTCAAGGGCTACCTGGGCGACCTCTCGAACCTCGACAAAGAGAGCATAACCGTCCAAGACAACGCGGGCAATGGCACCGTAACGCCTTCCACCGAGAGCGCCATCGTCGTCAAGGGTGTGCGCTGCGACGCCACCAACGCTGATGGTGCGACCCTCAAGAAGGGTACATCCAAGCAATTTGTCGTCGTCACCAAGTTAGAGGCAGGCGGCAACGGCGTGGCATATTGCCTTGAGTCGTAGTAGGGGCAAAAGACACACAAGAAGATGGCTGGTACTAAAGGAGTGCCAGCCTCTTTTTATGTATGGAGTACACGAATTACCGAGTTGTGCTTGTGTAAGAAAATATTCTAGAAGGCTAGTGACCAAACGGTCAGGAGAATCTGGTGCATATTCTAGCCAGATGGCATGTCTATACGAGCCTCCAGTAGCGCGTGATGATGTAGCACGTTCTTGCAATCTTTGCTATACTAGTGAGGTATGACGATCTTGATAGCAGGCGCACTGCTCCTCCTCGGTGTAGTGCTGGGTAGCTTTGCGGGCGCGCAAGTGTGGCGGGTGCGCGCGCGGCAACTGCGGACTGATAAGCAAACCGGCCACCCCTACGACAAACACGAATGGCGCCAACTACGCGTCCTCTTGCAGGGTACAGTGCGAGACGACCGCTCGCGCTGCCTGCAGTGTGGGCATGTGCTGGCGTGGTATGATCTACTCCCAGTAGCGAGCTGGCTATCGACTGGTGGGCGCTGCCGCTATTGCCAGCAGTTCATTGGTTGGTTCGAGCTGGTGATGGAGCTGGTGCTAGGAGTTGGCTTGGCACTGTCGTATCTGGTGTGGCCATGGGCATTGCCAGCCAGCAGCTTACTCTTTGCTGTGTGGGTGGTGGTGGCCTTGGTGCTGATGATCCTCGCGGCGTATGACGCCAAGTGGCAGCTCCTGCCCGACCCGCTCAACTATGGTTTGATGGTATTGGGCGCACTCTTCGTGCTGGTGCGGGTGATGACGTTGCACGATATTGACTTTGTATCGCTCACGGGGGCGGTGGCGCTGCTGGCGGGGTTGTATGGTGGGCTGTATGCCATTTCGCGCGGAGCGTGGATTGGCTTTGGTGATGTCAAGCTCTGCGTGGGCTTGGCGCTGCTGCTGGGTGATTGGCGCCTGGCCTTTATGACGCTGTTTTTCTCTAACATGCTGGGCTGCATCATCGTCCTGCCAGGCCTGGTGCGGGGCCAGCTCAATACGCGCTCGCAGGTGCCATTTGGGCCGCTACTCATCATTGGCTGTGTTATTTCGCTCTTGTTTGGTGGGCATATCTTGCGCGCGCTGGTGGCGCTGCCGCTGGGCTTTTGAGGCCCAGGCTAGATAGATTTGCTCCTTCTTATAAACCTGATGTAATACTTGACAATCCAGAGAGAGAGAGAGTACTATAGGCATCATAAACACCTAACTCCAAGGAGATATGATGCCACAATATGACCACCCACCTAGTGGTGAGACAAAACAAGAACCGTATAAGCCAGAGTTGCAAGACTTCCCAACGCCAAAGACCCAAGAGTTTAGGAAGGGAATACATGATGAGTATACTCGGCGAATGGAAGAGGCTGAACAAAAGATTAAAGCAGACCTTGCCAGAGAAGACAATGAACGTCGATGTGAGGATATCGTCGATGAAATACGGCGGATCGGCAGAGTGTTGGCAGAAAAAGGCTTTGGTAGCCGGTCTGAGGACAAGCATGTTGCCGTCACTAGCTATGCTGGCGGCGAGACTAGAGATTCGCGCGGGAACTTTGTGCAGTATGAGACAGCAGTTGTAGCGCGGGTTCTTCGTGAAGGTAGCCCTACTGGTGCTCTAAATCAATGGGCGACAGAGGATCAAATATTTAAGGGTAGTGAATGCAAAATCACTGATCCATACAACGAAGAGCAGTATAAGAATGCACAGCAAGAAGGTATCAATATTAGCGTTGTAACTGGCCCAGCAGTCGAAGTGTATTCCGATCGACCACTAACAGAGGAACGGAAGGATTACTACCGTGATTTTTACCCAGTAGGGACAGTACTGGTAACCTCTGCTGGCCGGTGTAATGACGAGGCAAAGGTGCTTCGTGTTGGTGGCAGGCTAGGTGATTCAACTAACCCAAAGGCATACGAGCTCGTCCTTGCTGCTATGCAAGATATTGAGAAAGGGCTGCCGGCTAGCAAAGAGACGCAGTAGGCAATAAAACCCTTTGAAGTGAGCCAAGCAAAGACCAGCCCAGGAGTGGCTGGTTTTTGCGCTCTATACCTAAGCTGTGCAGGGGTATTATCTCTCCCCAGAATCGCCTCATCGCCCTGTGCTGCTAATGCTGCTTGTGCTATACTAGAGAGGTTATGAGTATGCCAGTGAAGCCAGGGTTCACCATTATTGAGATGATGCTGTTTTTGGCGGTGAGTGGGGCAATGGCAGCCGGGATTATGGTGGGTGTGGGCGCGACGGTCAATGCCCAGCGCTACCGCGATGCCACCCATTCGCTGGTGAGTTTCTTCCAGGGGGAGTACGACCGGGTGGTGAATGTCCAGAACGATCACGACCGCAACCTTGGCTGCAGCACTAGCGGCATTAGCCAAAGTATTACCCCGCAGGTGCCCGGCACGAGTGAGTGCACCATCATTGGGCGGTTCATTATCACTGGCCGTGATGGCCGAAGCCTCATCGCACGGACGATCTATGCCACGCGCGATGGCTCGACTGCAGCAACGGATTATGAGGCGCTGACTCGCTCGGGGCTTGTCCAGTCAGACACCGCCAGCCAAACGACTACGTATGAGCTAGCGTGGGAGACGGCGCTGCGGCAGGGCGCGCGCCACTCGTATTTGATCGTGCGCTCGCCCTCCAGTGGTGCCATCAAGACCTACATCGGCAACACAGACAACCCGATGACCGTCCTCTCGCCTGATAACGACGCCCAAAAAGGCGACACCAACCTCTGTATCGACCCCGATGGCTTGGTCTTTACTGGCATTAGCGGAGCGGTGATTGCCCGGGGTGGCAGCTCGGCCAGTAGTGTGAAGCTGATCGGTGGAGGAATAGGCCAATGCTAGGGCATCGCCACGAGCGGGGTGATACGATCATCGAGGTGATGTTTGCCTTCGTGCTCTTTAGTATGGTGATTGTGGGGGCGTTTATGATTATGAACCAAGGCATGGCGCTGGCGCAGCGCTCGCTGGAGGTAACGCAGGTGCGGCAGCAGATCGACTCGCAGGTGCTACTGATTCGGACTGCTCAGCAGGCCGTCAACCAGCAGCTGTGGGAGACCATCAAAGGCAAGGTGGGCACGACCACGCCCATTACGCTGAGCGAGCTCGCTGAGAGCAACTGCCGCCTTTCGCCGGATACATTGCGGGGGCGCGGCGCATTCTTTGTTGCGCCGCGGGCCGATGCTGCCACGGGCAAGCAGGTCATCCGCCTCTTCGAGCCGACCAACGCGAGCTACCAGCCCGAGCCCACGACCTACAGCAAGGTAGACTTTGGCAACGATCCGCGGGCGCAGGGGCTCTTCGTCCAGATTGTCAAGGCGGAGGGTGCCAATGCCAACCTTGCCTATGATGTGTATGTCTCTGCCTGCTGGCCGACTGTAGCGAGTGATAAGCCAATGACGATTGGCACCGTAACGAGGTTATACGATGTGGCGCGCTAACAGAGGTAAAACACAGGGAGAGAAGCCGCGGCAGACTGTACAGCGCAAAGAGTCAGGCTTTACCCTCATCGAGCTGCTGCTGGCGATGAGCTTCCTCTCAGTGCTGCTTATTGCCATTACGACCTCCACGCTGCAGATTATTGGCCTGTATACGAAGGGGGTGACGCTCAAGTCGATCAACCTCGCGGGGCGCGATGTGGCCGATTCCTTCCGGCGCGATGCCTTGGCCTCGGCAGATGGGATCCGCTATGTGTCGCCAGACAAAGGCGGTGGGTTGGGGCGCCTGTGCTTTGGCACGATGTCGTATGTGTGGAGCCCAGCCGCCAAGCTACAGCAAGGCAGTGCCGTCCGCTACCAAAACGACACACGCCAGGGTGATGTGCGCGGCGATATGATTGTCCTAGCCCGTGTGGCTGATGCTGGTGCACAGTATTGCAACCCAACGGCTCGTGGCACGTACTCGACCGATGTATTTCTTAGCAAAGCAACGGAGCTGCTGGGCTCGCGCGAGGGGGATTTGGCGCTGCGCGATTTGCAGATCAATCCTGTTATCGAATCGACCGAGGGCACGCACACCATCTATCGCCTCCGCTTCGTCATTGGGACGAACCAGCAAGATACGATCAACACTGCCAACCAGACCTGCAAGCCGCCCACGAACGACAGTGCTAATTACAACTTCTGCGCCATTAATATTTTTGAGACATTGATACAGGGGTAGGATGATGAGGTGGATACAACAGCAGAGCAATAAGCAGCGGCAGGCCGGCATGGTGTCGCTCTTTGTGGTGATGTTCTCGACTGTGTTGATTGCAGTGGTGACAGTGAGCTTCATCCGCTTAATGGTGCAGGAGCAGCAGCGCGCCAGCAACAACGACCTCTCGCAGAGTGCCTACGACTCAGCGGTCGCTGGAGTGGAGGATGGCAAGCGCGTCATTCGTGCGGCGCTCAAGGGTAATGAGCGGGCTCGCCGCGCCATTGAGCAGCAGCGTTGCAACACCGTGGCAGCAGCTGGTGTGGTGTCGTCCGTCAGTGGTGAGACGACCATTAAGACCAGTAGCGGCAGCAGCACACTCAACCAAGCCTACACCTGCGTCAAGATCGAGGCCAAGACTGAAGACGTCAAGCTTGACCTTGCAGAAGGGGAGTCGACTGTCATTCCGTTGGTTGGCGCAGATGCCTTTGATAGTGTGCAGATCGAGTGGATGCGCAAGAGAAACAGCGACAACGAAGTTGCCTCCATCGAGACACCAACCTCTGGCGACCTCCGCTCATTGCCGCGCAAAGACCAGTGGAGCCCTAACGCTCCAGCTCTCATCCGGGCCCAGGCTGTCTTGCCCACCAAGACAAGTGTCAGCCTGAGCGAGCTCGACAGCGCCCAAGTCTCGACCAACTTCTTGCGCCCCAGCATCATCACCGACAATGCCAACCCACTCACCATCCAGCGCCCCGGCCTGCGCGCCAATAGCGATAGTGGTGCTCAGACGACCGTCAACGCCGTGCCGTGCTCCAACGCGCGCTACACTGGTGGTGGCTATGCTTGCCAAGCCGTCCTCCAGATGGCCGGCGGTGAGTCTGTACCAGCTGGCTCGCGTGTGGCGTTCTTGCGCGTAACCAGCCTGTACAAAGCCTCAGCAGTCAAGATCTCGCTCAAACGGGCAAGCAGCGTGACGAAGTTCGATACCGTCCAGCCCGAAATCGACTCCACCGGCCGGGCAGACACCATCTTCCGCCGCATCAAAAGCCGTGTCAATGTCGGCTTCAATACCAATGGTAGCTTCACCTTCCCGGAGCAAGGCGTCGACATCACTGGCAGTCTCTGCAAGAACTTCTATGTCACCAACGATGAAGCAGGGCCACTGGGTACATCGTGTAATCCGTAGGAATGAGAATCTAAAATAGATAGGTCGCTATTATTTAGAATAGCGACCTATATTTATGTGTAAGAAGGGGATGTTATTTACGGCGCATCTGGCCCAAAGTACTCGAAGTAGGCATTTTCTGCGTCGGTTATATCCTTCATTGCTGGAGACTCTATTGTGACGCTTACGTTATAACGGATGTCTGTATTATCATAAACTGTCTTGTCAATGAACCTGCCTATGGAGACATACGCCTTTGAAGGAAGGTACCAATAATGGTGTAGTATTGTATCATCCGAATCGTCCCTACCTCTACCAAATTTTGATTGCATAGACTTCACGCACGCAGAATATAGGTCATCAAGCTTATGTGCAAATTCTTTCTCCAATTTGCTAGGAATCTTAGTTGTTAATGGTATCGTTATAGAGCTAAAATATTCCGTTCTGTGATCGAAGAGAATGGATCCATCTCGCTCGCTACCAACTTGCACTGTGCTGACAAATCCTCTGCCTTCAGGACCAAGACGCCACCCCAATGAATCTCGCAGTTCGAATGCCTGTTGTTTGGTCATCGGCCAGTCATGGTCCGCCCAAGCGAGGATTACTCTCATTGCTTCTTTGTGGTCAAACATTCTGATTACACTACCATCCGAGCCCCTGTGCTCAGTTGCTCGCGAAGGCTGGATGTTGTTACTTGGTGATGACATATTATTCATAGTTTCCTTTCTAGGGTTCCTACCCCTGTTCTCTCCCGCTATGGAACTGCTCGAAGATGTCGCGCAGGTGTTGGTCGGTGACGTGGGTGTAGACTTGTGTGGTGCTGATGTTGCTGTGGCCCAGCATGCTCTGGACACTGCGTAGGTCGGCGCCATTCATCAATAGGTCGGTGGCGAAGCTGTGGCGCATAGTGTGGGGGCTGACGTGCTTGGTGATGCCAGCGAGGCGGGCATATTTGCCAATCATCGATTGCACACTGCGCGTCGTGAGGCGGCGGAAGTCGCCACTGGTGTTTGTGGCACCGTGGTTGCGGCTATAGCTGATGAAAAGCGGGTCGAGCGAATCATGCCGGGCGCTGAGGTAGGTCTCGATCTGCTCAGCAGCACGGCTACTAACGAAGACCGGCCGGTCTTTTTGGCCCTTACCACGTACCATGAACTCGCGGCGCTTGAGGTTGATGTGGTCGCGATTGAGATTAACCAGCTCCGAGACGCGCAGACCACTGGAGAAGAGCAGCTCGATGATGGCTTTGTCGCGCAAGTTGGCTTCTTTGCCATCGCTTGGCACGGCATCAATCATCCGCTCCACTTCGTCATAATGCAGAAAGGTGACTTGCCGCTTGTGCGTCTTGGGGAGCTCGATCTTGCTCGGTGAGAGGCTGGCGATGTCGCGCTTGGAGAGGTAGTTGAGAAAGCCGCGCAGCGCGATGAGGTGGTAGCTCTGGGTGAGCATGCCCAGCTCCTCACCATAGACGCTTTGGTAGCGATTGAGCCAGAGGCGGTAGCGCCGCACCAACTCGGGCGTGATCTGATCGACCGTTAGCTCGGCGCCAGCAAACTCAACGAAGCGCTCGAGGTAGTGCTTGTAGTTCTCCGCTGTCTTGGACGATCGGCCGCGCTCCACCTCCATGTATTCGATGAAGTCAATGATCAAATCTTGCATATAATAGTGCTGTGCCATTTGCCATAGTATACCACAATATATAGATGGAGAGGTAGAGCATCAGGTGTCGGCAGGGTTATCGTATCTAACTATATGGTTGTTTTGTTAGCTAGCGTCGTAGCTTACTGGACCGAAAATGTTCCGGCCAGATTATATGATAGAGCATACCCGCATACGGTATTGCTGGCCTCCAGATATTTTCTTGTCCAGTAAGCTACGGTGCGATGCACAGTTCTAGCACTTTCCATTTTCGCGATCACTCACAATACGCTATAATACAAGCAAACCTAACAATAAGGAGCTTTATGAGCGAAACAACAGCGGTGCCCAACAACAATAATGTGCAAAAGACCTTGGTCGTCTTCAAGCCAGACGCTGTGCAGCGGGGCATTGTGGGCGAGATTTTGACCCGTTTTGAGCGAGTGGGCCTCAAGATTGTGGCCGTCAAGATGATTGCTCCAACGCGCGATCACTACTATCGCCACTACGAGGAGATTGGCAAGATGGTGTCGCGCCGTGGTAAGCATGCCTTTGGGGTGACGCTGGACTTTATGATGCAAGGGCCAGTTATTGCCATGGTGTTTGAGGGGGTAGAGGCCGTCAAGCTGGTGCGCAAGCTGGTGGGCCCCACCGAGCCAATGGCTGCCGAGATGGGGACGATCCGCGGCGACTACTCGCACATGAGCTTTGGCTATGCCAACGACGAGGACAAGGGTGTGCCTAACCTCATTCATGCTTCGGGCAATCCTGAGGAAGCTGAGCAAGAGATCAACCACTGGTTCTCAGATGACGAAATCTACGAGTACCATGCGTTGCATGAGAAGTTTACACGCTAAGCGTTGATTTCTTGCGCATCTATGCTTTGATAAAGCCACTAACTCCTAGCGAGTGCTCCCGTCATAGGGGAACGAGCGCCGCTAGGAGTTTTTTAGTAAGAAAGGTAGGATAGTGTGCAAACGGCAATGGCAGTGCTTGTGGAGAGTTGGTTGTATCGACAATGAACCCACCGAGAGGGGATTGACTTTATTCTTGATCCGCTTGGCCATCATATCAGAGATAGTCTTAGTTTGCATATTGATGGACTACAAACGAAAGACGACCATTTCCGCATTATATAAATAAAAATCCTCTTGATCTGTTGCAAGAGGGTGTATCGTATCCAATACTGGCGCGCTCGACCGGATTCGAACCGGCGATCTTCTCCGTGACAGGGAGACGTGATAGGCCATCTTCACTACGAGCGCATAGGCTAGATCAATAGTAGCAGCAATTACCAAAAATCGCAAGAGGTTTGTAGAGGAATCGTAGAACCTGAGTCTTGTATCACGCTCCTCTACAGGCTATCCCGCCGCGCCACCTTCCATTTTCGCCTCGCCTCTAGTATAATATAGCGGTGATGCCGCTGTAGCTCAGTTGGTAGAGCGGCGCTTTCGTAAAGCGTAGGTCACCGGTTCGAGTCCGGTCAGCGGCTCCATTTGTTTATGACCAAAGAGAAGAAGGATTTTCTGCGCACCCCTCTCCGCACGATCGCAGCCGATCGGCCATTCTTTGCGGCGCTGGTTGGTGTATTTGTCGCGGGCATCATCTATATGCTGGTGATGGGCTTTACACTGCAGGTGCGCGATGTGCAGGTCTATGTGCGCTATACCGCCTTTGGCGAGGCGCATTTTTATAAGAGTTATTGGTATTATTTGCTCAGTTTTGTGTTGTTTGGTGCGTTGGTAATGGTGGTGCACATTGGCCTGATGGTTAAGCTGTATAGCCTGCAGCGCCGCCAGACAGCGCTTTTTGTGGGGGCGGCAGCAGTATTGGTGCTGCTGGTTGCTGCCTCGTATGGATTAGCAGTAATGCACCTGGCGTATCGATAAATGAACCACAACGATCTTGAGCTGCCCATGGGCAAGCGCACCCTCCTATACCGATTATTTGAAATTCTCCCAGCATTCTTGAGCTATGGGATGCTGATTTTGTTCATCATTTTGTCTTTGATCAATCCACTGTGGGCGTCTATCTACCTCCTCGTCTTGGTGATGAGTGTGATTGTCCGCTCGGTTGGCATTGCCTACCGCACCCTAACGGGCCACCACCAGCTGGAGAAGGCGCAGAAGGTAGACTGGCGGCAGCGCCTAGAGCAGCTCGAAGACCCAGTAGCAAGCTATGCTGCCATTCAGGAGCAACCATTGCCTAGGCGTCATCAGCGTGAGTTCCATGCCCAAGAGCATCGCGAGAATCTCCGCCTTATGGCGGCCGACCCAGCGAGCTTCCCACGACCATCGCAGCTTTACCAAGCAGTGATTGTAGCGGCGTACAACGAGTCGTATGATGTCTTGCAGCCCACCATTGAGTCGGTCAAGAACACAACGTACAACAATAAGCAGATTATCCTCGTCCTTGCCTACGAGGAGCGTGGTGGGGTGGATATTGCCCGCACGGCGGCCCGCCTCCAGCAGGAGTATGGCGACGTATTCTTCACCTTCCAGACCATTATGCACCCCAAGGACATGCCTGATGAGGTGATTGGTAAGGGTGGTAACATCACCTATGCTGGTAAGCAGCTCCAACGCTATTGTGACGAGCAGGGGATTGCCTACAGTGATGTGATGATCACCACGCTGGACAGTGACAACCGCCCGTACCCATCATACTTCGACTATGTGGCGTATGAGTATATCGTTCACCCCGAGCGCAAGCGTCTGTCGTACCAGCCGATTGCACTATATTTTGGCAACATCTGGGACGCGCCAGCACCGATGCGGGTGATTGCGACGGGTAACTCCTTCTGGACGATCATCAGCAGTATGCGCCCCCACACACTGCGCAACTTTGCCTCGCACTCGCAGCCAATGGACGCGCTGGTGGAGATGAACTTCTGGAGCACGCGCAGCATTGTGGAAGATGGCCACCAGTACTGGCGCAGCTACTTCTACTTTGCGGGGGACTACAGTGTTTTGCCTATCCATGTGCCTATCTACCAAGATGCCGTGATGGACAACACCTTCTGGGGAACAGTGGTGGCGCAGTTTAAGCAGCTCCGGCGCTGGAGCTATGGCGCGTCGGACATCCCGTATGTGGCAATACGCACCTTTACGCGGCGGCGCAATGTGCCATTTGCCGAGGTGTTTGCCCGCTTTATGCGCTTGCTCGATGGGCACGTGACCCTGGCTGTGATGGCATTTTTGGTCACCTTTGGTGGGTGGGTACCACTGTTGATCAACCAAGAATCATCACGCAGCTATGCGGTGCACATACTGCCCGAGGTAATTAGCAATTTGCAGCGCTTTGCGATGATCGGTATATTCATCACCGTCTTCTTGATGCTCAAGATGCTGCCACCCCGCCCCGAGCGCTACAAGCGCCGGCGCAGCTTTGCTATGGTGGCGCAGTGGATCCTTATGCCCGTCACGTCCATTTGCTTTAGTGCGATTGGCGCCTTTAATGCGCAGACGCACCTGGCGTTTGGCCGCTACCTCGACAAATTTGACGTAACCGTCAAGGCCACTACCGGCTCGCGCGATCGCGCCAAAGCCGCTAAACAAGCCCAAAAAGCCGCCAAAAAGCAGCGCAAAAAGGAATAGAATTCGCGCTTTTGTAGCGGCATATATAACCGGCCAGAGAATGGCCGGTTTTTGTATTGGCGAGGATTGGAGCGTAGAGTGTCAGCTATCTTAATATTCTCTGCCGTCCTTGGCTGGGGCTATAAGAGCTGCGGTGCTTAGAGTAGAATTTCTCATGTTGACGGTGGTCTGGCAGGACTTTGCGGCAGATTTATGCCCCGCTGAAGAGTGAGAGAGGAGGGGTGGTACTGAGGAGTAGATAAGACTCTGGCGCTAGAAGGCCGTTCATTAGTGGTATTTCGTTCACATCTCTTATATCTCTTCTTTGGCCTGTAGAGGCCAATTAAAGTATCGTTCATTAATCGTGTGAGAGAGCTGGCATGAGTATTATTGACGCCGCTGAGGCTGTTGGTTCGCTAGATAGCTCAGAGCAAGGCCGCTTTGAGGCTGTAGCGCCATGAATGAGTGGCTCGTAGGGCTTGTGGCAACAATGCGAGTAGGATACTCTGGCAGATTTTACAGAGGTCAGTTTATCAAAATAACTGCTATACTACAAAAATACCAAAATACAAATACAAACAGTGCGTGCATTATATCACCAAACGCATACGATGAGCAGCAAAATGGCCATAGGCAATGTGGATAACTAATGATGTGGTGTGGATGAATATTAGATGAAAAACCACAGCTATGCCTGCTAGGTGGTGCTGTGAGGAGGGTGGGGTGCTCAAAGAAGTGGTGGCATGCCAGGTTTCTTTATACTGCTTAGGACACAATAGTCTGGAGCGGGCGAACTTGTGATAGCTTAGCGACAGGATGTATGAGTGATGTGAATATATACACCAAATTTTCATTTGTTGGCGCTGGTTTTTACTGCTTCATTCGTAGAGATAATGGAGAGGAGTGTGCAGATAGTGTGTAATATTGATAAGCATATGCTTTATATTGCATAGTTGATGCGTGAATTTGATGATGGTGTGAGCGATTTCTTGGGCGAGGCAGGTGGTCTGGGTGAGTGTGGCGCAGTGTGTGAATTCGCCCATATTTTGTTCATAATAAACCAGCAAATAGACTGCGACATGGCGCGTCATTTTGCTTGTAATCTGCAAGCGATATGATGGGCTGAGAGGTTACAGTCATGGTCGATTGCGACAGCATCAAGGCGCTTGTGAGCGAAGGATAGGTGGCGACAAGAAGACGCTATTATGTGAATATTTTTTGTTATAATTCATATAATGTGAATTTGCGAGAGTGCGGAAGGTAGGCTCATGAGGAAAAGTAGCGATGCCAAGCAGGGTAAATCACTTGCAATTTGCAACTAAAATATAGTACATGTTTTTACTATGTATCAATTTTTTGTGAGAGGCTCTACCCCTGTATACCCATGGTGTTGTGGTAGTAATCAACGAAGGTGCCGGTTTTTGCGGCAAGCATGATTTCTTGTTTGAGCAAATCTTTTTCGTGGGCAATGGTGGTGCGATAGTCATCGCTCACAGCTGCGTGTGGGTCGGCGCAAGCACCCCAAAAGAGCAGTTCAACGAGCAGCGGCAAGAGCTGCCAGCTGCTGTCCGTTGGGCTGTAAATGTATTGATTACCTTGGAGTGGATCGCGCTGCTTATCAAGCAAGCCGGCCGACTCTAACCGTGCCAAGCGATCGGCCAAAATATTGCTCGCAATGCGCTCATCGCGTGCGAATTCGCGGAAGTAGCAGCGCCCAAAGAGCAGCACGTCGCGCATGATAAGGAGTGTCCATTTGTCGCCAAAAAGGTCGAGGCTGTAGCTAATGGGGCAGGCTGAGCGTTTGTGAGCTGTTCGTGTCATGCCTTTAGCGTAGCATCAAGGCTTGCGTTTTGCAAGTTTGTGGTGTGAGCTGGTAGCGAAGTAATGTTACCAGGCTTTGCTATAACAAAAAGCACTTACTATAGCAGTAAGTGCTTTTGTGTCGATACACCCTACAGACCGATAATGGGTATATCGGCAAATAGACCGAAATGGTGGGCAATAGAGGATTCGAACCTCTCACCTCTTCAACGTCAATGAAGCGCTCTAGCCAAATGAGCTAATCGCCCGACACGTGTATTGTAGCAGAAGATGTGGGGGAGGGCAAGGGTAGATAAATGAAAGATTCGAGCAGTTATTGTGTGTTCGCGCGCCCCACACTTCATCCGATGGAGTGTGAGAACTCGTTGTAATAACGAGTTTTCAGCCCAGCGCAAGAGGTCGATACCTGGGAGGTATCGACCCTTATAGTGTTCCGTCGGAGGGAGTGTGGGGAGGGTGAACGCGAAAATGCTACATGATTTATGCTTAGCGATATAGCGATATTTGCACCCACCCCCACTCTCGTTATACAATAGACGATAAGTGCTGACGGGGCCTCACCAGCCTCCCGAGCTTCGTGGGCTGTCGTGATGTGCGAAAACGTTGCGTCATGAGTGCTTGGCAGTTAGTGTCAAGAAGTCCGGTGGAACCGCCGTTTGCGTGCAAGCGGCCCGAGACATGCGAGATTGGTCGGATGGAGTATCCGTGCCAGGGCGCATGTTTTTTATTTTTATCAACATAATTTATATCCAAGGAGGAGCGAATCGGCTTCTGGCTGCCAGCGCGCAGGAGAGAAGGTGATGAGCAAACAAAGCAATGAACAACGAGCAGCAAGCAATGCGCCACAGCTTGGCGCATATCATGGCGCAAGCCGTCCAGCATTTGTGGCCACAGGCGAAGTTTGGCGTGGGGCCAGCCATCGAGCAGGGGTTCTATTATGACATTGACCTTGGTGATGTGACGATATCTGAGGCAGATTTTGGCAAAATCGAGAAGGAGATGCGGCGCATCATTGCTCGCGATCTACCCTTTACACGCCGCGATGTGCCGGTGGATGAGGCGATTGCTTGGGCGAAGGAGACGGATCAGCCATATAAAGTTGAGTTGCTCAATGACCTGAAGCGCTCGGGGACAACCATTGCCAAAGAACTGGCTGGAGAGGCCCTTGGTAGCGCCGCAGAAGGCGAGAGTAAGGTAAAGACGGTATCACTCTACTCTCAGGGCGATTACACCGATCTGTGCCGTGGCGGGCACGTAGAGAGCACAGGTAAGGTGGGAGCTTTCAAGTTGCTGCGCGTGGCTGGTGCGTACTGGCGAGGCGACGAGACTCGGCCGCAGATGCAGCGGCTCTATGGTGTGGCCTTTGCAACACAAGCGGAGCTTGATAGCTACCTACAGATGCGCGAAGAAGCCAAAAAGCGCGACCATCGCAAGCTTGGCAAAGAACTCGACCTCTACACAATGTCGCCACTGGTGGGGGTGGGTTTGCCACTCTTTACGCCGCGTGGCACAATTCTGCGCGATAAAGCAGCGCAGCTCTCTAACCAGCTGCGTGAGAAATACGGCTTTGCCAAAGTCTGGACGCCGCACATTACCAAGAAAGATTTGTATGAGACGAGCGGGCACTGGGCGAAGTTTGGCGATGAACTCTTCCTTGTGACGAGCCAAGAGACGAGCGACAAGATGGCCCTCAAGCCGATGAACTGCCCGCACCACACCCAGATTTTTGCCAGCCAGCCACGTAGCTACCGCGATATGCCGGTGCGCTACCTCGAGACAACGACCGACTACCGCGACGAAAAAACTGGCGAGCTGGGCGGCCTGAGCCGGGTGCGCTCACTGACGCAGGATGATAGCCATGTGTTTTGCCGGCCGGATCAGATCGAGCAGGAGATGAGCAATTTGCTGGCCTGCGCTGAGGAGCTGTACCATATTGTGGGGATGAAGCTGCGTGTCCGCCTGAGCTATCGCGATGAGGGCGAGGGCTACCTTGGAGCGCCAGAATTGTGGCAATCGGCTCAGGCTCAGCTCAAGGCGGCTGTGATGGCTAAGCAACTGGACTATTTCGAGCAGGAGGGCGAAGCGGCCTTTTATGGGCCAAAGATCGACTTCATGGCGACGGATGCGATTGGCCGCGAGCACCAGGTAGCGACGGTGCAGCTCGACTTCGTCCAGCCCGAGCGCTTTGGCCTTGAATACACAGACGAAGCGGGTGAGATGGCTCGGCCAGTGATGATCCACAGCGCGCTGCTGGGCTCGATCGAGCGTTTCCTGAGCGTCTTTATTGAGCACACGGCGGGGTGGTTCCCCTTCTGGATCGCGCCCGAGCAAGTTCGTATTCTCACAATTAACAACACCGTAGAAGACTATGTTGATGAAATTACATCGGTACTCAAAACAGTGGCACTGATGCGTCCTATAAAATACAACGAGGTAAGATATACAACAGATACGCGCAATGAATCGCTTGGTAAAAAGATCCGCGAGGCTACTATTGTAAAAATTCCGGTGCAGATTATCGTTGGCCCGCGCGACAAAGCCAACCGCCAGGTAAGTGTGCGCACTCAGCAGGGTGAGACAACGGTGCCGCTGGATGAGCTAGTAGCGTATCTAGAGGGGCTGAGCTAATGCGCCGCCTGCGCATTGCTGTGGATGTTGACGACGTGCTGGCGGAGAATGCCGCTGGCATCGTCGCCTTTAGCAACCAGCGCTGGGGGACGAACCTGACGGTCGATGACTACGACGAGCACTGGGCCAAGATGTGGCAGGTGGATAATGCCGAGGTGGAGCGTCGCACTGCCGAGATTGTGAGCACGAGCCTAAGCGCGGGCTATGGGCACATTGGCGGCGCGCTGGAGGTGCTGGAGCATTTGGCACAACATCATCATCTGATGATTGCAACGTCACGCTGCCTACAAGTAAAGGGTGATACAATAGCTTGGATCGACGAACATTTTCCAGGTATCTTTGCTAGCACGGCGGTTTATTTCTCGGGTATTTGGGATGAGTTAACTAATGATTCGCACCGTGCCACGAAGGCAGAGTTGATGACGCAAATCAACGCCGATGTGCTGATCGACGACCAGCTCAAGCACTGCCAAGCGGTGGCAGCGTATGGCCGCAACGCGCTGCTCTTTGGCGATTACGCCTGGAACCAAGCCGCAACGCTGCCAGCTGGGGTGGTGCGCTGCACAAATTGGTACGAAGTGGAGGAGGCAATTGAGCGACTTGCCAGTGATGAGCCTGCGTGATGCCGTCTACGAGCTGATGGCACAGCTGCCCGATGATAAGGTAACGACCTATGGCGACTTGGCGGCTTTTGCTGGCCACCCATACGCCGCGCGGCGAGTAGGGGAGATTGCTCATGGTGGGCCGGAGGAGCTGCCCTGGCATAGACTTGTGAATTGCAAGGGAGGCCTTGCAGTTGGCTTTCCGGGTGGGCAGGCGGTGCAACGGCAATTGCTTGAGCACGATGGCATTCAGTGTGATGACTCGTACCGTGTAGTCGATTTTGCGCAGCGTCGCTGGCGGCCACATGCCACGCCGCATAATAATCTGAAAGGTGGCTCGCATGCCCACAAAAAATAACACACCGCCTCTCGCGCCCACTACTCTGCCGCTCATTGCCATTGTTGGGCCGACTGCCAGCGGCAAGACCAGCCTGGCGATTCGCCTTGCGAGGCAGTACGGTGGTGAGATTATTTGTGCTGATTCGCGCACCATCTACAAGGGCATGGATATTGGCACTGCCAAGCCATCGCCGGATGAGCAAGCTCTCGTGCCACACTGGGGGTTGGACTTAGTAGAGCCGGGTGAGCGCTACACAGTCGTGGATTTTCAGCGTTATGCCAATCGGCAGATTGCGGCGATTCGCCAGCGTGGGCGCATCCCATTTCTCGTCGGTGGGACGGGCTTGTACGTCGATGCAGTGTTGTATAAATTTCAATTTCCGACGGTGAACAAAAAGCTTATGCAGCAGTTACAGGGCTATTCTATAGAAACTTTGCACGAACATTGTCGAGTACACAACATAGAATTACCCAATAATAAATACAACAAGAGGCATGTTATTAATACAATAGTGCGAAAAGGACAACAGTTACAGAGGTCGGAACATGTTGATAAAAATACCTGTGTTGTGGGTATTGCAACGCCACGTGATGTGCTGCGCAGGCGCATTGCCGAGCGGACAGAGCAGCTTTTTGCCCAGGGTGTTGTGCAAGAAGCAACGGAATTAGCGACCCACTATGGCCGGGAAAGTGAGGCAATGACAGGGAATATCTACCCAATTGTACATAAATTACAACAAGGCGAGTATACGCTTGAGCAAGCCAAAGCGACATTTTGCACAGCAGATTGGCACCTGGCCAAGCGGCAAATGACCTGGCTGCGGCGCAATCCAGACATCATATGGCACAGCCTGGAGGATGCTGAGGCGTACCTCGGTGAGGTGCTCGCGCAAGCGCGCCAGATGTGATACCATAAATCTAGTTGGTGACCGTATGATAGATGCACTGTTTGGATCAAAAACTCGTGTGAAATTGCTCCACCTTTTCTTGAATAATCCAGGAAAGGCATTTTATGTGCGCGAGATTACACGGCTGATTAATGAGCAAATTAATTCGGTGCGCCGCGAGCTGCTCAATATGCTGGAGGTGGGGATCATTACGAGCGACAGCGTGGATAACAAATTGTACTACGAAGTAAACCAGCAGTACGAATATTATCCACCACTGCGCGTTATCTTTGCCGACCAAAAAATTGCTCCAGCCAAGAACAAGTCGGGCTACCGGCCGGCTTGGCAAGATGCGATTATGCAGCTACCACGCTTGCGTGTGGCGATTGCGGCGGGGGCGTTGGTGAAAGGATCGGCCAGTACGATCGATCTGCTGCTCGTGGGTAACCTCTCGGCTGCCAAGGTGCGCAGCGTGGTGGCAGTTATCGAGCGGCAGGAGGGGCGCGAGCTGACATATAGTATCCTGAGCTACGACGAGTTCTATTACCGGCTGAGCGTGCGCGACCGCTTCATCACTACCATTCTGACCAACAAGCATACCGTATTGGTAGACGTTGATAATATATTAAAAGAAGACGAAGGAGAGAATCATGCTTGATATCGAATACAAAGGCGGCAACACAGTCATCATTGCGACGAAAAAAACCACGCTGGCGGTCGACCCCAAACTATCGTTGCTCGGCCTGAAGGACGCCAAGACGAAGGACGCAGTAGAGCTTGCGACTGAAGAGCGCTTTGCGATCAATAATCCCGAGGCGCGCCTTATCATCAATCAACCTGGCGAGTATGAGGTGGGCGACTATACTATCCGCGGCATCGCTGCCACGCGCCACATCGACACACCAGAGAGTGAGCAACTCTCGACGGTGTATCGCATTGAGTGTGGCGATATTCGCATTGCGGTGATTGGTAATATCGCGCCAGAGCTGACTGATGCTCAGCTCGAGGCGCTGGGGGTGATCGACATTGTCATTATTCCAGTGGGTGGCTATGGTTACACGCTGGATGCGACGAGCGCCGCCGCCATTATTCGCAAGATCGAGCCACGAGTAGTAGTGCCCGTTCATTATGCCGATAGTGCGTTGCAGTACGAAGTACCGCAAGACACAGTGGAGGTCTTTGAGAAGGAGCTCGGTGCACCAGTCGAGCAAAAACCCAAACTCAAGATCAAAGCAGCGAGTAACCTGCCCGAAGTGCTGACGGTGTTTGAGCTGGCTCGAAGCTAGGATTCATATACCCCAAGCGCAACCAGCCTCATAGAGAGGCTGGTTTTTATGATACATCTTCACTCCGTTTTTCTCCTCGCTGCTTTATCTGGTGGGGGTATGAATATTAGTTGTAGCCAGCACGAGTGTTGGTGGGTTGATGGGCAAGATCAGTCCCTATAGTTTTCTCAAGAAATGAGTGCGAGACAGTGATGAGGATTGTGAGATTCATAGTGAAATCATTGTCATAATGTGGTCGATTTGGCACAGCACACTAAATTCGATACACTTCGAAATATTACTATTATTTCGATTTATATCGAAGAAAGGAACGGTTTTATGGAACAACAATCAACCACGCCGTGGGGTAAGATTGCGGTGCTAGCGCTGGGAGCCTTCGTGATTGGGGCTGATGGCTTCATGCTGGCAGCGGTATTGCCACAAGTGGCGCAGCAACTGGGGGTGTCGCTGGGGCAGACTGGCCTCTTGGTAACGGTGTTTGCGTGGGTGTATGCACTGGCAGCACCATTGTGTGGCATGCTTATGGGGCGGCGCAATCGGCGGTCGACCTTGGTGCTAGCACTGGCGATATTTGCAATTGGTAATGGAGTGGCAGCGCTCGCGTCGTCATTTGTATGGATGATGGTGGCTCGAGTGATGGCAGCCTTGGGCTCAGCCATGATGATGCCAACAGCGATGGCTTTGGCAACCAGCCTTGCCCCAGTCAAGCATCGTGGCAAGGCAATCTCCGTCGTTACAACAGGCATGACGATGGCAACGGTGCTCGCTGTGCCGCTAGGCTCGGTTGTGGGGGAGCGCTATGGCTACCATACGCTGTTTTGGGCGATGGCAGTGGCTGCGGTGCTGGTGTTGTGTGGCATTGTGCTGGGCATTCGGGCGCGTGAGGCGCAGCCAGCGCAGCAGGTGCCGACCGTTCGGGCATTGGTGGCGGGCCTGGCGAATCGCCACGTTGCACTGACATTATTGGTAACGGTAGTGATATTTGTCGCTGGCACCAGCGTGATTTCGTATCTGAGTGCGGTAGTGCAGCAGGCGGGCCTGCACGAATACTTTAGCTGGATTTTGCTCATCTTTGGTGTGGGCTCGCTGTTGGGTGGTGTGCTAGGCGGCTGGCTGACCGATCGTTTTGCCCATATTTGGCTGGCCCGCTGGGCAATGCTTGCCTTTGCGTTGGCGCTTGCTTTGCTTGGCGTGGCGGCTGGGATACCGGGTGCGCTTGGGCTCGTTGGTGGCAGTGTGCTGTTATGGACGGCTAGTGCTTGGATTGCCACGATTGCTCAGCAATACCGCGTCATTGCGCTTGCCCCAGAACGGGCTCAGCTGAATCTTTCACTCAATTCATCCAGTATTTACATTGGTCAAGGCTTTGGTGGTATGCTAGGTAGTGCGATTATTAGTAGCCAGCCAGCGCGGGTAATTCCGTTCGTGGCGGCCGGTGTGGTAGTGCTTGCCTTGGCAATGACCAGCAGGTATGAGACAATACAAAGGAAATGACATCCCAACAAAACACCCCAACTGACGCACTCGCACCAGAGCATGTCTTTGCCGCCCTGTCTGACCCGCTGCGGCTGCGGATTGTCCGCCGCTTGGCTGCGGAGGGGCGGCTGGGCTGCAGCCAGATCGATCATAATCTCTCGCTCTCGACTGTCTCGCACCACTGCAAAGTTCTGCGCGAAGCAGGCATTGTCACGAGCGAAGCGGTTGGCACCCAGCGTGTACTGGTGCTGCGGCCGGAGTTTGCTCGGCAGTTCGCTGGCGTGCTCGCAACGATCGCTGAGCTAGATAAAGCGAAGTAACCACCAAAATATCCCCTTACACAGGGGATATTTTTACAGTTGTCGTTTGCTCTGGGCGATTACGCCGCAGCCTTAGCCTTTGTCTTGGCGCTGGTGAGCAGGCCTTTTTTCTTGAGGGTACGGATCGCCTTGGTCGAGAGAACCATGGTGACCTTTTGCCCATCTACAACGAAGGTCTTTTTCTGAAGGTTTGGTTTGAAGACTCGCTTGGTGCGTCGCAACGAGAAGCTCACATTGTTGCCGAATTGCTTACCCTTGCCAGTCAGTTCACATCGTGCTGCCATATTCTTATTCCACTTATAACTTATATTATTACAATCTGTATTAGTATACGCTGCCACGGAGGCAATGTCAAGGTGGGTAGGCAATGTGGTACAATAAAGAAATGCATATTGATATCGCTCACCTCATTATCGTCCTTGTTGTTATTCTTATCTCAATGACGCTGCACGAGGCGATGCATGGCTTTGTGGCGTACTGGCTGGGCGATAATACGGCTAAGGAGCAGGGGCGCTTGACGCTCAACCCGGTGCACCATATCGATCCGTTCTTGACCATCATTTTGCCGCTGAGCTTGGCATTGCTGGGCCTACCAGTGTTTGGTGGGGCCAAGCCAGTACCGTACAACCCCGAGCGAGTGCGTGGTGACGAATGGGGTGCAGCGCTGGTGGGGCTCGCTGGACCACTGACAAACTTCGTCATTGCCTTCATCTGCTTTGGCCTATATGCGACGATCGCTGGGCCAGCAGTGCAGCCGCTGCTTGCGACGGCGGTGAGTGTGAATCTTGGCTTCTTTGTCTTTAATATGCTGCCAATCCCACCGCTAGATGGTTCGCGTGTGCTGTATGCTTTGGCGCCGGAGTTTGTGCGCCGCGGCATGGAGGTGGTGGAGCAGTACGGCGTGATGCTGGTCTTTGTGTTGGTATTGGTCGGTAGCTCGGCTATTGGCAATGTGATGATGGCAGCTATCAGGGGTATCTTGCAGCTTTTCTCGCTGGTGTTTGGCGTGTCGCTTGGTTAGGATTTGCTTTAAAAAAGGGGGGTTGCGTGGGGCTCGGAAATAAGCGAGCTTGATGAGAGCTGAGTGGCAATAGCTTATCTGCACTCATAGTTCAGTAGATGAGATAGAACATCTGTCATTTGTTTTGATGTCTCTATCGCTCTAATACAAGAGATTATAGTTAGCAAACATCGGCTTGTATGATGCGAAGCAGGGAAGCGTGCCGCTCTTGATACTGCAAACGTGACGCCGCCTACTATTCTGTGGTATACTAAGAATGTCCCAGACAAATATCGGGCGTGTATGATTTTCCTAACATCATATGATAGGGATTCCAACATTCACCATACCCGTGGGTATGGATGAGGAAACCCACCTTGCATCATGCAGGGGAATATCAAGCGCCTGGGGTGAGTCTGGGATTTTTTGATGGTTGAAGGCTAAGAGTATCACACGGTTCTTCTTCATCACTCCCTCCGATCGAACGCTATAAGGGTCGATATTCACTGGATATCGACCTCTTGACGCCAGGGCTGCTAATCGGTTATTACGACCGATTAGCACACTCCATTAGATGAAGTGATAGAGAGGGCCTTACACTGAAGATGAAGGTTTTGACACCCACATATCATAAATCCCTTATGCTATAATAGGGAGGCAGTCTATTAGATGATCGCTTGCGACCTAGCAAGAGGAAAGTCCGGGCAGCACAGGATACGACAGTCGCTAACGGCGACCGGGGGCAACCCTAGGGAAAGTGCCACAGAAACGATACCGCTCCGCAACACCAATGCTCGTGCGCAGTAGCTTGAGTAGCGGGGTAAGGGTGAAAGGAGTGAGGTAAGAGCTCACAGCGCTGCATGGTGACATGCCGCGGAGGTAAACCCTGTCGGCTGCAAGGAGATAGCCACGGATGAGTGATCCGCTTGTGGCTATCGCTAACCGCTCGATTTGCAGAGCAATTTGCAAACTAGATAGATGATCATCCACGACAGAACCCGGCTTATCGATAGGCTGCTTTATGGTATAATGTGTTAGCTCCAACTTTGGAGCTTTGATTTTCTACAACCTCCTCGCCGAACAAGAAAATATTCTAGAAGGCCAGCGACTGTGGTAACGGATAAGCTCTGTGATTCATCTAGCCAGAACATTTTCGGTGCGGGAGGCTCTAGGAATGAAACAACACAAGAGAAATACTATACTCCACCAAGTGGCCACTCATCTACAAATAAATACACACCCCTGTTACAGAGGTGTGTATTCTTCACAACGTCGTATAAATTGCTACACTACTTGCGAGTAACCTGCTTCACAACAGCTGCAAAAGCCTGTGGCTCGTTGACGGCGAGCTCGGCGAGGACCTTGCGGTCGAGCGCCACACCAGCAGCCTTGATGTCGGCAATCAGGCGGCCATAGGTGGTGCCATTTTGCCGGGCGGCAGCGTTAATGCGGGTGATCCACAACTGGCGCAAGTCGCGCTTGCGGTTGCGGCGGTCGCGGTAGGCATATTGCAGAGCCCGGATTACTCCTTGCTTGGCAAGGCGGAAGCTCCGGGTGCGATTGTGTTGCATTCCTTTGGCTGCTCGCAGCATCTTGGCGTGGCGAGCGTGGGCGGTTGTTCCTCGTTTGACGCGCATATGTTAGACTCCTAAGGCTCGTTTAGCATTTTTGGCCATACCACCGGTGATGGTAGCAGGGGTGTTGATATTGCGCTTGCGCGATTTGCTCTTCTTGGAGAGCATGTGATTCCCGAAGGCACGCCGACGGGTCAGTTTGCCGGTACTGGTTAGCTTAATGCGCTTAGCAGTGCCCTTGTGGGTCTTGAGTTTTGGCATTACTTACTCCTTATTACGATGCTGAGGTTGCGCCCAGCCATCAGTGGTTTTTGCTCGACAATCGCTTCGTCCTCAAGGGCGGAGACGACCTGGCTAATCAGGTTGTAGCCAAGCTCGCGATGCGCCATCTCGCGGCCGCGGAAGAAGATCAAAACCTTGACCTTGTGCCCCTCAGCCAGGAATTTGCGAATCTTGCGTAGCTTGATCTCCAGATCATTAGCGCCAATCTTTAGACCAAAACGCATCTGCTTGAGCTCATTAGCTTTGTTGCTTCGCCGGTTGCGCTGCTGCTCCTTCATCTTTTGGTACTGATATTTGCCCCAATCGATGATCTTCACAACGGGTGGGTTAGCATTGGGCGAAAACTCCACCAAGTCCACGCCAGCTTGCCGCGCCTTATCCAGGGCTGCCTGCCGGCTCATGATGCCAAGTTGTTCGCCGCTTTCGCCAATGACGCGCACCTCTCGTGCACGGATGGCTTCGTTGATGCGGGTGGTTGATTTGATTGTGCTCTCCTTTGCTTGAGCTTAAAACGAATTGACTCCCCAAAAGTTTACCAGATGTCGCCGCAAAAGGCAAATAAAATATGCCGTGGTTTGGTGATTTTTTGCGGCGATTGCTCGGTGAGAGACGCTATAGGTGGGGTTATGAGAATGAAAGCCCCTTGGTCTACAATGTTTTCTCTTTTGTGCGCTTATAAATAACGAGCCTCACACCCTACCAAAGGAAATGTGAGAAACCGGTAGGGCGAGATGCAGACGGGCGGCTAATTGTCCTGCATCTGCAGTGCCTTGGCACAGGCAATTGCCTGCGTGATCGTCTCTTCGAGTGTTGTGCCTGGTTGCCGTCCAGTGTGCTCGGTGTAGAGCGCGTCGAGGTAGCGCGTCTTGGGAGCGCCCTCTGGATGGCCGTAGATGACCTTGGCCGGGTTCTTGCCGATATGGAAGCCAAATTCTACATTGGTGGTAAAGGCGGGCATGCCCAGTGTGGGCAGCGACCGGTCGATCACGCGTGGCACCCAGAAGAGCACCACTGTTGCTGCGTCGAGCGCTTCCCACTCCCAGCGTGCTTGCTTGAGAAGGTCGAGCTCGCGCTGGGGCGAGGTATCATGATTCTCTGGTGCATAGACGATCCCGTCATAGCCTAGCGCTGCAAATATTCGCACCGCCTCGGGCCGCCACGACGCAGAGATGAGCTGCTGCGACGCTTCATCGAAGCGTGGTGTGGGGCCAGCGAGGAAGATCGCTGATTGGCCTGGAGTAGGGTGGTGGAGGGGTTGGTCGGAGTAGTTTGCTTGCATGGCTCTAGTATGGCGGGTTGATGAGGAGTGTGTCAAATGTTGTGAATCGCGCTTAATTGCCAAGTTCTCGCTAATGTATGAAAAATACAGAGGTAGAACACGATGTAAAATATACGACGATATTTTTACAACGTTTTGACGGGCGCTGGTTGTCGATATTGCAACGCCTCGGAGACGTGAGCAATGGTGATGTGCGGCGCTTCGTCAAGATCGGCAATGGTCTGGGCTACCTTGATGACTTTGAAGTAACCGCGTGGGCTGAGGCTAAGCTTGGTGCTGGCAGCATCGAGGAACTGCTTGACCTCTGGCGAGAGTGGGATAGAGCGCCGCACCTGAGCCGAGCTGAGGCGGCTATTGCGCATAGCGCTGCCACCGTAGCGGGCGGCTTGGGCGCGAATGGCGGTAGAGATGGTGGCTATCGCATGGCGCTGCTCGTGATCGGTGGTGGTGCGGTGTGAGAGCAGTTGCTCGGTGGGGATGCGATTGACGGGGATGATCATATCGATCCGATCCATCAGCGGCCCAGACAGGCGTTTTTGGTAGGCGATGATCTGCGTACTGCTGCAGGTGCAGGCGTGCGTTGGGTCTCCATAGTAGCCACAGGGGCAGGGGTTCATCGTGGCCACCAGCATAAAATCGGCTGGGTAGGTGGCACGCCCTCGCGCTCGGGTGACCGTTACTGTCGTGTCCTCGAGTGGCTGGCGCAATACCTCAAGCGTCGTGCGTGGATATTCGGGCAGCTCATCAAGGAAGAGCACGCCCAGGTGGGCCAAGCTCACCTCGCCAGGCTGCGGCACCGACCCACCGCCAATCAGCGATGCGCGGCTCGCTGTGTGGTGCGGCGCCCGAAACGGCCGGGCTTGGACGCTTTGGTCGAGCGAGAGACCAGCCAAACTGTGCAGCTTCGTCACGGCCAGCTGTTCATCTGGAGTCAGGGGCGGCAAGAGGCTGGGCAGTGTCTTGGCAAGCATCGACTTGCCGGTGCCGGGCGGCCCAGTGAAGAGGATGTTGTGGTGGCCCGCTGCGGCGATGGTGAGGGCGCGCTTGGCTTGGGCCTGGCCGTAGATGTCGTCGAGCAGGGGCGATGGCGCAGGTGTTGTTGGTTTATCATCAGTAGGTGATGGCTGGTAGACTGGCAGTGGTTTTTCGCCCTTGAGATGAAGGAAAAGTGTTGTAAGATCTGGTACACCATAGAGCGTCACCCCTGATACGAGGGAAGCTTGGGCGAGATTCTCTGTGGGCAAATAGACGGTGTTGTAATTATTATCACGAGCTGCTTCGGCAATGGTAATGGCACCTTTGATCGGGCGGAGTGTGCCATCAAGCGCCAGCTCACCAGCAAAGACTGCGCCAGCCACTTGCTCGGGCCGGAGCTGGCCGCTGCTCGTCAGGAGGGCGAGGGCAATCGGCAGGTCGTAGTGTGTGCCATCCTTGGGTAGCTCGGCCGGCGCGAGGTTGATGGTGATGCGCTGGGCTGGATATTCCAGCAGGGAGTTGGTGATGGCGCTGCGCACTCGTTCGCGTGCTTCGTCGATGGCTTTGTTGCCCAGGCCAACGATCTGCAGGGCGGGCAGGCCCTTTGTCATGTCGCTCTCTACGTCAATCATATGGCCAGCGAACCCTACGGGCGCAACCGACCTGATTTTTGCGACTTTGTTCATGCTGTTTATAGTTAAGCATATTGGTGGGGTCTGTGCAAATTGTTTTTGTTCTGGAGGGAGGTATGGGGAGGGTGAGCATGAGCATGAGCATGAGCATGAGCATGAGAGTGTATAAGGAGATAGTATTTGTCTATACAAATATAAGCAACGAAAATGACACTGCCAGGGGAGGAGAGATCGCTAGCTTTCTAGAATGTTCTTGTGCAGTGATAGGCCAAACTTGATGCTCAAGCGCTCGAGCGAGGATATATAGGCAAAACCGTGCTATAATATGTGCAGACGTGGGGCTGATATAGCGTTCGACGTTTGGACTTTGTCATTGTATTCTGCGAATCGGATATGCACGACACGCATAGATATAACTGCAAAAAATAAAGTTGCAGCAGCATTCCGCAGTGTTGAGGAGATTTTCGCATCTTCCAAGACCGCGTTTGCACTCGCCGCTTAGTCTGGCGATCGCTATGAGGTGCATGGCAACAGGGCATCTCGTAGTGTCATAGCTATGTTGCTTGCTCTCCTGGTGGCAGCGGCACGAGGAGAGGACATATACCGCGCAACGATAGGCTGTATTTTTGGTTTGTTTCTGATCGGCCTCGCGTTGTCAAACACGCAAACAAACCTATGTTCGTAGACGAATACAAGGGCACCAAGCGGACCCGGGGGCAGTACCCGGCAGCTCCACCATACAGAAGATGATTGCTCACCAGGCGTGGGCAATTTTTTATTGTGCAAAAACCTGGTGAGCCACATGCGTACAAACCACAAACACTGCTGCGAAGTATCACCAAGGGCCGCGCGCGAGCCAAACTCTCTCACCAAAAAAACAACCACCTGCGAGTAGTGGTTGTTTTTGGATGTGGAGTTTTCGTATGTTGTTTATTTTTGGCCTCTGCATAATTTTTTTATTCAGAAGCTACCCTTATGATATGGGAGAAAACCGCTTGTGTCAACGATTTTTGGCAATATTTTTGCGTAAAAAATACCACATCGAACACATACCCAGACCGACCACACATCGCCCAAAATCTGTGTTATAAATACAACACGAGCAATGAAATACAACAGAGGTAGCATACAGTCCAGAGCCAAAAACGAACAAAAAATTATTGCACTATATACAACAAAAACGCCTGTGCACAACTCTCGAAAGTACAGAGGTGCGAGAGGTAGGCGCGCCGCCGATGTTCGCGTGGATGAGAAAGGGAGTGGCGAGGCAATGTTTTGCGATAGTTCGCATGATAGTGATGTCGCTTGTGCTTTTGCGTTGGTGCGATGTATAGCAATGGCAAACGACCTGTGGGTTGGTTGAGCCGCTATCAGCGATAGCCGCTCGATGCCCATCGCCAAGCGTCAAAGCCGAGGATCCATAACAAAGCATGCTGCATACAATAACCATAGCGCGTAAGCCCTGCTGGGGTTTTGTGGCTCAGCCGCAAAACACATTGACTTACCATAGTGCTTGTGCTAACTTAGAAGTAAGCTTTGACAAACACAAATACCCAAGAAAAAACGGAAAAGCTTACCCTACATAACCCAACATAGCGTCGCCATTGGCGTACACCAGGCAGCGGCAGAGCGCAGCACAGCGCTGAGCTTTGGCACTGCCTGCGCTCCGCCAATACTAATAGTACCCCCCAATAGAAGTACTTTTGTCATCGTTGGCGTCGACGCGTGGTGGCCTCGTTCTATATGGCGCATGCCAGAGGCGCACCACTCATGCTCCACACTGTGGAGCACCTCGGCCCGTAGCGGCTGCCGGGCGTCCTAATTATATATCTATAGAGGACGCTGCAAGCGCGTTGCTTTGTGCGGCTGCTCGGGCTTCTCACCAGGCGGATTGCTTGGTATAGTGATAGATATATGTCTCGAAGAATCCTGCTTGCCAGTATAAGCGCGGCTGCAGCGGTGCTGCTGGCTATTGTGCTGCAGACCACCACGCCAGCGACGATTCACCCCCTGGGGATCGTGCTGGTCTTTGTGCTGTGCTATGTGGTAATGCTGGGGTTGCTAACGTACCTGCTGGCGGGTATTGCAGCGGCGCTGCGGCGTTGGCTGCCCGAGGCGCAGCGGCGAGCGGTGACGCTGAGCTTTCGGCGCTGTTATTATTTTGGCTCGGTGCTGGCGCTGGCACCAGTGCTACTGATTGGGGCGCGCTCGGTGGGGCGTGGTGGCTGGTACGAGCTGGCACTGGTTTTTGCTTTTGAGGCAATTGCATGTTTTTATGTGGCAAAACGGTGATGAGGCGCGTATACTAGGCAGAGGAGGACGGTTCTATGCCACGAAAAAAATCAACCCCAGCAGCGCCCACCGCGCCAGAGACACAAGCGACATCATCTCCAAAGAGGCGTGCCACACAGCGCACCAAGCAAAAATCACAACAGTCACGAACCGTTGCGAAGAAAACAACAAAGGTAGATACGACCTCTGTTCCATCACCTAGCACACAACCAAGCAGCTCATCACAAGCTGTCGTAGATAATACATCACCCAGCCAAACAAACGGACAATCCCCATCATCCACCTCTGTTACGTACGCAACAGCCCGCCGCCGACCGGTGCTCGAAGCGTTTATTGCAGCGGGAGCAGCAGGAATGCTGATGTATGCTGCGCTGGTGAGCTTCTATGGTGCACTGATGGTGGGGCAGGTGAACCGCACACCACCAGAGCGGGTAGCTGGTTGGTTCGTCCTCATATGGAGTGTGAGCTTGGTGGTGCAGGGTATCAGCACACTGCTGCAGCTCCACCGGACAGATCATTATATACAGCGCTTCCTTGCCTTGCTCCTAGTGGCGGGTAACCCAGCCGCACTCATCATAAGCGAATGGCTATACAATTTGTTCTTTGTGAACCCCGGGCAAAAGGGAGTTGTGTGGATAAACAGCACAGTCATGCTGGTAAGTACTGTCATTGCTGTGTTTGGCTCCATCTATCTCTGGTACTTATTACTCTGTACGAAGCGGACAATCGCACCGCGCACTGCACCTGATGTGCCCGCTACAACATATGCTCGTTTAATGCGGCGTCGACGTATCGGTCTCTGGCTGATTGTGACGGCATTTGTGCTTCCGGCTCTTGCGCAGTTTTCGGGGACGTTGATGCTGATGAGTAGCACAAGCCGAGGTACGACGATCTTTACGTCAATACTATCGTTTTTCGGCATGATTCACTTGATCTTTATGATCGCTGGCATGATCTTGATTGCGCCGTGCATTGCTATGCTCATCATTGGTATGGTGCTTGTGGCAAACAGCCAGCGCGAATAATCAAGCACCAAAACTACCGCCTAATAGAGGAGAACCGCCCCATGCCAGAGCAATCCATCGCTACAACTACCGCAAAACAGCATAGCCACACAGGCACATCTGATGTATCTGCGCCGCCGCGTCGCCCATTGCTTGAGGCGTGGGTGATTGCTGGTGGGGTGGGTATGATTGCCAATGCAGCCATCGTATGTCTGCAGGGCGGGGTGCTAGCGAGCCTGACAGGGGTGGAGCAGGTGCTTGGCTGGCTACTCGCCGCTTGGAGTGCGAGTATACTAGCGCAGAGCGTCATCACACTGCGGCAGTCGCACCGCACCGATCGATACTGGCAGAGGATTGGAGCGCTTGGCTTGTTGCTGGTGAATGGGGTGCTGTTTATTGTGGGTTGGCTCAGTGGTGGTGTACTGCACACACCTGTAGGATTAGTAGTTAATAATACAACAGTTCTCATGAGCAACATACCGAGCTTCGTTGGTTCGCTCTACCTCTGGTATGTATTGCTGGGTATGCAGCCAGCGATACCAGCAAAACGTAGCGATGTAGATGATACGACGCTCAATCAAATGATGAAGCGCAAGACTGGCCTCTGGCTGATGCTTGCAGCAGCTGTACCGATGATGGCGCTGTATGGTATGCTTGTGTCGATGCTTTTTGGTGTGGCTGACTTTCTTAGTGCACATTGGCATGTTTTGAAAACTCTTCTCAATGAACCAACGCTACTGGCGATGGGGATGGTGGCGTCGATCGTGATATATGGTGGCATCGCGTGGTTTGTCACATCACCAGTGATGGCTGTCGCTGGCTTCATCCTTGTTGCGACAAGTAAGTATGAGTAGTCTGAATCTTAGGGCTTCTGCTTTATCTCACGCTCCATCGGATGAAGTGATGGGGGTGGAGCTGATACAAAGAAGGTGAGTTCTAGTGATTTAAATCACTCTCTCCACCCCTGTTATTTTCGCTGCCTCGGTGATTATGATACAATAAGGTGCGTGTAATGTAACCCGAATGACCTAATAGTGAGGGAAATGAATGAACAAACAAGTAGATAATGGATCGTATGACGGTTCGCAAATTCAGGTGCTCGAGGGTCTCGAGCCAGTCCGCAAGCGCCCGGGGATGTATATTGGTAGCACGGGCTATGATGGCGTGCACCACTTGATTAAGGAGATTGCTGATAACTCTATCGATGAAGCGATTGCCGGCTATGCCTCGCGCGTCGATGTACGTATCTTGGCCGATGGTGGCCTGATGGTGACGGACAATGGGCGCGGTATCCCAGTAGACAAGCACCCCAAGACTGGCCTGAGTACACTCGAGACAGTGCTGACGGTGCTACACGCTGGTGGTAAGTTTGGTGGCGGTGGCTACAAGGTGTCGTCTGGTTTGCACGGTGTGGGCTCGAGCGTGGTTAATGCGCTGTCCAGCCGTCTCGTGGCTGAGGTGGTGCGCAAAGGACGCCTCTATCGGATTGAATTTGAGCGTGGCCATACTACTGTACCACTCAAGAATAAGGGCAAAACCGACCGGCCCGATGGCACAACGATTATCTTCTATCCCGATCCGACCATCTTTAAAGAGACAGTCGACTTCGACTACAAGTGGGTGGTGCACTACCTTCGCCACCAAGCTTACCTCACGAAAGGCGTCTACACTACTGTGTACGACGAGCGCACCACGCAGCGCCAGGCCTTTTATTTCGAGGGAGGGATTCGCAGTTATGTCAAGAACCTTAACGTTGGTAAAGATGTGCTGAGCGACGATGTCTTTTATGTGGAAAAGCAAGTCGAGGACTCGATGATCGAGGTGGCGGTGCAATACAACGATACCTACGTCGAAACCGTCCGACCTTTCGCCAACAACGTGCTCACCCCTGATGGTGGGACACACCTTGTGGGCTTTCGCGCAGCGATGACCCGTGTTATTAATGACTATGCGCGCAAGAATAGTCTCCTCAAGGAGAAGGATGACAACCTTTCGGGCGATGACATCCGCGAGGGGCTCACTGCTGTTATCCTCGTCAAGCTGCCTGACCCGCAGTTTGAAGGCCAAACCAAGAATAAACTTGGTAACCCTGAGGTGCGGCGTTACGTTGACCAAGTGATGAGCGAGTATTTCTCGTACTATCTAGAAGAAAATCCGGCGGTGGCTAAGAAGATCGTCGGCAAAGCAACACTGGCTGCCCGAGCTCGCAAGGCTGCCCGAGCGGCGCGTGATACCGTGATCCGCAAAGGGGCGCTTGATGGCGCCAGCCTGCCAGGCAAGCTGGCCGATTGCTCCAGCAAAAATCCTGAAGAGTGTGAGCTCTACATTGTGGAGGGTGACTCGGCTGGTGGCTCGGCCAAGACAGGGCGCGACAGCCGTACTCAGGCTATCTTGCCACTGCGTGGTAAGGTGCTTAACACCGAGCGTGCCCGCCTCGACAAAATGTACGCCAACCGTGAGATCCTCAGCCTCATCAAGGGTATGGGTGTGGGGATTGGTGACACCTTCGACATCAAGGGGTTGCGCTACAATCGCATCATTATCATGACTGATGCCGATGTCGACGGCAGCCACATTGCCACACTGCTCATGACCTTCTTCTTCCGCTATATGCAGCCGGTGGTGGAGGCAGGGCATATCTATTTGGCTAAGCCGCCTCTGTTTAAGCTCCGTCTCTCGGGCAACAAGCAAGAATATATCTATAACGAAGAAGCGCTCGAGGCCTACTACGACGAGCAGATTGCAGCGCGTAAGGCCCGTGGGGTAGAGATAGACCCAAGCGAGCCCCGCATCAAACAAGCTGGCCTGAGTGAGTCCGCTCTGCAACGCTACAAGGGTTTGGGTGAGATGGATGCCGACCAGCTGTGGGAGACGACGATGAACCCCGAGCACCGCGTGCTCGTGCAAGTCCAGCTGGAGGATGCCGAGCGTGCCGACACAATCTTTACCAAGCTAATGGGCAACGAAGTAAGCGTGCGCAAGAACTTCATCCAGGCCAACGCTGCAAAGGTCAGCCTAGAGGAGCTTGATATCTAATCTATGAACGAGGAACATACAATGCAGCCAGAAGATAACCAACCAACCACCCCAGCTACCATACCTGACCAGAGCCACTCGCGCAGTGTGGAGGTCCGTACCGTCGAGGACGTGATGGAGGATAACTTCCTGCGCTATTCGATGTCGGTCATTGTTGACCGTGCGCTGCCTGATGTACGTGATGGCATGAAGCCTGTCCATCGTCGCATCGTCTATGTGATGGACAAAATGGGCATCGGTCCAACGTCCAAGACGATCAAGAGTGCTCAGATCGTTGGTGAGGTGATGGGTAAATACCACCCACACGGCGATAGCTCTATCTACGATGCCATGGTGCGTATGGCTCAAGACTGGGTTGAGCGCTACCCGCTGGTACAGGGGCAGGGGAACTTTGGCTCGATGGACGGCGACCCGCCTGCTGCAATGCGCTACACTGAGGCAAAAATGACGCGTGTGTCGGAGGCGCTCCTGGCAGATATCGATAAAGAAACCGTCCCATTCCGCGACACCTACGATGCCACGCGCCAAGAGCCGACTGTCTTGCCAGCCAAGCTACCCAACTTGCTGCTCAACGGCCAGGTTGGTATTGCCGTTGGTATGGCAACGAACATCCCCACCCACAACCTTGGTGAGGTGGTTGATGCCACAGTCGAGCTCATCAACAACCCCGACGCCACGCTGGATGACCTCATGCAGCACATCAAAGGCCCGGACTTTCCAACTGGCGCCGTGGTCTATGGTGGCGCGCCAATGCGCCAGGCCTACGCTACTGGTCGTGGTAGCGTGACGATGCGCGCCGTGGCGGCCATCGAGGAGACGAAGAAGCGTGGGCGCTACCGCATCGTCATTACAGAAATGCCTTATGGTGTTAATAAAGCAACGCTGATTGAGAAAATTGCCGACCTCGTCCACGAGAAAAAGCTCACTTCCATTAGTGACTTGCGCGATGAGTCGGCTCGGGGTAATGTGCGTGTTGTTATCGACCTCAAAAAGGATGCCTACCCCAAGAAGGTGCTCAACCAGCTCTACAAGCTCACCGCGCTGCAGACTAACTTCCACTACAACATGCTAGCGCTTGTGCCCAGCAGCGAGAACGCGATGCGTCTCCAGCCACGGGTACTTGGCCTGCACGATATCCTTGGTGAGTTTATCACTCACCGGCGCATTGTAGTGCGCCGCCGCACTGAATATGAGCTCAAGAAGGCGAAGGCACGAGCGCATATTCTTGAAGGGCTCAAGATCGCGCTTGATAACATCGATGAGGTCGTCAAGCTAATCCGAGCAAGTAAGAATTACAGCGATGCTTTACAGGGGTTGATGGAGCGTTTTGCGCTCAGCGAAATCCAGGGTAAGGCGATTCTTGCTATGCAGCTGCGCAAGCTGACCGGCCTTGATCGCCAAGAGATCGAAGACGAGCTGCGCTATCTGCGCGAGCTCATCAAGCAGCTAGAGGCTATCCTGGCCGATGAGAATGAGATCCTGCGCCTTATCAAAGAGGAACTGCTCGAGATGAAGGAGAAGTACGGTGACGAGCGCCGCACCAAGATCATCGACCACGAGCTAGGCAAATTCAGCGACGAAGAGCTCATCCCTGAGGAAGAGACCGTTGTCATTCTCACAGCAGAGAATTACATCAAGCGTACTTTAGTGAGTGAATACCGCCGCCAAAACAGAGGTGGCAAGGGCAAGCGTGGCATGTCTACTAAGGAAGAAGATGGCATTGATCAGCTCATTCCGGCCAACACCCACGACTGGCTGCTCTTCTTTACCAACAAGGGTCGGGTCTTCCGCCTCAAGGCGTACGAAGTGCCTGCTGCCAGCCTTGTGGCCAAAGGCGTTGCGGCGGTCAACTTGCTCCAGCTCCAGCCTGAAGAGAAAATTACATCAATTATCAACCACGCTAAAGATGCAAGTGATGATGGCTACCTCTTTATGGCTACAACCAAGGGTACTGTGAAAAAGACAACATTACGAGACTACGCCAACATCCGCACCAATGGCCTCATCACCATCAAACTCGACGATGGCGATGAGCTGCGCTGGATCAAACAGACCAATGGTGACAATGATGTAATAGTCTCAACATCAGCTGGTCAGGCAGTGCGCTTTAGCGAGACAGAGTGCCGACCAATGGGCCGCGTTGCTCGTGGCGTGCGTGGTGTACGCCTCCGCCCCGATGATACGGTGGTAGGGATGGACATCGTCACCAGTAGCGACCAGCAATTGCTTGTCATTAGCCAAAACGGCTACGGCAAGATTACCAAAGCAGCCAACTTCCCCTGCCATAAGCGAGGTGGGGTTGGTATCAAAGCAGCAGTTGTCACCGCCAAGACTGGGCCGATTATCGCTGTGCAGACTCTTGAGCCTGACGCCACTGAGGCACTCCTCATTAGCCAAAACGGCCAAACCATCCGTGTGGCGCTCCAAGATATCCCAACGCTTGGCCGCACCACTCAGGGTGTGCGAGTGATGCGCCTTGCTAAGGATGACACTGTCTCATCGATCGGCATTGTGCGCGAAAAAGACGAGGATAAGGAGGCATAACTATGCCATGGTACCTCTCGCCATATATTGTGGCCATCGCCATCAGCTGGGCAATTGCTCACGTCATTAAGTTTGCAATTGCCCACGCCAAAGGCAAGGTGCTGGACTTTACCCATCAGCTCTTCATCTCTGGCGGCATGCCTAGCTCGCATGCCGCCACATCGTTGTCTGTCTGGACGGTGCTGGTGCTGCAGCAGGGGCTGCAGTCGCCACTGGTTGGTGTGACAACGCTACTTGTGCTCATTATTTGCTACGATGCTGTCAAGGTGCGGCGCTCATCAGGCGAGCAGGGTATTGCTATCCAGCAGGTCATCAAGAAGACTGGGGTCGACGTCACGTTGCCGCGGGCTGCGCAGGGACACACACCACTCGAGATCTTCGTTGGGTCGTTGCTTGGCGTGCTTGTGGGTGTAGTTGTATTTTTTGCGACAAAATAATCGCAAAAAAGTGTTGACCATCCGCAAAAAATACGCTATGATGGTTTCAGTCTGGTTGAGGGAACGAAAACAAGAACCAACAACGAGACGTTTTGTATCTTAACAATTTAGTTGTGCAATAATCATCGTCAGTCTATTTTTGAGTTATAGACGCTTCCCAACAGGGAAGCATCTTTTATGAAAAGTACATCTTTTCTTTTTTATGGAGAGTTTGATCCTGGCTCAGGATGAACGCTGGCGGCGTGCCTAACACATGCAAGTCGAGCGGCAGCGCGAGTAGTTTACTACTTGGCGGCGAGCGGCGGACGGCTGAGTAACGCGTGGGAACATGCCCCAAAGTGAGGGATAACTGCCCGAAAGGGTAGCTAATACCGCATATGATCTTCGGATTAAAGGATTTATCCGCTTTGGGAGTGGCCCGCGTCGGATTAGGTAGTTGGTGAGGTAATGGCTCACCAAGCCGACGATCCGTAGCTGGTCTGAGAGGATGATCAGCCAGACTGGGACTGAGACACGGCCCAGACTCCTACGGGAGGCAGCAGTGAGGAATCTTCCACAATGGGCGAAAGCCTGATGGAGCAACGCCGCGTGCAGGATGAAGGCCTTCGGGTTGTAAACTGCTTTTATAAGTGAGGAATATGACGGTAACTTATGAATAAGGATCGGCTAACTACGTGCCAGCAGCCGCGGTCATACGTAGGATCCGAGCGTTATCCGGAGTGACTGGGCGTAAAGAGTTGCGTAGGCGGTTTGTTAAGCGAATAGTGAAACCTGGTGGCTCAACCATACAGACTATTATTCGAACTGGCAAACTCGAGAGTGGTAGAGGTCACTGGAATTTCTTGTGTAGGAGTGAAATCCGTAGATATAAGAAGGAACACCAATGGCGTAGGCAGGTGACTAGACCATTTCTGACGCTAAGGCACGAAAGCGTGGGGAGCGAACCGGATTAGATACCCGGGTAGTCCACGCCGTAAACGATGGATACTAGCTGTTGGAGGTATCGACCCCTTCAGTAGCGAAGCTAACGCGTTAAGTATCCCGCCTGTGGAGTACGGCCGCAAGGCTAAAACATAAAGGAATTGACGGGGACCCGCACAAGCGGTGGATCGTGTTCTTTAATTCGATGATAAACGAAGAACCTTACCAGGGCTTGACATCCAGGGAATTTTTGGGAAACCAATTAGTGCCTTTTGGAACCCTGTGACAGGTGCTGCATGGCCGTCGTCAGCTCGTGTCGTGAGATGTTTGGTTAAGTCCATCAACGAGCGCAACCCTTGCAACTAGTTGGATTTTTCTAGTTGGACTGCCCCGGTAACGGGGAGGAAGGAGGGGATGATGTCAGGTCAGTATTGCCCTTACGTCCTGGGCTAGAAACACGATACAATGGCTAGTACAATGCGCAGCGAAGCCGCAAGGTGGAGCAAATCGCATCAAAGCTAGTCTCAGTTCGGATTGGAGGCTGCAACTCGCCTCCATGAAGTCGGAATCGCTAGTAATCGCAGATCAGCAAGCTGCGGTGAATACGTTCCCGGGTCTTGTACACACCGCCCGTCAAACCATGAAAGTGACCAACACCCGAAGTCCGATTCGTCGGCCTAAGGTGGGGGGCATGATTGGGGTTAAGTCGTAACAAGGTATCCGTACCGGAAGGTGCGGATGGATTACCTCCTTTCTAGGGAGTATGAATGCCTGATAGCTGAGTAATCACTATCAGAGCTAGGTCGGTCTCGTAAATATGCTGAGCTTACATATTTACAGTAACCCTTCGGGGTGAGACAAAGCTTACACTAAAGTGACGAGATGAGGATTGCACAACTAAGTTGTTAAGAGATAGCCCAGATTGCTGGGCTATTTTTTGTGAGAAGAAATACTATATGTACCACAGGCCAAGTGGGTGGTGTGGTATTAACAACATTAACCAATCACCAAAGGTGACTGCCAGCTATGATTGATCACTCTCGCATCGCACTCTAGACGCCTGAGTTGTTGCTTGCTGCTATGCGAGTCCTAGACTAGCTTGTGGGTAGGCTGTATGCGTAATGATCACTATAAGCATAATGCTGGTACTCAGCTGTGAATGGGTTATACAGCGCAAGAAAAACAAACACTATTCGACGATAGGGTAGAGCAAAAGACACTAGTAACCAAAAAGGAGCGCCGCAGCACTCCTCATTGCCTCTCAAGCGAGGTTCCTCTAGCTGAAGTGAAAGAACAGCCCAAGAAACGCTCGCAGGATCATATCATGCAGGTTGGTCATGACAAGCAGGCCCAGCCCGCAGCCGATTAACCCCCACATCTGGTAGCGGCTGTAGCTGCCGATGTCATCGCTAAACATATCTGACAGCTGGCGGTGCCACACGACAATGCAGCCACCAACGATCAAGATAAGTGTACCGATGAAGAACGATCCCCAACTAAATGTATATTGCATAATATCTAGTATACTCTTGTACTGGCGAAAAATCTATGCTAATATGGAACAGGTTCAGCGACAGAGTGCGCGAACGAACGCGGGGATATAGCTCAGTTGATTAGAGCACCTGCTTTGCAAGCAGGGGGTCCAGGGTTTGAGTCCCTGTATCTCCACCATTCGCATGGGGTGGTATGGGCTTACGTCCATCCCACTCCACCAATTTTTTTGCTTGTTGGTGTAGGGGCGATTAGCTCAGCTGGTTAGAGCGCGTCACTGATAATGACGAGGTCGGTGGTTCAAGTCCTCCATCGCCCACCAGATAAGCAAGTGTGACATCACAAAATGTGGGCGCTTAGCTCAGTTGGCTAGAGCATCTCGTTTACACCGAGAGGGTCGGGGGTTCGAGTCCCTCAGCGCCCACCACAAGCTCCGTATACGAACCCTTGGCCTGAGTAACAGGGGTAGGAGCCAAATCACTACCTGAATTGCATCGACTGCGTCCGTCCACATCGTGGACGGGCGTTCTTGTTATGGGTGCGTCGCAGTCTGCCGTCTGGCTGGGTGCTGCGCCCATCGCTGCTTGCTGCGCTGCCCGCCGTAGCTGCTGGCTGCCGAGCTGGTCGAAGGGTGAGGCCAGCTCTCCAGTGACGGCGGTGTGGCTCGCGGGGTCGATGATGGAGATGGTGGCTGGTGCCGTCGACTCGGGGTGGTTGCCTCCAGCGCTGCCTGGCTCAGCCGATGCGCCCTGCTGTGTGGTGAGGCTGTTCTGCTCTGTGGTGCCTGACGCTTCGCTGTGGTTGTTCTCAACCGCTGAGTTGGCCGGCTGGCCGCCAGCGCCTGATCCGATGGCTGATGCTTTACTTTCCGCCACTGCGGACGCGTCACCCTTCTGCGCAGTGCTGGTCTGCTTGCCGCTTCCAGTGCTGACTGCTCCGGTTCGTCGCCCTGCCTTCAGGCTCGTCTGCAAGGCTGGTGGTGGGATGATGGGGCAGCCATCGTCATCCACTGCCGGATTGACCAAGATGCGCTCGAAGAACACTTGATTCAGCAACTTCTTCAGGCGATCCGGCGCCGCCAAGTACAGCCGCTGACAGTCCTCCAGCAGGTCGAGCGCCTGGGTGAGGTGCTGCTCTACCAGGGCGGCGTCAGCCGTGTAGCCGTCCAGTTCGCGCTGGATGGCAAGGATGCTGCTGGTCAGTTGCTCTTGTTCCTTCTTGAGCAGATCTAGAGGGATGGCTCCCTCATAGTGGGCTTCGAGCAGCTTGTGGCGCTGATCTTCCAGCTGTTGCTGCTGCGTGGTCAGACGTTGGATGTCTTGCTGGCGGTTGGCCTGGATGTGTGCGAACTCCGCGCGCAGGTAGCGCTCGATTTCGCGACGGTCAACGCTACTGAGACGTATTTGCTGGTAGAGCTCGGCCACGCGGGCTTCCACCTCGTCGATGAGCACCGCCTTGAAGGTGCAGTCATGAACCCGGTGTCGCCTAGCACAGACGAAGTAGTGGTAGGTGCGGCTGGTGCGCGAGGTGGCGTGCTGCACCAGCAGGCGGGCACCACACTGGCCGCAGACGATGGTGCTCTTGAGGTGATGGTTGTGCATGCGCTGCCGCTCGCCGTTGGTGTGAGCCGCCAGGATGTCCTGCACCGTCTGCCAGGTGGCGGCGTCCACGAGAGGCTCGTGCGCTCCGGGGTACTCCACGCCTTGGAAGGAGATAATGCCCTTGTAGTAGGGGTTACGCAGCAGCGTCTGCAAGAGTCTGACCGAGACAGGGTTGGTCGGTTTGCGGGCAGTTGGCGGGATGGTGAGGCCGCGGTTGTTAAGGTGCTCCGCCAACCCCCGCACCGTCCAGTTACCCGTCGCATACTCCGTGAAAGCCAGCCGGATGAGTGGTGCGCGCTCCTCATCTAGCTCAACCGTCCGAACCTCTCTCCCGTTCTCGTCTCTGGCGCGGACGTTGAGGTAGCCGAGTGGTGCCTTGCCCAGCGTCCCACCGTTTCTGGCTTTCTCGCCCATCCCCTTGATGACCTCATTGGCGAGGTTCCGGGAGTAGAACTCGGCGATGGAGCTCATGATGCCGTGGAGGAGCATGCCGCCAGGCGTCTGGTCGATGTTTTCACTCGTCGACACCAGCCGTACACCCGCCTCCTCGAACGCCCGGTTAATCTCCACATCATCCGCCCTATTACGAGCTAACCGATCTAACTTATGGACGATGACATAGTCAATCCCACCGTCTTCCTTGAGGTACGCCAGCATCTTCTGCAGCTCAGGCCGGTTTGCACTACGAGCCGACTCACCACGGTCGGCAAACTCCTTAACCACCAGCGCACCCATCGACTGGGCTTTGCGCTTGTTGGCTTCCCGCTGAGCCGGCAGGGAGAAGCCCTCCTCCGACCCGCCACGTTGGGCCTGCTCGCGGGTGGAGACGCGGATGTATGAGACGGCACGCTTGGGAGTGAGCTGGGCGGCCATGGCGGTGAAGGGATCCACTCCGGCCGCTGCCGTGCCGCCTTGCACTGCGCCTGGTTGTGTTGTTCCTGCTGTCATATGCATCCTCCTTTCGCCTACCATTTGTCTGGACATGCCAGTTGTCATGACTGGTATCTCTTTCCATTGACGCTCAGATGACGCGAAAAGTCCAGTGCGAAGTATGGCGAAATGGAGCCGACCACAGATAGGCGAGGAGGCAGCACGGGCTGCGAAGTTCGCCAGGCAGGTGTGGCGCAGCACTGACGCCCCAGCCGACTCCACCACCAGCCTGAGCAGAGGCGAAGCAACCGGACGACAGTGGCCGCCCCTGACGGCGCAGACAGCGGAGGAGGGGAGCCCACCAGGGGCTATGAGTCGCCGCCACAAAGCAGCGCCAAATCCCTAGATTGCGAGGGAAAGTGGGAGTGCTTGAGTGCAGCGATGCGTCGAGCGAAGCGTCTCAGAACAGCATGGACACCAATGACATAAACCTCAACGATACACGACACCTGTCGACTACACTCCCGGTGGCCCCGATATGCATCTGCCCGACACGGTCGAAAATTAGAACGGTCAAGAACTATGGCAAGTTACTTATGTCACAGTTCTTGATTATATACGAGTAGGTCCATATCATTAAGTACGACATACAGGCAGACGGCCTAGACTGTCCCACGAGGGCAGTCTAGGCTTGTTGGGTTTTGAGACCTCTCACCTGACGGCGCACCACACATCGCTCACCCAATAGAAAAGGCCCACTAACGAAAGAAGACCGCAATGCATCAAAACGGCAATAGGCAACAAATAACAACAAGCCGACCTCTAGATCAACCAGTCAGTTACAACAACACACATTTCTACACTTTCTTCCCGAATGTATTCAGCAAAGACGGTCATTCGCCATGATTATGACCGTAAATTGCCGTAAGTTCTAGCATTTCCGAGTTGTTCCCTTGTTTCTAGTGTCGTGATTTGCTAATTTAGAAACATATGAAGGAACAACCGCCAGAAACCAACCCCTCCCACGATGAGAGAAAATGGTATGAAGACAGTCCTGGAGAGTTGCTTGCCAGGAAAATGGGCAAAACATCGGTAAGGGGAGCATCAAAAATGCCAATCTCAGAGAAACTTGAACGCCTACTCTATGGGGAAGAAAGCGACGAATGGAGTAAGGAGCGCCTCAAGCCGTACGCATGGCGTCTTATGCCACCCGGCATGCGTAGCGCTAAAGGACTGTTGAATGAAGTTGCTTATCAAACAGTGGAGCCGGGGCCAGTAATTTTGCTTAAGCAAGGCGACGCCAAAGCTCGGATTTTAGCAAAGAGGAAGGCACTCAAAGAGGAAGAAGGCACACCCTCCACTCAGGAAGCGCAACAGAAAGACGACAATATCGAGAATCAGTAGCGTACACTACTCCTGCCTCAAGTAGAGGCCTTCCATCACCGCTACTTGGTTTTCTTTGTCTTTTCTATTTGTTCCGGGGTTGGGTGTAATTATTGTGACCGGCGACATCGAGTATCCTTCCGATTTGAACACGCCTCCGACTGCGCTGGAGGTAATAGAATTCTCGGAAAACTGTTGGTATTGGTGGTTAAGCAGAGATGATTGGATCAATCGCAAGGTTCTTCAATTGACTCATATCGACAGAGAAACATTTGAAGCTGAAACAACATACGATATTAACTTCTCAAGGGTTCAACAGATTAGCGAACAGTTTTCGACCAACACAACTGACCGTATCCTGTTGCCGTTAGACATGCTCCAGCAGCGTCCCTATATGACGACTGGTCTCGATAGTCCTTGGGGCCGACAAACGTGTTTGGCTACTCGTGAAGAGAAATCCAGGTTCGCAACGTTGCTCTTTTTTGGATTACTCCAGGAGTTTAACGACTTTCCTGTCGATGCACTTGATGACGATCTCGTCTATTCGCTCTATCTCAGCATGCTCGATAGTGCGAGCTACGACATAAAAGACGATGCCAAGCTACTCACTTTCCTGTCACACTTTAATGAGGATAACCAACAAGGGCTCATAGAGGTTGTTGAGTGGTTGCGAAGTTCTTTCATGGTCTGTATTAGTTTACCAAAAGACAACAAAGTTGCGATAACACGAGGGCAGTTCAAATTCTCCTATATTGGAGGAGGGTGGCGACCGCAAAGCCGCCTGCTGCCCGATCGGAGAACCCCGATGACGCCGTTTGATAATCTCGGCGTTACGTCTTCTTCGATGGTGGTGGCTGGAGTCAATCTCGATCAAGATTTTGCGGCACATATGCGAATCATGGTGCCACCGGGAATGCGTGTCGATAAAGTGAGATATGAGGGGCCCGACAAGGCAACAGCGGCTGATTTTGACGGAGTTGTGTTGAGAAAGAACAATCGAGTAGTCTCGGTCTACGCGCCGCAGCGGTGCCAGACTCCTTTTAATGTTCGAATCTTCATGAATCCAGAGCGAAGTATATTCGTCATCCCGGCACTATTGTCTTCGGTTGTTTCTTTAATCGTCGCTCAATTGGTATCATTCGCCTTTTTATATAGGCCAAATAATAACTGGGATATGTCTTCGACAATCACACTCGTCGCACTCGTCCCGGCGTTCATTTCGTCGTACATTATTGTTTCAAACGAGCACGAGACTGTGAAGTTTGCTTTGGGTTTGCGACGTCTATTACTTTCTATTGGGGCAATCGCGTCGGTTATATTTGCATCCATTCTCGTTTTTGGGATGGCAGATCGCACTGGAGGATATTATGTGCAGACAGTTATGTTTATACAAATTGCCATACAGGCGGCGCTCGTCATTTTCTTTCTGTTTGATATACTGAGGGTAGAGACCTGGCGAAGAGGTTTGGGCGGACTTCTCAGTAACTACAATCCCATTACAGGTCTGTCGGCAGCATTGTTGCTGGTATTTCTTGTTGCGATGTTGAGGTTTAACAGTGCTTTGCTGCCTGGAGTCAAGACTTTTTGCAACTACATTCTGTGTGTGCTTGCGCCAGCATGTGCTTTCTTTAGCGAACATGCCGGAATTTTCGCGCTAAGTTCGGCTAGAGAACGTGATTTGGACAGTAATTAGACTGAATGGCTTGTGCAAGATGGGCTTGACAACATTCGGTGTGGCATGAATAAGTGACGATAATTACGTGCCACAGTGTTATATTAGCAATTGGTTCTTTTGGTTATGCGTTGTGGTGATCGATAGTATTCAGAAAATTTTTAGTTGCTATCGTTACTAACAAAGGTTTACGGAGGCTGCTTTGTCGCAACTTGAGGATGCACCGAAGAATAATGTAGTGCGGACTTGTCGATCTCCATCAGTTGGACGCTCAGAAGACAGTTCCGCTATCTCTCATGATCTTCGCAATACGAACTTTCTAGTTGACGTAACTGTCGAGAATGCAGGACTATTAAAAGAGCGAAGGAAACTATTTAAATGGTTAGATGCATTCGATAATAGGTGGCTGGGAGTCGGCAATAGATACATGGTAAAGAGGTGGTTGCAACAAGAAGATCAACACTGCTTCTTATGTCGGAAATTAGCAGACGACTTGTCTCAAATAGTTCGCAACCCTAATTTATCTAACGCTCTTGGGGTTCTCTTTTCGGTAGGTAACCTTGTGTATGCGGTGTTTTTAGGCTACTTTATGAGAAGATTGGAAACTGTTGGTCCTGTCGAGAGTGGAGCCGTTCTCTCTTCATTATTCGGGATGATATGCATTGTGATAACATTCGCTTTAATATTTTCCGGCTTAAATCTATATGACTCTGGCAGGCGAAGTCGCTTAGCTTTCGAGCTCATGAAGTTTTCGAACAGTGTGCCTGCAGAATGTGATGTCCCTTGCGCTATGCATCGTATATCGTGTGGTGGCCAGGATACTCCGACGACAGAAGACGGTTTGAATGAGGAACATGATGGCCAAAAGAGTTGAATCATAGCGATCGCTTCCTTCCTCGTTCTCCCTCAGCCATCCGTCCTCCCACTTCCTCTATCTCTATCTATGAGCTTCACTCTCCCCCTAACAGCCCCACCACACACCAAAGGGCAAGGAGGGGGAGACCAATGGCAACACCAGCAGACCACGCCGAGGAGAACAAGACACCACCAATCACCGCCTGCCCAGCCTGCTGCATCGGCTACAACGCCGATGGGCCAGGTGGGATAGGCGACCACGTCCACGAAGCCGCCCCCAGCCCTCGTGCCTTGCATCGCCCTGGAGCGCAGCACCGATGGCACTGGCTCCATCCAGCGTCATCCGGCCGCCGTCGAACTTAGCCTGGTGCGCTACCAGTACCGCACTGGCGACGACACCTGGCTCTACATCGGTGACGGCTCCCACGGCCTGGACATCAGCCTGGAGAGTGTCCGGCGGCTGGTACGGGTATTGGGGCGGTATGTGGCTGCCGAGAGGTGAGAGGGGCGGTTGGCTGACCGACACGCTTCTGCTGGCAATTGCTGGCTGTCGATGGCGTTCGACCTGGTGCTGACGCCTGCTGTGTGCTGCTCATGCGGCACCGGGCCTGGGACGTAGGGCGATGCTGGCGGTGTGGAGGTAGCGGCGGACGGTCTCGGCATGCACACCGAAGTGGCGGCCGATGGCGGCGCAGGACTGGCCGGCGAGGTAGTGCTGCTCGGCCTGGCGCTTCTGCTCGTCGCTCAAGCCACGTGGCCGGCAGGGGATGCCCCGAGCGGCGCGGAGGTCACTGACCTGCTGCTTGCTGATGCCATAGCGCTGGCAGATCTCGCGCACCGGCACGCCCTGCTGGTACAGGGTGATCAGCTCATCCTTCTGCGCTGGCGTAAGGCGGGTGTGATGCTGGCGCAGGCGCTGAGGCGGGGGAGTGGCTATGGCGGTTGTAGTGGTTCCGTTGTCGGGTGGCAGCGTCCTGGCGAACTCCAGTAGCGTCTGCCAGTTCTTGGTGACAGAGGTAAGGAGGGCCACCACAAGCTCCGTATACGAACCCTGTGGAGCGTGTCACACTCGCAGTTGTAGTTAATCGCCCGTTCATGTATGAGCGGGTGTTTTTATGTGCTATGGTGTTGATATCCGTATTGGAAGGTTCGTATCTTGTGGGTGGGTTCGCGCTTCTGGCAGGTGACGCGAGGCTGATGATCTATTGAATCTTGGCTCCCAGTGTCAGGGTTAAGAAGTGGGCAATATCACGGCAGATGTCTACACTCCATTGGTGGTGCAGGGAAGGGCTCGAGAAGCAGCTGGAATGTGCGGTGCGAGCTAATCGTTACACTAAAATAGCTATGTATTGTGCGCGCAATGCCATCAATGCGAAGTATATGCCAACCAATAGCAACGCAGCTTGTGAGCGGCGATTCTCCGTATTAATGTCACAAAAGGCCGCTGTCAGCACCTCCACCTCTGATTGCAAGGCTACTGCGGCATGCAATCGAGCGAGTGCTCATCAAGAATACTATTTTCTGCAAAAATTGCCCAAAAAAGCCTTGCCAAATGCCGACGATTCGTGTAAACTTAAGTCCAGTGAGCGCATGTTCGGCAACGAACCTCTGGCAAGGGGGTAATGATAGAGTGGGTACGATAATCATTGCCAAAACTACAACGAAAAGCTACTTTACACAGGGTAGCCCAAGTGGTAGAATAGACAAAGTTGCGAGTTTGAGCACAGGCAAACAAACATCATACCAATGGTGTTCGCAGGTGTGTGCTTACAACGAGACACATGCAATTTAACAATTTAGTGATGTAAGAAAATAACGATTGACGGCACTATCAGTTGGTCTATACCAATTGCTAGTTAAGTCAATGCATAAAAAGGTACTCAAGGGCACACAATGGATGCCTAGACGTATATTACCGATGAAGGACGTGGAAGACTGCGATAAGCTTCGGGTAGCTGTCAACAAGCTGTGATCCGGAGATTTCCGAATGGGGAAACCTAGCATGAGTCATGTCATGTTGCCACGTGCTGAATACATAGGCACGCGAGCGGGAACCATCTGAACTGAAACATCTTAGTAGGATGAGGAAAAGAGAGTAAATAACTATTGCGAAAGTAGTGGCGAGCGAAATCGCATTTATGCCCAAACCTCATAAGTTTTCATCTGTTTGCAGGTGAATAAGCTGATAGGCGAATACTTACGAGGGGTTGTGAAATATCATACGACCAAGCCAGAGCATTTGATTCTTCTGAATCGAGCTATCTGGTTTGCGACTACTGGCTATCAACGGTAGGTAAGGTAAAAAATCAGTACGTTAGTAGAACAAGTTTGAATACTTGGCCAAAGAGCGTGAAAGCCGCGTATGCGAAAGCAATGCTGACCTTATGTATGGTGTTTCGAGTAGGTCGGGGCACGAGAAACCCTGATTGAATTCGGCTGGACCACCAGCCAAGGCTAAATATAATATACGATCGATAGCGAACTAGTACAGTGATGGAAAGGTGAAAAGAACCCCGGGAGGGGAGTGAAATAGATCCTGAAATTGTGTGCCTACAAGGAGTCGGAGCCGGCTTGTCCGGTGACGGCGTGCTTTTTGTAGAACGATCCAGCGAGTTAATTTCGTGCGCAAGGTTAAGCCAATTGGCGGAGCCACAGTGAAAGCGAGCCTGAATAGGGCGAATGAGTGCACGGGATTAGACCCGAAACCGGGTGACCTAACCATGAGCAGGCTGAAGCGACGGTAACACGTCGTGGAGGGCCGAACCAGGGTACGCTGCAAAGTGCTTGGATGACTTGTGGTTAGCGGTGAAATGCCAATCGAACTCGGAGATAGCTGGTTCTCCTCGAAACAGTTTTAGGACTGGCGTCATGTGGTAGCAGTCGGGGGTAGAGCTCTGTAAAGGACTGGGGCTGGCAACGGTACCCACCCTTAACAAACTACGAATACCGACTGTGGAATCATGGCAGTTAGAACGGCGGAGCTAAGTTCGTCGCTCAAAAGGGAAACAGCCCAGACCATCGTCTAAGGTCCCTAAATTTACGTTAAGTGGGAAACAAGGTGAGATTTCTTAAACAGCTAGGATGTTGGCTTAGAAGCAGCCATTCATTTAAAGAGTGCGTAACAGCTCACTAGTCAAGAGATCTTGCGTGGAAAATGTAACGGGGCTAAACGTAATACCGAAGACATGGATTGTATGCTTTGCATACAGTGGTAGAGGAGCGTTCCTATCAGCAGTGAAGCAGTATTGTAAAGTATTGTGGAGCGGTAGGAAGTGAGAATGCTGGAATGAGTAACCATAAGAGAGGTGAGAATCCTCTCGGCCGTAAGAGCAAGGTTTCCTGAGCCATGGTAATCATCTCAGGGTTAGTCGGGCCTAAGCCGAGGCGCATAGCGTAGGCGATGGACATCAGGTTAATATTCCTGAACCGGTATATACTTGTATGCTATTCACGGCGAGATATCCGGAGCGGATTCATGGTTTATCCGTCCAACCTCGTGGGAACGCGAAGGGAGTGAAAGTTACCCTTTTGGGTGACGATTCTGGAAAAGGCGCTGGCAAGAAAAGTAGACATACGCGTGGTATATGCCGCCCGTACCGCAAACCAACACAGGTGCTCGAGTCGAGTAGACTCAGGCTTACGAGAGAACCTTCGCTAAGGAACTCGGCAATACAGCGACCGTAACTTCGGAATAAGGTCTGCCCCCACTTCGGTGGATATGTTGTCAGTTTCATAGCTCTATAAGGTGTGGTTAAAGAGTATCTTTAATACATCAATTCTTCTTGAGATAGAACCAAGCTTTGGAACTGAAGCTCAACACATCTAACGATGTGGGGGCCGCAGCAAAAGAGCCCACGGAACTGTTTATCAAAAACACAGCTCTCTGCCAACACGAAAGTGGATGTATAGGGGGTGACTCCTGCCCGGTGCTGGAAGGTTAAGGGGAGTGCTTTACGGTGCGAACTGAAGCCCCAGTGAACGGCGGCGGTAACTATAACCGTCCTAAGGTAGCGAAATTCCTTGTCAGGTAAGTTCTGACCCGCACGAATGGAGTAATCATGTGGGCACTGTCTCAGCGAAGGACTCGGTGAAAGTGCATTGGCGGTAAAGATGCCGTCTGTCCATACCAGGACGAGAAGACCCCATGGAGCTTTACTACAGCTTTACATTGATCCGGGTTTCAACATGTGTAGCATAGTTGGGAGACTGCGAAGCAGATACGCTAGTATTTGTGGAGTCGCAATGTGAAATACCAACCTTGTTGTGATCTTGATCTCACTTGTGCCGTTATCCGGTATGAGGACCGTGTATGGTGGGTAGTTTAACTGGGGCGGTTGCCTCCTAAAGAGTAGCGGAGGCGTTCAAAGGTTGGCTAGCTTCGGATGGAAATCGAAGTGATAGTGTATGCGCACAAGCCAGCTTGACTGTGAGGACTACAATCCAAGCAGAGACGAAAGTCGGAGCAAGTGACCCGCTGTATGTACTTTGTACAATGTATGTGGGAACGACAGCGCACACGGATAAAAGTTACCCTGGGGATAACAGGCTTATAGCGCCCAATAGTTCACATAGACGGCGCTGTTTGGCACCTCGATGTCGGCTCATCACATCCTGGAGGGGGAGCACCTTCCAAGGGTTCGGCTGTTCGCCGATTAAAGTGGTACGCGAGCTGGGTTCAGAACGTCGTGAGACAGTTCGGTTTATATCCGGTATGGACGTTAGGAAATTTGAGAGGATCTGCCCCTAGTACGAGAGGACCGGGGTGGACGCACCTCTGGTGTACGGATTGTGGCCACCTGCTGCATTGTCCGGTAGCTATGTGCGGACCAGATAAGCGCTGAAAGCATATTAAGCGCGAAACTGACCTCAAGATTAGATTTCCCTATGAGGGCCGTGAAAGACGATCACGTTGATAGGTGCAAGGTGGAAGTGCAGTAATGCATGGAGCCGAAGCATACTAATCGCCCCATTGCCTTTTTATGTCCTTGTCTACGACGCTAATGTTTGCATTGGTAGCGTGGATGAGGTAGACTTAACTAGTGATTGGTGTATATCACCACTGTCAATCGTTGACACATACATTACCATACCGTGCAGATGGACATCGAAGCAGGGGTTTGGCCCACCGAGGAAATATATCGGAACCAAGCGTCTAAACCCCCACTTCGGTGCCCATGGCGAGGAGGAAACACCTGTTCTCATTCCGAACACAGAAGTTAAGCTCCCCAGCGGCGATTATACTGCTTTTAGTGGGAAACTAGCACGGTGCCGAATTATATAAGAGCCATCCGAATAGGGTGGCTTTTATCTTTGGAGACGATTTTTATTAATGATTTGATGCTTGCCAGTATGGTTTGCTCAAACGTGATACTAATATGCTTCGGACGATACTTTGGTCGCACGTTGCTATTTTCATTAACATGCTGGTGCTTTTTGTCGGTGAGATGTAACAGAGATTGAGGAAAGTGACGGATTCAACAGTGGCCGTAGGTGCGAAGTTTGCTACTTGCGTGCAAAATCTAGAGAGTATTATATGGAGTGTCTAAGTAACAAAAACAAGGAGAAACAACATGCTAGCCAAACATGCCGAATCATACCCACGAACGCCAGAAGCTCTTAGCGAATACAATGCGAAGTGTAACCCAAATACTTGATAGAGCAAGCCAGCCAGAGCTATGAGAGCGGTAAGACAGAAGAAGCGGCACGAACGCTTGGTTACATTGGCTGGACGCTAGAAGGGCTTGAGGCACTGAAGCCAGCAGAAGAAGTCGAGCAAGAATAGCGTTATTTTAATTGAAATGAGCACAAACCAGCCTATCACAGAGATGAGGCTGGTTTTTGCTGTATAAATCGCCAAAGTGGTGTGCATTTTCTATAAAATTCAGAACGTTTTTGGTACAAATGTACCATTCTATTGTATAATCGCTAGAGAGGGGTGCGTGCTCTGCGACTTGGCGTGGCTTGGGCGAGTGGAGCACCGCCGCGGGTAGGTAATTCGTATCTTGATAGCAATGCAGTGATGACGTGATAACCATAACCAAAAAGGAGTGTTCTTATGACAGAGCAACGACTACCGTCAATCAACTACCGCTATGGTGAGCCACCAATTCATTCGGCGGGCGATCTATTGTATTACGACAAGGAGATCACTCGGCAGCTGAGAGTGTTTGCTGTGCCGGCTGGTAGTAACCCATATGGCCAAGAGGCGCTTGTTACTGGCCCAGATGGAATGCAAATTGATATAGAGCGAGAAGCCCGACTGTTGCCACAAGATGGCAGTGATGTGCTCTACACGCTCTACGCACCGAAGGTTGGAGCGGCGCTGACGATTAGCCATGAGCGCGGTATTGGCTTGCTTTACCCCTGTACTTCAGATGAGAATGGCCAGCCAGTTGCTCAGAGGATGGTGAGCAATGCGATAAAAACCCATATAGTTGATATGACTCATCTGCCCGATGCACAGTTTATTACGCTTGGAGAGCCGTATATCTCTCTCGCAGACCCACAGCACCACCATGCTGCGCTGAGCATTGTGCCAGAGAAAGTAGGTGTCTTTGGTGTTGGTACGGAAGGAGGTGTTGGGAGTAAGATGGGTATGATTCAAGATGATGTGTCACCTGATGTGAAGAACGTCATGAATGCACTATACCCACAACTTGTAAAAGGGTATGAGGCCCTCCAGCAGCGCCATAGCGGCGAACGACCGCACCCTCGAAATGGTATTGGTCGTCGAGCGGCCCAAAGCGGCGGGTATAGTTGGTTCTAAACCCCAACAAATAGCAAAGCGTTTTCAATATCAAAAACAACCCTGTATGCGCAGGGTTGTTTTTTCATTCTCGAATCTCGCAGCAAACGAGAATTGTTGTGGTGGACCTTGGTGGAAACGACCCAAACCAAAGCTAATACTTAGTATATAGCATAGGCGTCTTAAATGCAATACCAATAATGCAATCTGAAAATGCTCATGTAAACGTTGACAAAACATATACAGTATGCTATATTTAAATCATGATACATATCATATATGGTATGTAGCGAGGATTTGCTAGCCTATACTGGCAACGTACCTCTGGTAAATATATAAATAAGGAGTAACCCTATGGCGGGAACAAAAGCTGGCGGCCTGAAGGCTGCGCAAAAAAACATCTCTAAAGACCCTAACTTCTACGCCAAGATTGGCGCCAAGGGCGGTAAGAATGGTCGCACCGGCGGCTTTGCGGCCAACCCACAACTCGCTCGTGTGGCTGGCGCCAAGGGCGGCCGGATCTCTCGCCGCACCAAAAAGGCCGACGATGCTGCCGCGGCTGCTCCACAAGCGGACGTTGCGCTCGCTGCCTAAAGGTAACGCAGGTATCGCTTAAAACACCTCCCACTGATCCGGGAGGTGTTTTTGGAATATTATGTTGGGGATTTGCGGCTTTTTTATGGTGGTTTTGCGCTGCTGCTATGGCTGCTAGAGTGTGTTTGGTCATAATGAATTGACCCTTAAGCTTGGTGCGGTGGGTGTGAAAGGGTTAGCCTCGACATAGAGAAAGGGGCTAATGTGAAGATTGAGAGTGAAGGCTGGACGCCAAACGAGGTAGGCGGGTGTCACTCTGTCTAGTCGCGCGTGAAAACCAGTTGCTACAGCGAGCTTTCAATGTAAGCATGAGAGATTTGTTTTTGGGAGATATTCTCTCGCATCGTGCTCGTGAGGGCGAAGTAGTGGGCAGTGTGCGAGAATTACTACAACAATAAGGCCGAGTTATATCATCGTGTCTTTTACAACATAACGCCGAAGTTGGCAGGTGGTGGCGCTGTTGGCGTGCCAGTGGGTGAAGCAGGCGAGGCAGGTGTATGTGCCGTCGCTGCGCTGCAGGCCAGTTGCGCTGCAGTGTGGGCAGCGCGAGCGGGCGTGGAGCCAGTCGCGGTAGGTGTCGAGCGCAGATTCGATGAGCTCGTCGTCGACCGTCACTTGCCAGCCAGCTCCAACTCGGCAGCCGGCATTCCACGCTGCGCGCTCCATTGCAACGAGCTGCACATCGCGCGCATAGTCGCAGTGCCCAAGGAGCGCATGGCCATACTCGTGGAGGAGGTAGGCAGTGGCCTGGGCATCGTGCGGATCATAATAAACCGTGCGGCTTGGGTAGTGCCAATGAAAATGATTGCTTGAGCGAAAAGTAAGTGGCGCAAGGCCCGACGCATGGGCGTGCTGAGTGAGGTGAGGGATGAGCTGATCGAGTAGCATACGTGGTGGCGATATAGACACGTCTATCGGCATGCGAACCAGCGAGCGAAACAATGATTACTTCGCATGATTTGACAGAGGTAGAGATTATGATTTGTTCGTATATTGTACGTGTCATGATTAGTGTAGCACAGCGCGCTCGCGATGCCTAGTAGGTGGTGCGAAGTATCGATGCATGGTGGGCTTTGAGAAGGGTGGAGCGAGAGGCACGGCGTAATGGGTGATTTGTATAGCTCGTGCGTTGCGTTTTGCGATCGATTACGGTATAATAAAAAGAGTAACGTAAACGAAGGTTTGGCAATGAAGCAGCAAGGATCAATTATCGGATACGTCGTCGTCGGGACAGTGCTAACGCTCGCACTGGTTGGCGGGGTCTTAATCGTCAAGAATAGCCACAACAGCAGCGCCCGGCAAGTGGCAAGCACTACCACCACTGACGCTAAGAAAAAGGAATCAACCCAGAGCAATAAGAGCGCTAACGACAAGCTAGTCGATAGCCTGAACAGCAAATCAACAGAGGCCAGCAAGAGCAAAGAGACGAAAGAAACTCAGTCGCAAGATAAGAAAAATACTACATCAACTGCAACGAATGGCGCAACTAGCGGCTCATCAAGCACCACTACGCAAAGCCAAAGCCAATCTACTCAATCTCAAACCTCAAGCACGCCTGCCGCAACGCCTTCGACTAGCTCCAGCACTCCTTCGCAAACTCAATCTACCCAGCAAGTGAGCGCCTTGCCGCAAACTGGCCCAGCCGAGAGTCTGGCAGCCGTTGTAGCGGTAAGCAGCCTGGCTGGCGTGGCGCTAGCCTACCGCAAGTCGCGCACACCCGCGCTGTAAAGTATACAATATATTCATTGTTTCATTGACAACGCTATGCCTACCCCTGTGCGATGCAGGGGTAGTTGCTTTGTGGAGCAATATATGTGTTGTGATTATAGCATCGTTGTGTATATGACGGTGTAATAGTTTTGAGTACCATCTCACAAGAAAATATCTGAAGGTTAGCGATTGTGAGAGCGAGTAGGCTTTGTGATTCATCGGGCCAGAACATTTTTAGAGTGATGGGTTGGCTGTGCCAATTATCCGCTTAAGCCAACTATTCATAGAGATGAGACCTAAATGTATGGGTTTTGACGCTCGCAGCGACTTTGTGTATAATACAGAGGAATGGTGCGTCGCGATATGGCGACGTGTCTCATAATATAATTAATAAGAGGAGTCTGTACCAAGACTTATGGCAACACAAGCCTTAACAATGGATGATTTGCTCGCTGGCGACGGCGTCAAGCAACTAGTAACCGGCGAGGTCGTAACTGGCCGCGTATTATCGGTGCGCAAACGAGATGTATTAGTAGACCTAGGCCCGCAAGGGGTTGGCTATGTGCCACGGCGCGAGATTGGCCCGGCTAAGACGCTAGCAGTTGGTGATGAAGTAACAGCCAGTGTGGTAGATAGCGAGCTCGAGAATGGCTATAGCCTATTGAGCCTACGCAAAGCAGCCAAAGACCGTGGTTGGGAAGAAGCGATGGCTAAGCTGGATGCCGGCGAGATCATCGAGGTAGCGCCATACGACGCTAACCGCGGTGGGATGCTGGTTGAGTACGAAGGCGTGCGAGGCTTTTTGCCAGTATCGCAACTGTCGGCCGAGCACTACCCACGAGTGGGCGGTGCTGACAAGGATGAGATCTTGGCACGGCTCAACACACTGGTGGGCCAGACGCTCAAGGTGCGCATCCTCGACTGCGACCGCAAGGCCAATAAGCTGATCTTTAGTGAGAAGGAAGCCATCAAGGATGGCCTGGCGGCTCACTTTGAGAAGCTCAAGGTTGGCGACACCGTCAAGGGTGTCGTGACTGGCGTGGTGGACTTTGGTGTCTTCGTAAATGTCGAAGGGATTGAGGGGCTCATCCATATCTCAGAGATTAGCTGGGAGCGCGTCAACAACCCAGCCGACTATGTGAAGGTCGGTCAGAGCGTTGAGGCGAAGATCATTAGCATCGACAAAGATCGCCTCAGCCTGAGCATGAAGCAGCTCACCAAGGATCCATGGCTTGATGAAGTAGATCAATTCACCAAGGGCCAGACCATCGAGGGTACAGTCACACGTATTACCCCATATGGTGCCTTTGTCCAGATTAGCCCAGCGGTTGAAGCACTGGTGCACGTGAGCGAGCTGGGCAGCGGCGGTGCCGACCCAGAGAAGGTCTTTACCCTCAATGAGCGCAAGAGCTTTGTCATTCTCGACATCGACAAAGATGCGCACAAAGTGAGCCTGAGCCTCGCCGACAAGAAAAAATAACTAGTAAATTACAAAAGACGACCGGCTGTGGCCGGCAGAAAGGAGTGTGTATATGAGTCAGTCTGAAAAAGTGTTGGTCATTGCCGATTCGATCACTGTTGGTGAGCTGGCCCAAACCCTGAATCTGCCGGTCACGAAGCTGATTGGCGAGCTGTTTAAGAATGGCTTTACCGTAACGATCAATCAGCGGATTGATTTTGAGATTGCTGAGATTATCGTGGAGGAGCTGGGCCTAGCAGTAACGCTGCAGCGCAAAGCCGCCGAGCAGCATACTGTGCAGCATCTGCATAAACCGTCGAGCAATGCTGTGCCACGCCCACCAATTGTGGCGGTGATGGGGCATGTTGATCACGGCAAGACAACGCTGCTCGATACCATCCTCAAGATGAAGACAGTTGCTGGTGAGGCTGGCGGCATTACCCAGCATATTAGTGCCTACCAAGCCGAGCGGAGTGGCCGCACCATGACGCTGCTCGACACCCCTGGCCACGAGGCCTTTGCGGCGCTGCGCCAGCACGGTGCAGCACTGACCGATGTGGTGGTGATCGTTGTGGCAGCCGATGATGGTGTTAAGCCACAGACGGTAGAGGCAATCCGCTTTGCGCGCGATGCCAATGCCAAGATTATCGTTGCTATCAACAAAATCGACAAAGACACAGCCAACCCTGATATGGTCAAAGCTCAGCTTGCGAGCGAGCATCACCTCAACCCTGAGGAGTGGGGTGGCGATACCATTATGGTGCCGATTAGCGCCAAGACTGGCCAAAATATCGATAAGTTGCTCGATACCATCCTACTTGTGGCCGACATGGAAGAGCTTCGCGCCGATACGGATGTGCCGGCTGAAGGGCTCGTCATCGAGGCGCATATGGAGAAGGGCCGCGGCTCAGTGGTGAACTTGCTCATCGAGCAGGGCCGCTTGGCACCGGGGCATTTCCTCGTGGCAGGGCAGGCCTATGGCAAGGTGCGTACTTTGCTCGATTACACTGGCGCGGCTATCAAGGCAGCCACACCCGCTACGCCAGTGACGGTGACGGGCTTTAAGGAATTGCCGCAGTTTGGTGATATCTTCACGGTGGTCAAAAATGAGAAAGAAGCTCGCCTGGCGGTGCAGAAGGCTAAGCTTGATCAAGCGCGCAATGCCGCTACCACCAATGTGACTGGTGCTGACTTGCTCAAGCTGATGACGCAGAAACACGATGCTCAGGAATTCGACGTCATCGTCAAGGCCGATGTACAGGGGTCGCTTACCTCAGTGATGGATAGCTTGCGCCTGGTGGAGACGGGCGGGGCGATCACGCTGCGGATCATTGGCCATGGCGTGGGCAATATTACTGAGAGCGACGTGCGCCTGGCTGGTAGTAGTAATGCAATTATCTACGGCTTTAATGTCGACCTACCACCAGCTGTTAAGCGCCTGGCAATGCGTGACAAAGTGACGGTGCGCCGCTACCAAGTGATCTACGAGCTGCTCGACGATGCACGTAGCAGCATGGAAGCACTGCTTGCACCAGAGGTGGTGGAGACGGAGATTGGCCAGCTAGAGATTAAGGGCGTCTTCCGGACGATGCGCGATGCGGTTATCGCCGGCGGGCAAGTAACGAAGGGCAAGGTGACGGCAGGGCTACTGGCCCGTGTGATGCGCGGCGAGGAGCAAATTGCCGAGGTAACAGTAGCCAGCGTGCAGCGCCAGCAGCAAGAAGCCAAGGAAGTCTTTGAGGGTGAGCTCTGTGGCCTCAACCTCACGACCAGTAAGAAGCTCCAGCTCGAGATTGGCGACACCCTTGAGTTCTTCACTCGCGAACTGGTGAAGCGCACCCTGCAGTAGTGGATTTGCCAGTGCTTTGTCCTGTAGAATCTCAGTATATTAAGTACTAGCTCTATTTTTACTAATGATATACAAAACTCGCCGTGGTGATGGCGAGTTTTTGGATTGGGGTGCTTCGCTTATTGACACATCACCTCTGTTGTGGTAGGATGTGGGCAGAATGTATAAGGAAAGAAATTAGGACGGGTAGTATGGCACAGAGACATAAGTATAGTGAGTATAGTGTATCGCTCGCAGGAGATGCTAAGCTGCAACTTAAGTCACCAAGTGGCGACACACTTCCTGTTGAAAGAACTAAAAAACCAGCAAAAAAAGATCAACACACCATGCATGACAGTGTTATGCTGTTGCCGATTGATGAGAAGATCAAAAATATGACGCATGGAACATTTGAGTATTCACAGTCATCGAAGCAAGAAGCAAGTCCTTCTCGACTGAATATTTTAAGTGATCGGATAGTCGAGTCTCTAGATAGGCGTAGGAGAGAGATAAAAGGATTACAAATAATAGAGCAATATTATATTAAAAAAGGCGAGCTCTCTAAGGCCTATGAGCATGCAAAAACTCAAAGCCGCCAGCAGGATATCAATCGTTTTGCAGCCTCTGTAGCGGCACCAGTCTTTGCTTTTGACATGGCAACAAAAATTCCTCGACCAATAGATCCGAGAAAGCTGGAAGAAGAACAGAAATACCATACCCTCACTCTTTCTGAGGCTGTAATACCAGAAACAAAAGATCTTGCAGTGGAGATGCCAAATACCATACTTACTACAGTAGGTAATAAGCAGGAGCCATCTCCTGCTCTACCGGTGATAGAAAGCTCCACGCGAAATGAAGCCGAAGCGCAGCAAAACCAATCATCGACGCCTGAGCAATATGCCGGTGAGGAAGCAACCCTTGCTCGCCTCCAAACAGAAATCGCAGCATTGACTGATGAGAAGGTTCAAGAAATCAACGCAGCCGAGTCGGCGACGGACGCGGTGTTTGCCAAGGGTATGGCAGACATTGCGGTGCAGAGTAGGATTGCGCATGAGGTGATCTTGCCGTATTCGGCGGAGGGGATTGCCCGGCTGGAGACGATGCGGAGCGACGCACTTGCTACCTTGCAGCAGGCCCTCGACGCGCGCAACCAAGGCGCACAGCCTGCCGCTACTCCAAGCCAAGAACTAGCCCCAAGCGGAGCTCAGGCAGAGCTTGCTCCCGCACCAGTCTCGACGAGTGAGCAAACGCCACAACCAACCGGCTTCGAAGCGCAGGTGAGCGAGCTAACGGACCGTACTGCCCAGGAGATTATGGCGAGCCACTCAACTATGGATGCGATCCGCATGAAGGGTGAGGCGGCAAGCGCAGTGCTGAGCATGACGGCGCGTGAGCTGATGCAGCTACACCTCTCGCACGAAGATGCAGCGCAGCTCAAAGACACGCGCGACCGGGCACTCGCAGCACTCCAGGCAGCACTTGACGTGCGGCTGGAGTCGCCAGACTCTCACCAAGCCACCTCTGTAGCGACAGAGGGCCAGCCTCTCGCAGAAGCAGCACAAGCCCCCGAAGCAACCACAACAGAGCCAACACACGAGGAAGTTGATGGCAGTGTTGAGGAGAATCGCGCAGCAGCTATTAAAGCGGCTACAGAAGTAGAGGGGGAGAAAAAAGACCGATTGATACATCGGGCACAGACTGCTCTGCATATGGCCCAAAAAGCAATATGGGCTGTGAAAGATTGGTTTAGCCAGAAAGTGCCAGATCCAAAACCAACGCCCAACCTTCCTCTCAAAGACCATTCCTTTACCAAAGCGTCTAATGGTGAAGCGCAAGAACAACCAGTAGCAGTTGATACCGAGGCCCAAGCTACTCAGCCGCACACGCCATCACAAGAGAGGCCAGTTGCTAATACAGGAGATCCCTTTGCACTTGCAGAGGCAGTAGGGGTTGTTAGAGGGGGCAACGACCTTGGTGAACCAGTCGTGACGAGCCACGATGAAGCTGCTCATCGTGGTGAAGGCGAGCCAGAAGCTGAGCTAGCTGAGGTTATCAATTTCCCAGCTGGTGCAGAGCAGCCTCCCGCTAACGATGAAGCACCCACCGAAGAACTCGAAACTGTCGCCGAGGCAATCAACACACAAGAGGATGCCCCGCTTTCGCGCGATGAAATGCGCCAGATGGAGCAAATAGCAAGAAGCAAGATACAGCTTGGTGAATATGATTTGTGGGCAGAGATGAGAAAGGCTGACCTCAATGGTGTAGAGGTAGATATTGACGGGCTCATCAAAAACACCCGCACAGCGATACAGCAAAATGTGCGAGGCTGGCTCCAAGAAGAAGGCCGGCAGCACCAAGCAAGCGGTCTATACCTGAGCACGCTAGAAGCACGAACAATGGAAAGTGCGGATAGCGCCCTTGAGTCGATTAAACAGGCGTATCTCAAAGCCAAGCAAGCACGAGAGAGCCGACAGGATAGCGCAGCCTAGCGGTAGAAAATCATGAGTGCAGCACCCCTCCCAATAGATGACGACAACCCCTTTTCATCTCTCATCACCCAACACGATCTCGATCGCCTTGGGATTACAACGCGCGACTCGGCAGCGCTGCTGCGGGAGGTGAATAACACGCTCTACGAGCGGGTGGGGCTGGAGGTCATTAGCCGCTTGTCGGACGATGACCTTGATGAGCTAATGCGCCGCCAGGAGACGGACGATAGCGCAGCGCTATTTGCCTGGCTGTCGCAGCGGGTTGCCCACCTCGACGAGATCCTGAGCGACGAGCGCACGCTTATCCTCGGCGACCTAGCCAAGAAGGCTGATGAGCTGAGCGATGCAGTGTGAGCACTGCGTAGGCTATAATCGCAAGTCGCATAGCATAAAATGGAAGATCTCTTTCGCAATACAATGAATAGCTAAGCTGGTATAATCCTAATATGGAATATACAACACGACCAGATAGTGGTAACCAGCTAGTTATCGCGATAGACTGCGATGAAGTAATTGTCGAGACAGTGGGACCGATCTTGCGCCACTATAACAAGCAATATGGGGCAGACTTACCCGCGCCACTTGAACCAAAGCATTATTATAATGGCACGCCATATGACTGGGGAGTGGCTAACGACCCTCAAGAAGGGGCACGACGCGTCGAGGCGTATACTCAGTCTGATGAGTTTGCAGCTCTCACACCAGAGGAAACAGCGGTAGCGGCAATTCGCCGCTTGGCAGCACAGCACAGTATCCACATCGTTACTGGCCGGCGCGAAGATCAGTTGGCAGCGATTACACAGCAGATGGTCGACACCTACCTTCCTGGCTGTATCGACGGTATTCACTACACCAGTTATTTCAACGAGCAGCAGCGACAAGACAAAAGCGTCATCTGTGAACGCATTGGTGCGAATGTGTTGATTGACGACCACGCGAAGCATCTCAATACCATTCTTGCGATGAATGATGAATGCCCAGCTCCTGCGATGCGCCGCATTGTGCACACCATTCTCTTTGGTGAATATCCGTGGCAGCCATGCCCAGACGAGCGTGATAGCCGTATCATCAGCTGCCCCACCTGGCCAGCTGTTGAGCGCACAATAGCGCAAATCACTCAGGATGAGGCGGTGTAACAGAGGTCAATCACACCGCTGAGGGAAATTACACCATATTTTGCCATTTTTATTGTATGAGGGGCAGATTGTTTGGTATACTAGGGGCAGGAGGAATTGAAAGAAATGATTCTAGATGATGATTTTTTGCAAGAAATTGGTGTAGCAGACTGGCCGTTAGAGGTGCAGCAACGGTTTCGCGAAGGTTATGTAAATGTTCTACAGCTGTGTGTTGGAACGATCCTGAGTGATGGCTTAAGCGAAGCGCAACTAAGAGAATTTGAGACGTTGATGGAGGATGACGCTGCTGCTATCACTGCATGGATTGACGACCACGCACTAGATTATGAGAATGATGAAGATTATCACAAGGCGCGAAGGAAACAAGAGAGAGAGGCTCGACAAGAAGGCAAAGAAGTTAGTCAGTTAGCAATCTTCTCTGAGTATGTACAAGGTAAATGGTTAAAGAAAAATCGACCAGATTACGAAAATGTCGTTACGCGGACTGCTGAGAACCTTAAGAAGTTAGCGGCTCAAGACCCAGAAAAATTCCTAACAAAAGAAGGTCTGACAAGTATATTTCAAAGTGTTGATGGTGTTAGCAGTGATACACCAGACGAGCTTGAGGGTGGCCACCCCGACCCTGATGTAGCGCTTGCTGCGTAGTGATGGTGACGAAGTAAAAACACGTATGACCCCTGTGGATGCAGGGGTTATATTATGCAGAATCTGAATTATGAAACCTTGACCTTTTTCTCACGCTCACCCTCCCAACTCCCTCCTCCGGAACACTATAAGGGTCGACATTC
>CALIMM010000007.1 GCA_938045445.1 uncultured Candidatus Saccharibacteria bacterium
GCGCCGCCGAGGTCAGCCTCGTCTGGCGCGACGACACCAGCAGCGTCAGGGAGGTAGTGCCGAGGCTGCATGAGGGGTGAAAATAGAGGCAGAGACTGAAGCATAGATGGATGCCATAAGTGAATACAGCTGCTTGCAAACAATCTGATCTGGGTGCCCACTCACGGCATACAGCAAATACGTCAAGGTAACGAAATTGTCACAATAAGCTTCTCGCTTATGTTAGGCAGTTTACCCCAAACATGCAAAGTGATAGGCTTCATGTTGATCAAGTGAAACTCCCAAACATTCCGAGGAGCCTCTATGTGTAAAAAAGATAGCAAAACTGAATCCAGCCACGAGGAATCACGCGCTAAAAATACTGCGACACACGACGACCCCAAAGGTATTTTTAAATTCCGCAACCCAGAATCGCGGATAAGCAAACTACTTGACTCGAAAGATCTGACTGCAGCCAAACAGTGGTATCAGCAAAATTATGATAGGAATGAAAGTCGAAACTGCCCTGTGTGCCAAGACCTTAGTGCAGACTTAGCAAACCTTCTCAGTCGCGCCGACACTTTTAAGTTTGCCACACCAGTTGGCGCACTTATGGCGGCATTTGTTGGAGCATATCTTGCAGTACTCTTGAAACCAGATCAATCAATTATTGCGAGCACCACCATTCAAATTATGACAAGTGCGGTCATAGCCACAACGGCCCTCATAGCTCTCTTCGTTTATTGCGTAGCCCAACGCGACAGTGAAGAGCGAACCAAAGTTGCCTTCAAGTTAATGGAGTTTTCTCGAATAAATGGGTCCGACACAAGTGCCAGCAATCAAAAGTTTTGCCCTCAACACCAAAAGCTAATCACATCAAGAAAACAGTGAGTCAAACTACAAAAATCAATATCGATGCATTATCTGGCCAACATAAAACAATCAATGCAACTCGGTGGCTTATCGCACCAAGTTACATTGATTGCGCCCCGCTGTCGTCAGCGGTCACTTGTCGATCAGCAGGAATAATGATGACGCCTCTCTACCCTCCAATCAGCCACACCCCGTGCCACTCCTCACGCACCGCATCAACCAGCGCAGCGGCAAAATCTTCATAACTAATGCCATCAGTTAAGAAGGCCTGCTCGCGGTCGCCTGCAGGTAGTCTGCTGTATCGTCCTTGGTACGGGCCATCTGGTGCATACCGAGGTGGCGGGATAAGGTATGCCCATTGGCACGACTGCTCATGCTGTTCTAGATAATCACGCAAATGCGCGTGACCAATTCCCCGTGGTAAGGTGACGGCTGGGAAACCTGGCGTTTCCCAGAACCGTCGCCCATCGTCCATATGCAGAGCTCCTGCACCACCAACATGGACGATAAAGAGTTCTCGGCTTGTATCGCGCGCGGCAACAATAGACTGATGGAGCTCGACGAGTGCCGATGCAGCAATATCCTCTCGGAGGCGAATCGCATTGACCACCACGTCAACGCCCTCTAGCGCGGTCGACAAGCTTGTGTGGTCGTCGATATCGACAACCCTCGAGGCATCAGCACCATCCGGCAATGATCGTTGTCCTTCGACATAACTTGCCTGACGCAATCCGGCATACACTGTTGCGTTATCTGGCCGATGCTTACAGACAAGGCGGCCAGTCCGCCCCGTAGCCCCAAGAACAAGAATAGTTTTCATGATGACGAGCCCTTTCGTAGAATGGCTCCAAGCGTGAGAAGCGAAGTTGCTGCGATGACCAGCAGGGCAACTAATGTGAGCGTCAGAGTGCCAAACCCTCCGATTGCCTTACCAACCAATGCGCCGATGCTTGCACCAATGAACAGAACAAAACCATTGATCGCCATACCGCTTCCTCGGTGTGGCGCTGCAGTCTCACCGTACAGCATGATCATTGAGGGAATAGACAGCGCAACACCCGAGACGTAAACAATACTGGACGCGACAACGCCAGAAATCGTCTGAGCTGTGAACGTCTCTCCCAACATGCCGACTGCAGCTAAGCCAAAGCCCACCTGTGCAACTCGAATTGCACCGATGCGCTTGGCCAGAGCGCCTGCTCCGAGGCTAATGAACATCGCCGGAAGTGCCGCTAGACGAATGAGAATGATGTTTGACGCGGCAACATGAAGATCTTCGAGATGGTGACCAATGCCGGTGTATAACGCCACAAACGATAACAGCAGCGTGATATGGGCGATGCCAAGCAATACGATCGCCGGCCGAAACAGAAGCACGACGAGATTACCAAACTGCTGCAGCAACGTCATTGATGGGCTGTGGTTGGGAACTTCTGCGACAGAAAAAAGAATGATCGTAAAGATAATCGCTAGAACGACGCCGCATGCAACGAAGAACCACGACCAACTTGCGCGCAGGGCGATTGTTGATGCCAGCACTTGCCCAAAAATTCCTGCCACCAAGAATGCTGCCGACATTGCCCCGATTGCTCGTGCCCGACGCTGAGGAGCGACAGCCTCAGTCAAATATGCTAATGCCACCGGCGCAAATCCAGACGCAGCTGCACCTTGGAGCGCCCGCACCCCAGCGAGCATCGGCAGCGACGAAGCTGCTGAGCACAGGAGTGTTGCCACCGCAAGCACGC
>CALIMM010000008.1 GCA_938045445.1 uncultured Candidatus Saccharibacteria bacterium
TCGCAGCACCACTGAGGTCAGGCCGAAGTTGGTGCGTATTCTCGCGCAGATTACCAAGGATGACTACCAGGAATTTGATGCAAGTTACTCAGCCGTTTCGACTTGGGCCAGACGACACGACAAGAGCGAAGAGTTTAGTTATGTGGCTCCCGAGCCAGAGGAAATGGAGTATGAACTTAATCGCCTAGCAAGGTGGTATACACGCATTAAGGGTTACGCCAGGAATTCATAGTCGCCTACTAACGACCGATAGCAATAGACAAGTACCGATATCTGTTCCAGCTCACCACCGCTCACAGAACATGTTGACTCCTCAACAGCCTGATCGTGCCGTGCCGCGCTCCTCTAGCCACCTCAGCACGATCTCAGCGCGAGCCCAGGCGCTGGTTGTGATGCCACCGCCACTATCGATGTCATGTCGCTGGCCTGCTCCTGGATGACGGTCACTCTCGGGGTGGGTCATGGCACCGCCGTTAGGCGCCAGCGAGCACACAGCCACACCTGCGATTGCAGGCGCCACACAGATGCGCGTCGGTCGTGCCAGGACACACTCGCTACATCGCTGCCTTGGGAGCGGATCCTGCAGCCATCCGCTGCCAGGGAAGCCCGCATGAGCCTCCTTCAATGGCTGGACAACAGTGGTAGCGTCGCTTGCACCAATTGTTACGGTTTTATCACACTTGGTGATGTGGGCCACTTCCGACCGTACAGACGGTATAGGCTCAAAGTGCAGGCAAGGACGTCTGCTGGAGTCAACAGCTCCATCGCCCTCATCCCCGAGGAGGATCACGATGAGCAAGACGAGCGACAAGATCAAGCAGTTCGTACTCTTCGGCCTGGCTTCAGCTCTCGCCACTGGGGTGACGACAGTGACACCGCCGGCTCGAGCAGACGAAGTCACCGCCACGGTTTTCTCCGCTTCTGGCTGGGACTACGCCAACGTCCGGCCGAGTCCCAGTATGGATGGACAGCCGATCGGAAAGGTCCAAGCAGGCCAAACGGTTCAGCTGGATTGCTACCGCTACGGCGGCGAAGCCAAGGGTCCCTATGGCAGTAGCACCCTTTGGTACAAGGTTAAGGGGTATGGCTCGGGCTGGATCGCCGACTCGATGCTGTCGACAGGGAGCGATGAGCCAGTAACGGAGGCATGCGCGGCGACAGTGCATGCTGGGCAGATCAAAGCCACTGTTCAGCCCGGCGTGGGAGAAAATGCTCTCAGAGTGGGGCCAGGTGCGTACGAGGTCTCAGGTAGTGTTGTTGGAGGAGCTTCTCTCATACTTGACTGCTGGGCATGGGGGGATATAGAGGCAGGACCGTCTGGAACATCACGTTATTGGTACAAGTTGGCGGGAAGTAACGAATACATTGCCGCCTCCAATGTCGACACAGGAAGCGATAAGCCTCTAACCCAAGAGTGCGTAAAATCGTCGTCGGATAGATTTGTTGAACTTTCCTATTCCAGACAGAATCACGAAACACTACATGTGGCGAATCGACTGCTCGGAAATTACTATCGAACAGATGAGTTCGCCGGTACCTACGTGGTTATCTCATGGGAGTTCTTCCTTGAAAGCGAGTCGCTAGTGAATACTATCAAGGAGATGAAGGTCGGCGAAGTAAAGAACTATCCTTCATCTATCTTGAGTGACGGTGATGACATGTACTTGTCACTCGGCTCCTTCTGGATACACAAGACTAGTGATACCTGCGTGTCGATTAGAGATTTCTATGACTTTGAGAAGAATTCGATCTTCAGGCCTCTTTATAAAGACGCTAGAAAGGGATATGCGAAGGAGTTCATGATCTACTCGACTGGCTGTGTATGAGGAGGTGCGACGAATACGAGCTAAGTCATGCGGGCGGGCCCACCAACACGAAACTGGTGGGCCCGCTTCATTATGTTGATCTATAAATATCACCTATGGTAACATAAAATTACTGATGGGTTGGAAGAAAGGAAATGCTTACACTGTACGCATATACCGCAAGCGCTGGTTTGTGGCTTTTCTTCTTGGTCTCTCTATTGTCACTGGATTAGCGCTCTCGTTAGCATCCATTCGGTATGCTCCCTTCGAGGAATCTCGCCCAAACTCGATTGTATCGGTTTTTAAGAAAAGAGTTGACGATACGGTTTTAAGCTATAGCGACGTACGAGTCGTCTACCACACAGGACAAACCGATGGGCGCAGCATTGACTCTTGGTTTAGAGGTATGATTGTTGGTTATATCGATAATCCTACAATCCGGAAGAGGTTATTGACGTCTGCGCCGTTCCGTAGTTGCCAGAAGCAGGAGGGGGCTGAGTGTTCAGCATGGGGAACCTTCCGAGACCACAATGGTGCGGGTGTAGCGGAACCGAGCACCCTCAATAACGGCTTGGACCTTGCGTATCAGTTTTTGGGAATCCCCTCAGATGTGTTCATGCCCGGAAGAATAAGGGCGCCATCCGTTCTCAACCAAGCTAAGAGTGGTCAATGTATCGATATTGACAGCAGGCATCCCCAACCTTTGCCACCACCAGGAGTTGATGCAACCGGAAATGTCGACTTCGCGACAGGCAATAGCGTCATCTGTGTAGCGCCACAGAATGGTGCTTTTGTATATGCTTTTAGCGGCCATGGGGTTTAGAGGTATTCAAATCCCATGCTACATTCAAATTTACTTCATTCACCCCGCACCACCTTCCGCACAGTATCCTTACTGACACCCAACCGCTGAGCGGTGTGTTTTACTGTGCCAAGCTCAGCGTAGGCCTGCCGCACCCGCTCTTGGAAGGCAGGGTCGGCTGGGTTGGTACGGAGTGTCTCCCCTGCTTGCTTGAGGTGCCGCGCCACCGTGGTGCGGTGGAAGCCGAAGCGTGTGGCGATCTGCGCCACCGTCTGCCCCGCCTGGTGCAGCGCCACCATCTCTTCCAGCAACTGCGCACGGAGGTAGCGGTTGATCCGCCGTGGCGGGGTGGTGGGAGACGTGGTAGTTGGTGCGGGTGTCCGTACTGCTGCGCCGTCGGCTAGCTGATGAGAGGTGGGCGTCGTTGAACCTGCGGCGGGCTGCGTTGCCGTGGTGGCTTCTGCTGGCGCGCCTGGCTCTCCATTCTGCCCAGACGTTTCTGAGCCAGCCATAGTGGCGGAGCTTGGTAGAGCACCTAGGTCTTCATCTTGTTCATGCTTCTCTGCGACCGTCCTGGCAGCCGGGGAGTCTGCATCGTCCTCCTGCTCAGGCTTCTCCCCGCTGTCCGCGTCGGCGGTATTTGCCAGGGCGCTCGCCCGATTGCCTTGCTCAGTGCCCGCTCTGCCGGCCGCGTCTAGCGAGCTGCCAGGATCCTCCTCCAGTGAAGAGCCGCGCCCCGTCGGCACTACCGCAAGGTCAACGACGCCCATCACATACCGCCAACACGCCTCCCATTGTTTTGAGTGGGGTAGGGAGAGGGCGACCATTTTTTGCTTTATGTCTCACTCTCACGCTATGGGCATTGTGCACGTGAGATTTTTATTTGCTTGGCATTCTTGGGCTTTTCCAGAGAGTAAGGCGGTCTATCAGTAACTGTATCGCTGCTTTTAACAAATCTACATAGATAGGTGATACAGGTTCATAATACGAAACGCCCATGCCAGCCCAAGTGCGCCAACGATAATCAATACACTCATCATTATCTCTACCTGCTTGTAATGTCGCACATGAAAGCGAGGAATAGTGGCAAGCACTGCAATAAGGAAGCCCAATGCTATGGCTGCTGAGGCAGGAATGAATTTATGTCCAATTTGGAAGGCGAATGCACCCATCAAGAACGCTGTCGAGCCATAGATGACGCGCGAAATAGGCCTACTACCACGGCCAAGCCATAGCACACCAGCCGCAAAGCAGGCTGCATCCATACCGAAAATTATGGTAGCTGCCCAAACTGGATCTATTCGTGTGTAGTGAGTTGTAGGGTAATTAACTATATATGATATCGCCTCTGATATCAGCGCAACAATAACAAAAATGAGCCATAACCGTACCATCTGCTTGGTGCGACGCACTGGTATATTTTGTGGTTGCTTGACGTGGGTGGATGATGTGCTCATGATCGTTCCTCTTGTGTTATAATAGCTTCTTAATTTGAAGGCGGTGCAGCATTACTCTCTTTCTTACTGGCACTAGCATACTATTTATCTACATTCCATTCAATTCAACAAACTCATAGACAAACGCCCCGCTGCTTGGTGAAAAACAAAATATATCGTTGGTGCGATGACTCGACGAATAGCGTGCCACGCAGCGGTTGTCGCTGCTGATGGCTGCTCGAGCTTGATCACTAAACTTCTTTGGTGGAATAGTATGGTTGCCAAGGATAGCGGTGTCTCGAAATACCGACTCATGGTGAGGGAGGTTGTCTCCGTAATGGTACCACCCTGAGCAACCGTGCGGGCAATCGGTAAAAGGCTGCATGCTCAGTAGACGATCGCGCGTCGCTTTGTCGGTGATGGTGCCAATAACCATACCATTATTGCCATCCCAGCCGTCTATCGCATACCCCGACTGATAGCTTACATCCATATGGCGAATTGCATCACGATCGAAGCGCCCATAGAAGATTGTCGTTGTGAAGCTGCCGATCGTCATATAATACAGCCACCAGCCAATCACAGCAACGACGAACACGCCAAGAATAAGGATTGGTATAGAGATTTTGTCGAGGAGGAGTTTACGCATATTGTTATTGTAAACTACTATTGCAAAATATGTCAATTTATACCAAAAATACCTCTGCACGCAGAGGTATTTTGATGTGCGCCGAGTGGATTAGTCAGTAACTTCCACGCCCATGCTGCGAGCAGTACCCGCCACCGTCTTGATAGCTCCTTCGAGGCTGATGGCGTTGAGTTGCTCCATTTTTGCCTGAGCGATCTCCTCAAGCTGTGCTCGGGTGATCGTCCCAACCTTATCGCTGTGTGGCTTGCTACTGCCCTTCTTGATACCGATCGCAGCACGGATCATATCATCAACGGGTTGGCCGAGGCTGCGCCATGCAAAAGTGCGGTCCTCAAACACTTGGATATGGACGATGACGTCCTTGCCCATATCTGCCTTGGTGGCGTCGTTGAATGGGTTGATGAAGTCCATCATATTCAAGCCCCACTGACCAAGCGTGCTACCAACGGGTGGCCCAGCGGTGGCACGGCCAGCTGGAATACGAAGCTTCAGGTTGCCGATAACTTTTTTTGCCATTATATTTCCTTTTACTCAATTACTACTGGTATTGAGTGCGTAACGTTGCTATTATAGTGGATCGCCTATACAAATGCAAACTGCGTGCGAGGCTTACACCTTCTTGACCTGCAGCGCATCAAGCTCAACTGGCGTGTCGCGGCCAAACATACTCACCATCACCTTGAGCTTGCCCTTGGTGGTGTCGATCTCACTCACGGTGCCATCAAAGTCTTTGAATGGCCCATCAATGATACTGACCACTTCCCCTTCGCTAAAGTCAATCTGATGCTTGGGGTCTTCCACGCCCATGCGCTTCTTGATCTTCTTAATCTCAGCCTCGCTTACAGGGGTTGGCTCAGTGCCACTCCCCACAAAGCCTGTAACACCAGGCGTATTGCGTACAATGTACCATGTCTCGTCGGTGAGCTTCATCTCGACCAAGACATAGCCTTGAAAGATCTTAACTTCAACAACTTTGCGCTTGCCATTTTTGATCTGGATCTGCTTCTCCTTAGGGACGATTGCATCAAAGATTTTGTCGGCCATATCAACGGCCTGAATGCGCTGGCGGATGCTATCGGCTACCTTCTCTTCGTAGCCACTGTAGGTGTGGATAGCGTACCATTGCCGTGTGCTGTCGTAGCGTTTTTTTGTCATTGTCTACCTCCCCAGGATAATTTGAAATAGATATTTAAATGCAGCATCGAGCAGCAAAAGCGTTGCACTAAACACTGCAATAAAGCCAAGTAGTGCACCAGACATTTTCCATGTCGTTGCACGATCAGGCCAGCGCACCATACGGAGCTCATACCAGGCTCCAGCAAAATAATTGCGAATCGCCGAGAATGGGCCACGGCGCTGACGCTTTGGCTTGGTTGTTTTTGGTTTTTTGGCCTCGGTTTTGGCTGGTGCCGCAGAGGTTGGCTTTTCTTTTGACGTTTTGGTTTTGGTGGGCGTGGTGTCTTGCGCGGTGATGCGCGTCACGCGGTTGGTTGATGATTTTTTGCTTGGTTTCGCCACAGCATACTCCCCAAATTTAATAGCCTGTCTTTGCAGGCTGTCAAGCTCTAGTGTAGCGCGCTGCAGTGATGGTTGTCAAGAGATGAAAGCTCCAATCTACTCTTTTTCTCCGTTAGCACTTACAAGTGCTATCACTGTTATGTGGCTCAGCGGGAGGTAACTAGTGGCAAAACGAAGTGCAGCAGCCAAACTCCTCCAGAGAATGCGGCTAAGATTTCTTATGCTTCTCACGCAGTGCTGCTTGCTGGGCTGCTGCGGGTAGTGCAAAGAAGAAGGTCGAGCCATGATTGAGCTGGCTCGTAAACTCGATGCGTGTGCCGAGCTTGCGAGCCAGCTTAGCTGCAATGTAGAGGCCAAGGCCAGTGCCGCCAGTTTCGCGAGTGCGGTAGTCTTCACTGCGCCAGAAGCGTTCGAGGATGTGTGCTTGGTCGCTCTTGCTAATGCCAATGCCAGTGTCGCGTACAGCGATGATAATGCGATTACCCTTCTTGCGCGCACTGAGGTGGATCTCTCCTTCCTTGGTGTATTTGAGAGCATTAGAGAGGAGATTTTGGATAAGCTCACGTACATATAACGAGCTTGCGACGACATGGCCCAACCGCGGCGATGTCTCGAGTGTGAGAGCGAGCTGCTTTTTGGTAGCCTGAGGGTGATATTGATGGTAGAGATCATCCATGAGCGCACGGACGTTAAGCAGCTCTGGCATGTCGGCAGCGCCACGCTCGGCTTGTGCAAGAGTGCTCAGGTCATTAACCATCTTTGCCAAGAAGACAACTTGCTCGTGGGCTGCATCAAGGTGGTCTTTGAGCGTATGTTGCGGCATATCGCGCCGGTGAAGCATGAGCTGAATATTACTGAGTGCCCCCTCGGCTGCTGTCAAGGGAGTGCGAAGCTCATGGCTCACCACGCTAATAAACTCATCGCGCTCTTCTTCAAGCGATTTTTCTTTCGTAATGTCGCGCAGGATGAGGACGTAGCCATCACTTGAATCACTCATTGTGTTGAGCGCACGTATTGGAGAAAATATGATACTAAGACGGAGCATCTCGCCCGATACTTCCATCCACACATCATCGCGTGTTTGCGTAACGGTTGCAGCGTGAAGCAGCTGGGTCAGATAGACTGGCTGCTTGGCGCTATCGCGCAGTGGAAGGATGGTATCGATTAGCTTGCTATGTGGGCTTGTGTTGGTATCAAGCAAATCGAGTGTTGCAGCGTTGTAGAGCTGGATAATACCCTGCTGATCGGTTGCGATAATAGCGGTCGCGAGATTGTTAATAATCGTCAGAAGCCGATCGTGCTGCAAGGTCATTGCCTCGCGACTGGTATGCAGTGCCGAGCGGTAGAGATTGTGGCGATATGCGAGAGCAACAATGACCACACCAAGCATAAAGGCCATCAACGTTGTTGTGGTAATATCAACAATACTTTGTGGCGTCAGCCAAAATGCATCAAGCGCTGCTGTAATAAAAAGCACAAGTGCACTGAGCAGCCACCCAGAAAAGCCAGCATAGGCAAAAGCCGCCAGCATAAACAACGACCACGCACAGGTAAACGGCACTGCTACGCCAGAGATACTGAGCAGATAGCTCGCAGCGAGACCATGATACAAGACGAGCTGCCACGCTCGCTGCTTATTCGTCTGCGACGGACGGAAACAGGTGTAGAGACCAAGAGCAAGCCAAGTGCTGGCTGCTGCATAGAAAGACCATTCACCTGCCCCGGGAATGCGCTGCATTGCATCAAGACCGAGGAGTTTGCTATACGCGAAAAGCAGGAGCGGGAAGACAACACTGCTGACTCGCACGACAGTACTGGTTTGGCTATTGGTAGCGTATGGCGACACGCTTCTAGTATACCTGGAGTATGACGGTAGGCACAAGCGTTTTGTGTAATATTTGCTGATGCTATATCATTGGTGTTTCGTGCTTAAGCTGCTGCCGATGTAGCCGATAGTGTGAGTCATACTGCTCCACCAGTCCCCAAAAGGCCGACGAGTGATTCATGTGATGAGTGTGGCAGAGCTCGTGGATCAAGACATAATCAATCAGCTCATCAGGGAGTTTCATGAGCGCAATATTAAGGCTAATTGTGCCTGTGCTACTGCAGCTCCCCCATCGAGTGCTCGCATGGCTAAATCGGATGCGCTGATAGGTTGAGCTGGTGTGCGCAGCAAGCTCGTGGAGGCGCTGCGGTAGGTAGGCTTTAGCCTCACGGCGCAAGATGGTCGCAACTTCTCGTCGGATGGCACACTGAACGGCTGGCTCGTCTATGGTGTGTTTTGGTGGAAGAGAGACGAGCAGCTTTTGCCTCGTAATGCGCACCGTGGGTTGAGCGACCATCTGCGTAGGAATGATGGCAATCGCATGATGCTTGCCAATCTTCTCCCCATCTCGATAGATATGCACAGCGTGCTGGCGCAAGAGCTGGCGGAGTGCCGTGCGATGAGTGGCAATGCTATGGCGGATGAGAAAGAGTGGTGCATACCGCGGGGCGTTGGCACAGAGTTGGCCATTTGGCGCGAGACGTATTGTGATGGAGCGCGCTTTGGCACTGCGCTTGATAGCGATATCACCAAACTCATCATCGTGGAGCGTCGAAGACATAGATAAGAGCCTCCCTCCTTTTAACCAAGATGTTATTTTATTGCACAATGTAGCGTGCCGAACGAATTTGTCCTCGCCGTGGGGCGCTCGACATAGCGCGTATTGGGTGACTGGCTGGTGTCGGTGGTGGCACTTGAGCACGCTGCTTTGCTGCTGGTGGAGGTGTGACTAGTGTTTTGCTCGGCAGAGCTTCGTCCTCAGTTTGTTGACCGATTTGCTTTAAGAAGGTAAGGGCAGCCCGGGATTGTGATGAATACGGGTGCTTGCCACTGATGACAAAATAGATCTCGCCAGCGGTTGGCTCGCTAAAGCGCCGCACATAGTAATCAAATGCTTCACGTGAGAGTCGCTGGTTCTTGACGCTTCGGCTACGAGCTGTAGCGACATCTGTTTGAACCCAAATAATCACTGGTCGATAGCCTTCACTCCGTGCCCAGCGGACAAATTCACTTCGGCGAGCCCGGGTGTTGCTATCACCTTCGTATAAAAAGGGTTGCTTGGTCTTAGCAATCTCTTGCAAAAATGTCTTCCCTACTACTGTTGCGGCTGCATCGTCTTGGCAGTAGCCCGAGAGCTCGTTGATATCAATAAAGGGTGAGCCAAAGGCCTTGGCAAACTGAGCGGCGAAAAATGTCTTGCCGCTACCGGGCAAGCCAACCATGAGTATTGCAAAGGGCCGAACTGGAGGCGTTGGTTGCATGTATTTTATTATAGCAGACTCCGCGTGGCGTAAGGGATTTTTAGCATAAACGAATCAATAGTTATTTTGCAATAGAAAATTCTTCCGGTTTAGCCATAGATTTGATATACTGTAGATAGTAACAGAGGGGCATAGTACAACGGCTAGTATAACGGTCTCCAAAACCGTAGATTGAGGTTCGATTCCTCATGCCCCTGCCACAATAGTATCCAACCTCCCCGACGGAGGTATTTTTTGCCTAAAGGAGTGATATACTGGAGTTATGTCAGCCCATGATGCCATCACCCACCGCGTCAAGCGCGCTGTGCGGCAGGTTTCGCCAGCGGCTTTTGCAGAGCGTTCGGCGGCGCGCAAGACGGTGCAGCAGTTTGCTGAGCAAGCTGGCTTAGTTTATTTTGGGACAATCAACCCGCGGGATAATGACTATCACCCAATCCGCGGCTACACTATGTCGACTACTCATCGCGACCGGCACTATAGCGTGGGTAATATTCGCGGTTATAATGTCACACTTGTGTCGCGACGAGATATGGTGCGCATTGCTAATAGCCCCAAGCCTTCGCCTCAACAGTGGCTGATAGCCGCGGTAGATATGTACACGCGCCGTGATGTACCATATATGTTTATTGGCCGACAAGGCAAGATTGCCAGCTACCCGAGTTACAAATTGCAACCACTCCGGCTCGGGATGTTTGGGCCGCAACCAGAAGAATTTATGCAGAAATATACGGTGTATGGTGAGCTTGGGCGAGCAGTCGAGATAGAACGCTACCTCACACCTGATGTAGCATCGGTGATAGTATCGCATTTTGATGATCTCAGTATTGAGATCTCAAGTAGCGTCCTCTATATCTATGCTGCTATGGCAACGCCGACGATGGAGCTGCTTGACCGGATGGTATCTGATGGTCTCTGGCTAGCAGCGACATTCGACGTGTTTGCCGAGCAACTTGCCGCTGCGCAAGCTGAGCGCCATACTACCACCCGTCAGGGCTATCGTCATAGATAGTGTATGTAGTACTAAAACTTTTTTACGATTCCCGCACCCCTCTATTCTATTCTCCTGGGAGCACTGCAGCGCTGGTATCCCCCGTATCTTAGCTGTTACCGCTAAATGTTTGAGTATGCGTCAGGTCTGGTAATATGCTCTTTTCTCCACGTTTTATCAGAATAGAACGATAGAGCGAAAACGCTGCCGCAGAAAAAGCATAGTTTGAGATAACCAAGATAGTTGAGCTAATTATAGAGTCGTACAGCGATCGTACGTGACTCATACAATTAATTCCTGAGACAAAAACAGCACCCATTGGTGGATGCTGTTGTGTGCTATTGCTACGATAAGATTAGCCTTTGCGCGGCTTGACCTCGTTGCGGCCGAGCGATTTCTTCGTCTCTGTGTAAGTAGCGTGCCGGCGAGCAATTGGGTCATACTTACGCAGAACAAGCTTATCTGGAGTGTTCATTGTGTTCTTGCGCGTTACGTAGGTGCGGTGTTTGGTGAGGTTGCTCACAAGAGCAATAATCTTTCGCTTGGTATTGTTCTTCTTTGCCATTTCTTTACTCGTTAGATTTTATAAAATATCTTGGTTGATTATAGCATAGCTCATGGTCTAATGCTAGTGGCGATGGTGATTTGCTATTCGGTAGCAGCGTAGGCTGCCCAGTTAGCCTGCTCGTCAGCGCTCAGTGCTCGGGCCTCAGTGATAACAGCGGCAAGCTGTGAGGCGCTCACGGTGAAGGTTTCGCCACTGTCGATTTCGTCACGCTGCCCCATCAAGGCTACTAAGCGATTCTCAGCATATGCAGCTTGCGCGGGGTTAAGCTGTTGAGCTTGGTGATGGCCCTTGATGAAGCGCCGCGCTAGAAGCGACTGCGAGTCGCCATCTTGGGCAGTCAGCATAATTGGCTTTTGCTCGGGTGCGGTAGCTTGCTTACCCTTATCCGAACGGGCTGGAGTTTTTTCTGTTGTTTGCGATTGCCCAGAAGTGGCTGCTGGGCGGTTAGCCTGCTTCTTGTCTGTATTGCTACGATTATCACGTTGTTGCTGTTGCTGTGGAACAGTTTGTGCAGGGCGGTGTGGAGCTTCTTGTGGTTGCTGAGCGGGAATCATTGCCACAACATAGGCGAGTGGCACCGTAATAAGCAGCAGGACAATTGCCGCAAGACCAGTTGCATATTGACGAAGTGCGCTTGATGGAGCGGGTGCGTGATGGCGAGTAAGGGTAACGAGTGCCCATAGTTTGCTCGTGAGCGCGAGGCTCCCAGCGATCGGGAGATAGAGCGGCAGGAGCCATAGATCGCGTGGGTGATGCTTAAGGTGTGGAATATTACGCACTGCCTGCCACGCAAGCCAACCAAGCACGAGCCCAAGGATAGTCACACTACTCCATAGCGTTGCGGCAGTCGCGGCTCCAGTCAGGGTGTTGTATAAGTTGTTGACGAGCGTGCTGCAGAGTACGATCAGCGCTCCAAGATAGAGCAAGCTGGCAAAGCAAAAGCCAATGTGTGTGATCCAGACAAGTAGCCCTGCTTGCCGGATGCGTGCGTGCTGGTGCCAAAGCTGCCAATAGGCGGCGCGGCTCAGCTGGGTATAGCTGCTTGCAATCCGGTAGAGCTCTGCTGGGTGGTTGATCTGCGTGAGAGCACTGTGCTGGTAGGCTGCATGGTGTTGTGCAGGCAGAGACAGGGCAATGCTTGATGGATGATGAGCCGCGCATGGCTGTGCTTCTGCACTGCTCTGGGTAAATTGCTTGAGTAACTCAAGCCGAATAGCAAAGGTATCGCTCGTGATGGCATAGGCGTGGCCATGGCGGCTTTGCATTGGCAGAACAACACGTTGCTGCATATCGAGCAGCCAACTGCCTATCCGCTCTATCCGCTGAGAGGGCGTCGCCCCACCAGTGTACTGTTGGCGGCCACTAACGAGTCCAATGGTTGGCTCGGCGAAGGGTAAGAGAAGATTGATTGTCGATGGTGTCCAGCGCGCACGCGGAGTTGTGACAATCACAAGACTCACGCGCCGCACCTTTTCGATCAGCGAAGCAAGCTGCGCGTCGTAGCTCATCATCTCGGGCTGCTCGACCACCGTTGTTGCATATTCTTTGGCGATCGCTCTAAGAGATTGGTGAGCGTGTGACGCATCGTTGATCGAGACAAGCAGCTGGGTCGGCTTGCTATGCTCTTTGATGCTAGCCAGGCAACTCTCGAAGACTTCTGGATCTTCATCCTCAGCAACGACTAAAACTGCGTATTTTTTGCGGAGAGTCGCAGTGTAGGTTTTATTCTTGCGAGCACTCGCCACGCGGAGCCACCAACTCAGAACGACCGTGAAGAATATCACCCCTCCAATCCACCAACGATACCTGTCGATTACTTCCATACACTGTATAAAACCAGCCATTGCCATAGACTCCTCTTTATTTAATGGTTATCCTTATTCTAACACGAAAATTTATCGTACAAACACTCTATCGACAAGAGATCGCTCGAACGATAGACAATATGTATTGTAGCCACGAATACCCCCATTTGTCAATGGATTTTGGGAGAATTATGTATAGACGTATCATAACCTCCCCAATTGTGACATTGAGTATGGCACAAAAAGCCAAGTCATAGATGCTATATGAGGTAGGTTGACCACTGGTAGAATCTGGCACGCTCTATAGACGAAGCAGTGGAGAGAAAGGGTGAGTGTGCTGGCAAAACAAGCACATCAAGAACCAAAGCAGTAAGGCTTGCTGGTACGTACCTCGTATGGTAGAATACCAAGTAATGCCGCGATAGCTCAGTTGGTAGAGCGCATCCATGGTAAGGATGAGGTCTCGGGTTCAAGCCCCGATCGTGGCTCCATGGCTGAATTTGTTGATCACCCCATTGCTGGGGTGATCTTTATTGTTGACCGATAGTGAGGGTAGCGAGGATGTTTTTTCGCTTGCTAAAATGTATGATGAGAAGTGCCCTTCCTTGCTGCACACTATCAGAAACAAACTTAGACCGGCCGGCGGTGACGTGGTAGCCGATAGACACGACCCGTTGGGGTTGGTGCTTGGTGACGGCCTCGCTGCGGAGGCGTAACTTCGGCTAAGCCATAAGCTGCCGCTGCAGTTATTGGATAGTCGTCTCTATAAGACTCAATTGATGATCGTGGAGTACAGTATAGGCCAAGTGGATAGTCGCACCGTGTGATTGACCGAGGCCTACCACCGAGAGAATTCGATCTATCATAGGAGCGAGTAGTAAATATGCTAATAAAGTCGATTTGCTCTTCTCTTATGGTGGACGACATTAGTGAGTTACCTGGCTTATACTGAGCATATAGCAGTGAGCTGGGCGCATTGTGGAGTATTTCCAACTCCATAGCTAGACAACCAAGTGCATTGCGGATAGCGAGGATTTTATCACGGCCATGAGTGATTTCTTTGGCATGGAGAGGGCTTTTTGCAGACCCGCTCATCCCTATCTCGCGACCCCATTGCACGGTAAATGGTGTGAGGTCGCGGGCAAGTTGCTCGACGTGGTTGGCTATTTTGTCGCGCCGTTTAGTGTCTACCTCGCTATCCTTTCGCACAATAAGGGATGGAAAAAGTGGTATAAGAGGATGCCTGTGGAGCTCTTCCTCTGATATCGGCTGCTCGGTTGGCTGGTAATCTTCTCGTACTTGACGAGCCTGAGGTGGTCTGTCGAGCACAGCAGCGATGAGAATATGATCGAAATGCTTTTTTGTCATAAAGGACAGTATATCGCAAAAGTTCTTTTATTAACAGAGGTACATTACATGATTGTGTGATTTATGCTTTCGCACTTTGACATTGGAAAAAAATTTGCTATACTAATTCACAGTTAGTTCATTTTATTTGCCGGAGTCGTCTAGTGGCAATGACAGGAGACTGTAAATCTCCCGCTTTTTAGCTTCGTAGGTTCGAGTCCTACCTCCGGTACCATTTCTGCCGCTTTAGCTCAGCTGGTCAGAGCAACTGTTTTGTAAACAGTAGGTCTACGGTTCGAATCCGTAAAGCGGCTCCATACGTATATAGCGAAGACTTTCTTAAGGAGGAGGTCTTTTTTGTTTTTGCAGTCACGTACCGGTTGTAATTGGTGAAAGCTTATTCTCCACTCTCTGCAATTGGCGCACAAAGAACAATGTTGGAAGCGTGGTAATTGTAGTGAGTATAGCGATATATCAAAAGGGCTTGAGCAGCGAGAAACCCTGCCCTGAGAACGTAAATAAGGCAGTATACATACTGCTGCCTTATTGATTGTATTTAGCCCTTATTATACCTTTTACCGTTTGACGCTACATCGTAATGCGGCGTGGTGCGCTGCGCTGGATGCGGTTAGCGGGCATTGGAGCTCGTGCTGGCGGATGAACAGTGGATGACTGTCGACTGTAGGCGGCATTTGGCTGCGGCTGCAGAGGTGCTTGAGTATACGCTGGCGCTGCTGGAGCAGGCAATGCAGTTGGTGGATGGTAATACGCCGTTGAAGGTTGGTGCTCTACCTGCTGAGACGGCACAGTAATGCGTTGCTGAGGTTGCTGGCGAGGTTCTGGTTGTGCTTGGTGCTGCTGGTGTTGTGGCGATTGCGCAGAAGTAGACTGGGGTTTCATCTTGGCTCGAATGTGCTGGGCTTTTTTGTGATTACCAGCGCGTTCGTAGCCTTCAGCCAGGAGCTGATATGTTTGGGTGCCAGGTTCTAGTTTGGCAGCTCGCTCGAGTGACTCTAGCATTTTCTTACTATGGCCGAGCTTTTCCTGTACCTTGGCATAGGCAATATGCCGCGCAGCCAGCTTATCCTCCATTGCCAGTGCTTGTTCAAAGGCGAGAGCAGCTTTGTCGTAGCGCTTGGTTTCGTAATAGATGAGGCCAACATTGTGCAAGCTCGAGGCGCTTGGCTCGAGGCTTTGGGCGATCTCAAAACACTCAATCGCATCATCAAATGCCTTCTGCTTGGCGTATAAAATACCGAGACGATTATATGCGGTTGCATTACGCTCATCTACCCGCAGGATCGTGAGCAGTGCCTTCTCGGCGCGGAGATAACGACGATCACGGAGTGATTCCTGAGCTACCTCCCACAGGCGATCAAGCTTGCCCGAGAGGCGCATTGGTAATTGTGAGGTGGTCTCGGCAACTGATTGCTGCTGCCATAAGGCAAAGGCACCAGCGCAGGCTACCAATAATAATCCATACATAGTTATAGTATACCACATGCCAGCAGCTGAATCCGCACGCTGGCATTAGCAGTAATGCGCTCGTGTGCGCGTGCGATATGCTCTGCCTGGGCAAGCAGCTGCTGCGATGGTTGCGTCCGGAGTGTATGCCATGCAATGTGCAACACACACTCAAGCAAGAGCAATGCACGAGCTCGATCGTGGCTATAGCGCTGCCCAATTACGATGCGTTGGCGGGTAGCACCAGTGATATACTGACGCGCGTCGGTCATTGCCAGGGCAATAGTGCGAAACTCCTCGCTATTGGCAGCCAAGCGTGCGATCGTCGCAGGTTGCTGCTGAGCAATAAACTGCAGCTGGGCGCGGCGCGTCGGGTCAATAATGCCAAGTTGGCCAAGCTGAGCAGCTGTTTGGGTTTGCTGAGGTGGGATAATACGGACGGTCTGGACGCGTGAGCGAATTGTTGCCAGCAAGCGTTGGGGCTGATGGCTGGTGAGGATGAGATGAAGCGCGTGAGGCGGCTCTTCGAGGAGCTTAAGGAAGGCATTTTGGGCGGCAGGTGTCATTCGGTCGGCATCATCGATAATGACAAACTGCCGAGCCGCTGCCTTGCCCTGAGTAAGCGCGTGAAGCGAGCGGATGTCATCAACGCGAATTGTCCCGCGCTGCTGGTCGTCATGGCCCTGACTGGTATGAGGCTGGAGGATAAGTGCGGTGCGGCCTGCAACCTGCTGTGCTGCAGTCATAAGCCCAAGCCCAGGCGCACCAACAAGAAGCAATGACTGTGGTGGCTGCTGCGCTAGCTGGGCAAGACGCTGCTCGGTGCGGGGGTTATAAACGAGCGATGGCATCGGCTCCCTCAGGAAAGAGTGCCATAAAGGCTGCTGGCGGCGGTGCAACAAACGTCTGGCGCAGGCCAGCACGAGTCGTGATTTCGAGCTGGTAGGCGTGCAGAAGGAGGCGCTCCCCTGCCGATCCATAGACGCGATCACCAACAATCGGTGTGCCAATATATGCCAGATGGACGCGCAGCTGATGTGTCCGGCCAGTGCGGGGGCGCAGAGCGAGTAAGCTCAGGCTGGGCTGCGTGGCGAGTACTTTGTAGATTGTTTGGGCAGATTTGCCGCGTGGATCGGCCCGGAAGGTACTTGGCGCGGCTGGGTTGCGCCCCAGCGGGACATCAATCTTGGCTTGCTGCTGACGGGGTTGCCCTGCCACAACCGCTAGATATGTCTTCTTGGCGTGGCGCTCGGCAAATTGCTTCTTAAGCCGCTGGAAAGCCTCGGGCGTACGTGCGCCAATCATCACCCCGCTGGTATCGCGGTCTAGCCGATGCACAATCCCTGGCCGATTTGTCTCCAGCCCAACCGAAGTATAACGCCGGAAGAAGTCCGCAACCGTAAACTCATCATTGAGCGCACCCTTGCTATGTGTGAGGACACCGGCTGGCTTATTGATAACGATCACATCATCATCGATGTAGAGGATGGGGAGGGTTTTGTCGCTATAGTCGACCGCGTTAGGCAGGTTGATGGCGATACTATCAGTCTCTGCTACGAGCTGGCGCGGCTGGCAGACGACTCTATCGTTGACAGCGACGTGACCAGCCTTGATATGCTTTTGCCAGGTGGAGCGACTGGTCTCGGGGTAGCGAGCCGCAAGTAGGCTATCAAGGCGCTGGGTGGTGCGCTGCTGCTGGAAGAGGTAAACGTCTTTACCTTTGAATGGTAGGCCGTAGGTCGTGATGTCGCTGAGTGGGTTGGAGAGAATTTCCCCTGTTGCATCACTTTTTGCGGCGTAGATCTGCTGCATGATATAGGATGCTTGATCCTCCGCTGTGTCGTCGATGAGCAGAAAGTATTGCCGGCGGTCGAAGCAAAAACGCACCAGCTGGTTGATAGGCTGTGGGTGGCTACTGGCGATTTGGTCGATGTGACGCGGGACATTATCGTCAGTTGCTTGACGAAACTGGCGTAAGATAGCAAGGAGGTCGCTTGATGTGATTTTCATACAATGACTCCATCTCGCGCTCTACTCATGATGTACTCCGCAGGCCAACCGCCTTTTGTACGCGGAGGAGCGTGATGCTAGCGACCTCATTCATCGCTCGCTCAGAGCGCTCGAGAGTAGCAAGCAGTGTCTCGTCGGAAATGTCCGCAAGCCGCGTTTGAAAATCAGTGAGGAAAGCAGCTACTGCCTCGGCCACCGCACGCTTGAGTGGGCCATATTGGGTCTGCCCTACCCACTCGGCATTTACCTCGGCTTGCGGGCGGTTGGTCAAGATTGCAAGCAGCTGAAGTAGATTGGTAATACCCGGCTGACGTTGCCAGTCGAAGTTGATAACGCCAAGCGAATCTGTCGTGGCAGCCATGATCTTTTTGCGTGCTTGAGCGGGGGTGTCGGCAAGGTTGATCTTGGACTTTTGGTCGGTTGAACTCTTACTCATCTTCTTTTCTGGGTTCGTCAGGCTGCGAATGCGTAGACCGGTGTCGCGCTGGATGAAGGCGGTTTGCTTGGCAGTTGGCTCTGGCACAGTGAAGAGCTCGCCAAACTTATGATTCATACGCAGGGCAATATCTCGCGTAATCTCCAGGTGCTGGAACTGATCCTCACCGACTGGCACCCATCGGGCGTTGTAAAGAAGGATATCAGCTGCCATCAGAACAGGGTAATTAAAGAGCCCAACGGTGACATTGTTGGTGTCAGCCGACTTTTCTTTAAACTGCGTCATCCGGCTCATCTCGCCAAAGCCAGTAAAGCAGTCCAAAATCCACGTGAGCTCACTGTGTGCTGGGATGAAGCTCTGCCGGTAGAGAAGCGTATGCTCATCGGTGATGTCGAGCCCTGCTGCGATGAAGTACTTGAGGTTGGTTAGCGTATTCTCGTAAAGTGTCGTGTGGTCGATCGGTGTGGTAAAGCTGTGGAGGTCGGGCACAAACATGTTGAGCTGGTAGCGCCCAGCATAGTGCTGCTGCAACTGTACCATTGGCACAAAAGCACCAAGATAATTGCCAAGCGTTGGCTCTTCATTGCTACGAATTCCGGTGAGGATAACTTCTTTGGACATATACGTAGTATAGCATTTTCGGTGGCGAGTTTGAATAAGCGGTCAGAACATGCAGTATATGAGGTACTATACGAAACGATATCATTGACATAGCGTAGCGTTTCTGGTTAGCTAGATAGTAAGGATTCGTTTCGAACAATCGAGACGAGAGGAGTTAAGAAAGACGACAGGAGAACGCCACGAACGACACTCATAATGTACTGTGTATTGATTTGCTAATGTCAAGAAAAATCTAAGGAGCACCATGCTAAAAACCATCAAAACGAAAAAAAATACGACAAAATACACTCTTGTTGCGCTGGTGGCAGGCTTTGCGCTGCTGAGCGTGGGGTCGAGTTATATTCACGCACGATCTGCTCAGAAACTCAGCAATAGCAATCTATCTAACATTACTGCCAACACCAATACTGATGGATTCCAGCAATCAAACCACTACAATACGCCAAAAGGCTTCATGAATGACATCCAGACAATCTTCAAAGGAACAGATGACTACTACCACCTTTACTACTTGCTCAATAAAAACTATAAGTCGAGCAATGATGGCACTGAGTGGTACCATATTCGCACGAAGGATTGGGAGCACTTTGAAGATCTTGGTGTGGCGATTCCTAAGTTTGTTAACGGCTGGTCGGCAGTTGCCTCGGGTTCGGTGTATCAGAATAGTAATGGATTTTTCCATGATTTGCCCAAAACGGCAATAATTGCCTACTTTACGAGCTATACTGAGACCGGACAGCACCAATATGCGGCATATTCACTCGATGATGGTCGCACCTACCACCCGTATAATCACAGCCAGCCAGTCATGAAGGCAGAGTCCAAAGAGCAGAATTTCCGCGACCCACACGTCTGGTACAATGAATCTACCAAGAAGCTGATGATGTATCTGGCTGAGGGTGATAAGGTTGGTATCTACTCAAGTACTGACGGAAAAAAGTGGGAATACCAGGGCGCAACCATGCTCAACGGTAGCACGCTTGACGGCAAAGATCTTGGCCTTATCGAGTGCCCTAACCTCAAGAGCTTCTATGATCCACAAACAAAGACTACTAAGCACGCACTATTCTTTGGGGCTAATGGCTATCAATATGGTTCGACAACTGGCAGCTACTACATAATTGGCCACCTCGAAGCCAATGGTAACTTTGTCGCCGAGCAGCAGCCAGAGCGGCTTGACCACGGAACGGATTACTACGGCGCTAATTACTACCAAGAAAGCCCAACACGCGTTAAGAGTATTGGCTGGATGGGTAACTGGGAGTACTCACAAGGGCAGATTCTGAAGGATGACGGTCAAGAAGCGAAGCATATCGGCTCGATGAGCTCAACCCATTCTCTCTCGATGACCCAAAAGGATGGAAAGTATGTCGTGCGGTCGCGCTTGATCAATAACAATGCCCGCACCAGCGGTCTCCGCACAAAGCAATCGGCCCGAACGTCTAAGATTGCACCTGATGGCTACCACAAAGAATTGCTCAAAGTCAATCGCAAAGCCTCGCAAGAGATTAGCCTTCACTTTGCAAACAATACGGCCAATACGAAAGGTCACGTTCGGGTCTTTATCAACCAAAAGGATAGTCGTGTGAGTGTTGACCTTAACACCGAGACTGGCACCTACGAGGTGAAGCGGAATAGCTCGAAGATTACCGGTGAAGCGAAAAATAAGTACGAGAAGGCGTATGCAGTATATAATAATTGGCAAAATCGCCAGCGCTACTTTGTCTATCTCGTTGCCGACAAAGGGAGCCTTGAGATTGCTATGCCAGATGGGCAGATCTATTCGCTGATGAAGCTATCAAGTGATCCAAACATGCAAGTTGTGGTGGAGTCGAGCACCGACAATAGTGTATCGGCAACGCTATGTGACTTCCAAAACAGAACACGGTAACATAACACAAGAAGAATTCTTCTCTAATAGACAATAAAGCTCTCTTGTTACAGAGAGCTTTTATTATATCGCGAGAGGCGTAGGAGTGCGCAGCACTGGCATGCCAAGCATCCAAGAATGGTTTACTGTTCGAGGTGTTTAGCAATAAGTTTGGCATAGCGTTTGCGAATCTCGTGACCGGTAATCGCCGTCTCGATCACGACATTGCGACGCCGGCGCTGGATTGCCTTAAAGTGCTTTGGTATCATCACCGCATCGAGTGTACCATACAGGATAGTCATTGGTAATGGTGGCAGGGCGCAGGCATCACCGAGCGATGTTTGGAGCAAAATGCTATTGCGTGCCGTCTTGGTATATGGCGAAAACCCTTCGCGGCTGACATGAAAATTCTTCTGCGTCCGCTTGTATTGATTAACTGCGCCAATGAGCTTTGGTGACGCGTTGATCGCCTTAAGAAATCCTTTGCCAATTGTCTTGAGTAGTGCCTCGCGTAGCGGGCGCTTAGCAATATCACTTGGTAGATAGATCGGTGGTGAGCACAGCACAAGCTTTTGGACGCGGCGAGGAAACAGCTTGGTGTATTCGATTGCGACTAGTGTACCGAGCGAATGCCCGCACAAGATCACTTGGCGCAGCGGCGCAGCATGGCGAATCGTTTTGCGTAGGGCACGCGCATGATCAGTCAGGGTATAATCGGGCCAGGCAGGCTTGCGCGATTGGCCAAAGCCTAGCAAATCAACTGCCAAGACTGGTTGGTCGCCAAGTTGATTCAGTACATCTTGCCAAATATTATGATTTACCCCGATACCGTGTATAAGGACAATAACCGGCCGAGATATGTCGTGCCAATCGCCAAATACCTGGGCATGCAGCGGATACGCCAGGCCAAATAGTTCGTGGAGTTTGTCGTACATACTAGTGTGATATTGTATCATTTTTGGCGGGCTGGCTGCAAAAGAATGGTGACATTATGCATATAAGGGACTTGTTAACACTTCTAGTGTCTAGAAGCTACACTCTATCTCACCACCCTTAGTAATATTTTACTTATAGCAAATACCCTGCCATATTGACAGGGTATTTGTGAAGCGTAGGCAAGAATGCTTAACGCTTCGAGTATTGCTCGCGTTTGCGGGCGCTGCGCAAACCGTATTTTTTGCGCTCTTTTTCACGTGGGTCGCGGCGCAAGAATTCGGCCTTCTTGAGCGTACCACGTAGGTCTGGTGCACCGACGGTAATCGCTTTGGCGATTGCCATCTTGATAGCATCAACCTGACCGCTGAGGCCACCACCCTTCACCAGGACGGTAACATCAAACTCTTTTTGCTTGCCAACCAAGGCCAGTGGGTCAGTCACTTCAGCTAGCAATGTCTTGTTGCCTGACAGGTAGTCAAGCGCTGACTTGCCATTGATCGTTACATTTCCCTTACCTTTGACCAGTCGAGCGCGGGCAGTAGCGCTTTTGCGCCGGCCAAGACCATAATCGTATGTTGCTTGTGCCATTTATTGTACCTCTACTTTCTCTGGTTGCTGTGCGGTGTGGGCGTGCTCTTCGCCAGCAAAGACGCGGAGACGAGCCAGGCGATCTGCTGCAAGCTTGTTCTTGGGCAACATGCCCTTCACAGCAGCAGTAATGATACGTTCTGGTGCGTTTTCGCGCACTTCCTTGAGCTGAGCGTCTTTGATGCCACCAGGGAAACCACTGTGATGGTAGTAGATCTTATCCGTCTCTTTTTTACCAGTCACAACAGCCTTGGCTGCGTTGATGACGACAACGTAGTCACCTCCATCGACGTGCGGCGTGTAAGTTGGCTTGTATTTGCCGACCAAGTACTGCGCAATGGTTGTCGCAGTGCGGCCAAGTGGTGCTTGGCTTGCGTCGATTAAGATCCAGCGCCGGCTAACATCGGCTGGCTTCTGCGAAAATGTTTTGTGAGCCATAACTATTTCGCCTCCTTTGTGGTTGCCTCGGGCTTAGGCATTGGCTTGAGCTCGTCAACAAACTCAATCATTGCCATCTGCGCACCATCACCACGGCGCAGACGTGTCCGATACACACGCACGTGGCCACTTGGCCGATGGCTGAGTTGCGGGGCAATCTGGTCAACCAGCTTGATCGCGGCAGCTTGCGTGCTGAGCCCGGCAATGACAGCGCGGCGATGAGCAAGGTCACCCTTCTTAGCTTTAGTAATGAGCTTTTCGATGTAGCGCACCAACTCTTTGGCCTTGGGTAGCGTCGTTTCGATTCGCTCCTCAACAACCAAGCTGGTTGCCAGGCCTTTGAGCAGGGCTCGACGTTGATCGCGTTCGCGGCCGAGCTTGCGCCCTTTGTATCCGTGTCGATGCATTTAGAGCTCCAATTCTGCTAGTTTATCTTTTACTTCGTCGAGGGCTTTGCTACCAAAGCCTTTGAGCTCGCGCAGGTCCTGCTCCGTCAAAGTGACGAGGTCATGAACAGTGCGAATCTCATTGTTGATGAGCGCGTTTGCGGTGCGGGCACTGAGGCCAAGGTCTTCGATCGAGGTGTTTAGCTCGTTGTCCTCCTCGGCAGTTTGCGTACCAAGTGCTGGTGCCGATACAACAGTTGTACTACCAGCAAGAGCGGTATACTGATTGACCAAAATCGCCGCAGCTTGCTCGAAGGCATCGCGTGGCGTCAAGCTACCATCAGTCTCGACGGTCATCTCAAGCCGCTCCAGATTGGTTTCTTGGCCGACACGAGTTGGATCTACCTTGAAGCGCACACGCGTCACGGGGCTAAACTGCGCGTCCATAGCAATCATGTCGCTGTGCAACCGGTTAGCACTCGACTCTTCAATCGGGTAGTATCCCCGACCAGCCTCAGCCACCAGATCAATAACGACATTAGCCTGTGGGTCGTCGATTGTGCAGATGACGTGCTCAGGGTTGACAACCTCAACCTCAGCATTAGCTGCAATATCCCCAGCGGTTACTGCACCAGCACCTTGCTTCTCAAGGCGCAGCTCGACTGGGTCATCGCTGTGAACAACCAAGTCGACACCCTTGAGGTTGAGCATGATGTCGGTGACATCTTCCTTGACGCCAGGCACCGTAGTGAACTCGTGCGTTGCACCCTGCATTCGGAAAGCCGTAAAGGCTCCGCCGCGAATACTGCTCAGTAGCACCCGGCGCAAGCTGTTGCCCAGCGTATTGCCGTAGCTGGCGTGCAATGGCTCAATGACAAATGTGCTGCTGTGCGGCCCATTGTCATCGATGCGCGCCAACGCCGGATCGTGAATTAATTTAGACATGTACAAAATTCTCCTTACCCTTGTTAGCGTGAGTAATACTCAACAATCAGCTGCTCGTTGATGCCAGCTTCAGCTTCTTCGCGCTTTGGCTCGCCCGATACTTCGATCTTGAGTTTTTTGATATCGCTCTTAAGCCAACTCAGTGGTGGTTGGGAGGTGTTGCCGTAGATGTCGTCAATTGCAGTAAAGTAGCCAGACTTTGCACTCTTTGGCCGAACGGTAATAACATCCCCTGCCTTGAGGCGAATTGATGGAATGTCGACGCGGCGACCATTAAGCTCAAAGTGACCATGGCTTACCAGCTGGCGGGCCTGACGACGGCTCGTTGCAAAGCCAGCACGGTACACAGCGTTGTCGAGCCGGAGCTCGAGGAAGCGGAGCAAGTTCTCGCCACTCAGGCCTGGCTTGCGAGTTGCTTCGTTCATCAGCTTAGCAAACTGCTTCTCCAGTAGGCCATACATGCGGCGCACCTTCTGCTTTTCGCGGAGCTGCGTTGCATACATGCTTGGCTTGCTCTGACGGCCGTGAGCGTGCTCGCCCGGAATACCGCTCTTGCGCGCCAAAATCTTGTGTGCCTTGGGGTGAAGCGCCACACCTTCGCGGCGGCTCTGCTTCACGATTGGGCTTCTATCTCGTGCCATTTACGCCCTCCTTGCCTTTCGTGGGCGAACGCCACCGTGTGGCACACCCGTTACATCTTTGATGCTATTGACGGCAATGTCGAAGTTGCTCATTGCGCGAATTGCCGCATCTCGGCCCAGCCCAACACCCTTGACGAATACATCAACGGTGCGGACGCCATAGCTACTCTTGGCAGCTTCTGCGGCTTTTTCTGCAGCAATCTGTGCTGCATAGGCTGTACCCTTCTTGCTCCCACGAAAACCACATGCACCAGCGCTGGCAGCAGTCAAGACGTTGCCCTTGCTATCTGCAAACGTGACAATAGTGTTATTAAAGGTTGCCTGTACGTGCAGCTGACCAGATGGGACTGATCGGCGCTGCTTTTTCTTGGTCGATTTTGCTTGTGCCATATCTCGTCCTTTCTCCTACGTCTTACTTGCTGCCTTTGGCTGTGCCCCGCCGACGGCGATCGCCTTACCCTTGCGAGTTCGTGCGTTCGTTCGAGTGCGCTGACCGCGTGTTGGCAAGCCATTTTTGTGCCTCAAGCCGCGGTATGCACCAATGTCTTTAAGGCGTTTGATATTGTTGGTCACCAGGCGTTGCAGATCACCTTCCGTGACATAATCTTTGTCGATAATGTCGCGAAGTTTCTGCTCCTCAGCCTCGGTGAGATCTTTCACCCGAGTGGTCGGCTCAATCTTTGCCGCCGCAAGGATGTCTCGAGCAAGCGTGCGCCCAATACCATGGATGTAGGTAAGAGCAATGTGCACTTGCTTGTCTGATGGGATAACTACCCCAGCAATTCGAGCCATGCTTAACCCTGCCTTTGCTTATTCTTAGGTTTTTTCTTGTTGATGACACGGAGTCGGCCTTTGCGCCGGACCAGCTGATCATCGGGGCTGATCTTTTTGACACTCGCACGAACTTTCATGAGCGTACAAATCTCCCTACAGGAAAAACCTGCCGTTACTGAGAACAGCGGTGATATCAGGCCGCCGCTCTACGTTATTAAACGCGTGCGCGGAAGACGATTCTGCCCTTTGTGAGATCGTACGGGGTTAACTCGACTTCCACAGTATCGCCTGGGACCAAACGGATATGATGCTTGCGCATCTTGCCGCTGATGTGAGCGATAATGCTTAGGCCGTTCTCCAATTCTACCTTAAATTGCGTATTAGGCAGTGCTTCCACTACCTTGCCGCGCAATTTGATAACTTCTTTCGAACTTGCCATAGATATACAGCTTCGTATTATACGCTATTTCTCTGTAGGAGTAAAGAGGAGTAGCCAGCTTTTTGCATTAATTATTGTGAGATTATGGATGGCACTATTCTTATGTCAGAGTAGAGCCGTAAGAGAGGTAGCTTTTGCGACAAACAACTTCTAAAAGTAGCATCCCTCTAGGCTTTCATGCTGTATAGGCTTAAAAGCTCACCATCATTCCACAGCCTCTATTCCGCTACGATTCTCCATTCCCCTCTTTCTATATTCGAATTGCAATGATACCTCATAACACACGTTCGAAAGGCTCATGAACGAATTATTATGGAATACGGGATCATATCAAAATACCGCTACAGACAGAGGTAGCGGTATTATTTACAAGATATACTATAGTGGCAGCTTATGCCTTTGCGGCAGTACGCCGTCGGCCGAGGAACCCACGCTTCTTTGGCTTAGTATCAAGGTCATCGACCGAGAAGTCGTCATATGTTACCATCAGCGCTCGTGAGTTAATCTGACGGAGTGTCTCAAGGCCAACCGTCACGACAATGAGCAAGCTTGTACCACCGATTGCCATGTTGTTGGCATTGATGCCAAGCTGTGCAAAGATGTAATCGATCGCAAACGGAATAACGGCGATGAGCCCCAGGGCAAGCGACCCAAACAGGTTGAGCCGATTGACGGTGCGCGACAGATACTTCTCGGTGGTTGGGCCAGGGCGAATCCCCTCGATGAAGCCACCTTGGTTTTCAAGACTCTCCGTAATCTCGCTCGCATTAAAGACGATACCGGTGTAGAAGTAGGTAAAGGCAATGACAAGTAAGAAGTAGATCGATGGGTAGATGAGCACTGTCAGACCACCTGTGGCGTATGTTTGAGCAGTCGGTGCTTGGAACCACTGAATAAGGTTGTTTGCTAACTGCTGATTTGCACCAGGTGTTGCATGTAGCAACTGCCCTACAAAGGCTGGCAAGCTGAGGAATGCTACTGCAAAAATAACTGGCACCACACCCGCAGCGATGAGCTTGATAGGCAAAATGCTTTTGATGCCGCCATATGAGCTATTGCCGCCGACCCGCTTGGCGTAATTGATCGTGACAATGCGCTGTGCTTCGTTAATCTTGACGAGGAGATAGAGCAAGATGAGGCCGATCGTCCCAAGAACGACCACTGTCCAGAAGGTTGTTGGGTTAACGGGCAGTGAGAACCAACCAAAGACGCTGAGCGAACCATCTTGAGTATTGAAGAGCGACGAGTAGATCGACCCAAAGGTGGTTGGCAGCTGGCTAATCACACTGGCGAAGATGAGCAGGCTAATACCATTGCCGACGCCCTGCTCTGTCATCAGCTCACCAAGCCACATCAAGAGGAGCGAGCCAGCGGTGAGCGCCGTTACCGCAACAATCCACTCATGGAGCGAGCCCGCCACCGTACCGGTTGTGCTCCCAGCCAGGACCGATTGACGCAGGAAGTAGATAATACCGATCGACTGAGCAATCGCCAGCGGCACACTAGCGATACGCGTCCACTGATTGATCTTGCGTCGGCCCGACTCACCATCTTTGTGCATCTCCTCAAGGCTTGGGATGGCTTTGGTAAGGAGCTGGGTAATAATACTGGCATTAATGAAGGGCCCAAGGCCGATCAAAACGATAGACAGCTGGGCTAATGCTCCACCAGTCAGGATATTTAAGAAGCCACCAAAGTCACTCGCCGATACGACGTTCTGGATAATATCCTTAAGTCGGCTTGGCTCGGCCAACGGTACTGGCACGTGCGCCAAGAAACGATAGGCGACGATGAGCCCGAGCACGATACCAAGGCGCTTTTGCATGTCTTTATTTTTGAGCGATCGAAGAATAATCTTCCAGTTCATATATTGTCCCTTTTGCCACTAACTACTATAACGCTATATCTAGTACAGTATACACGAATTGCTCCAGAAGCGAAAGGGTCAGCTGTCAAATATGGGTAGCTTTTGGCGCAAAATTCTGCAAAAGACTCATGTTTTTATGGATGACACTCAGGTACAGATTGATGGCAACTCATGATAAATAACACGAGATGCATATTCTCATGATATAATGCTAGATGTATTATTAATTTACTCTGATAATTTAGTTCGTCTAAACCGTGCTGAAGTTACAGAGTTGCACATACAAGGAGGAGCAATGGCTCAAAACAACCAAGGGCTCAAGATTCGGATTCGCCTCAAGGCATACGACCACAAGGTGATCGACCAATCGGCCAAGCAAATCATCGACACTGCCCTGCGCACTGGCGCAAGCGTGGCAGGCCCCGTGCCACTACCAACACGGCGCAGCAGCTACACAGTGGTGAAGAGCCCACACGTATACAAGACTGGCGGTGAGACCTTCGAGATGCGCGTTCACAAGCGCCTCATCGATATCACCAACGCCACACCCAAGACAATCGACAACCTCCACAACCTCAGCTTGCCAGCTGGCGTGGATGTCGAAATCCGGATGTAGTTTGTTGTTGTAGAAGCACCTAAGAAAAGAGTGATAGCAGTTATCACTCTTTTTTATGTGCCTGACTAAACCACCTTTTACTAGGTGCGTGGCGCTGCACTCCACAGCATACCCTATAGGGTTGTGTGTTTTAGGTGTAGTTTATATCGGCATTAATCATCTTGCAGGACAAACAAAAATACCTCCACTGTGGGAGGTATTTTGTGAGTTTGCGAGTACTATGCAAACTACTTAACGATGTTGGTCACAACACCGGCACCGACTGTGCGGCCACCTTCGCGGATAGCGAAGTCTTGGCCCTTGTCCATAGCGATTGGGGCGTTCAAGGTCACCTTGAAGGTCACTTGGTCGCCTGGCATCACCATTTCCTTGTCGGCAGGGAGCTCAATCTCGCCAGTTACGTCCGTTGTGCGGAAGTAGAACTGTGGCTTGTAGCCCTTGCTAAATGGTGTGTGGCGGCCACCCTCTTCTTTCTTGAGGATGTAGACTTCCGCCTCAAACTCGGTGTGTGGGGTGAGTGTGCCTGGAGCAACAATCACCTGACCGCGCTCGATCTGGGTGCGCTCGATACCGCGCAGCAACAGACCAGCGTTGTCACCTGCCTGACCTTGGTCGAGGCTCTTCTTGAAGGCTTCGACACCAGTCACGACAGAGGTCTGAGTTGGCTTAAGACCAACAATCTCTACTGGGTCGTTGATCTTGATGACACCCTGCTCGATACGACCGGTTGCAACCGTACCACGACCCTTGATCGAGAAGACATCCTCGATTGGCATCAAGAATGGCTTGTCGAGGTCGCGCTGAGGCAACTCGAAGTAGTCGTCCATAGCAGCCACCAGCTCCATCACGGCGTCTTCTGCCTCGGTGTCGCCCTCGAGCGCCTTGGTAGCAGAACCCTTGATGATTGGTGCGTTGTCGCCATCGTAGCCGTTCTTGGTGAGCAGCTCGCGGACGTCCATCTCAACCAACTCAACCAACTCTGGGTCGGCCAAGTCCATCTTGTTGAGGAAGACGACGATCTTTGGCACACCAACCTGGTGAGCAAGCAGCACGTGCTCGCGTGTCTGTGGCAATGGACCGTCGTTGGCGGCAACCACCAGCACAGCACCGTCAATCTGAGCGGCACCAGTAATCATGTTCTTGACATAGTCGGCGTGACCTGGCATGTCAACGTGCGCGTAGTGGCGCTTCTCCGACTCGTATTCCTGGTGGGAGCTGGCGATGGTAATACCGCGTTGCTTCTCCTCAGGAGCGTTGTCGATGTCTTCGTAGTTGCGAGGCTTGTTTACATCGCTTGGAAGACGCTTTGCCAACACGTGAGTGATGGCAGCCGTTAACGTTGTTTTACCGTGGTCGACGTGACCCATAGTACCAACGTTAATATGTGGCTTACTTCGATCGAAATCTGCCATGTAGGTAAGTACTCCTTACTTATGTTAATATTTGGTACGACGCGAGCTACTTGCCGGAGTAGAGACACTACGACAAAACGCGTCGCGCGTTAGGATTTATTATAGGGTGCGGTGGCAAAAAAGTAAAGTAGCTAGTCCCACCAAACATACCACTGTCGACTGCTATATACCTGATTTGCCAAAGCTTCGAAGGTCTCCGACCCTTGATAGACTGCGTCGCCATATGAAAAATAGAAGAGTTCAACGGCAACCGCCTTAGCATCGGCATCGGTCTGTGGTGGACGCTCGACGTAATATTCAACAGTATCATGGCTGATAGCGGCAGGCACAGCACCGTACTTCTCATACCAATAGCGCGATACCGCCACCTGGATGGCTGGCTCGGGACAATCATTCCAGCCACCCATGCAGAGGTAGGCTAATGCCTCATAAGGTGCTGTAGTTGGTAGTTTGATAATAATAACCGGATTGTCGCTATCTGCCTGGAATGGGCTGATGAAGTCAACTGTAGTAGGGTCATCGTCATCAGGCGACGCCGAGAAGTCCGGCGCAAAATAGTCATCCACAGTAGAAGCGCGCTGAGCCTTTTTCGCTGTTTCAGCTGGCAGCTCCTGCGCGACGTGAGCAAAAAAGCTGGTACATCAATTGCCTGCGATGCTTCCATGGTGCGTCGCACAAGCTCGGGGACTGTCTGGACGCCAGCGTTCTCTAGGCCTTCTGCTATCTCATCTAGGATAAGGTCATCGAGCGTCACAATCACCGGCGTGAAACCCTCGTGTTTACCTTGCTCGCGTAACTGCAGATAGTGCTGCGTTGCATTAACGACTTCGCATTCTACGTAGTCGACATCGCTCCCAGCAAAGAGTGTTTTGAATCGCTGCATGGTATCTGACATACTATTCCTCCTTGGGCGCATTATAGCATAGAGGGATGTATCAATTATTACTGAGTGCAGCGAAAAAGGTGCGGACCTTTGGTTGCGTGGAGTGATTAATGACCTGCGCTGGTGTGCCATCTTCAATAATCTTACCCCCGTCAAGGAAGACAATCCGCGATGCGACATCGCGCGCAAACGACATCTCGTGTGTGACGACGATCATTGTGATCCCTGTTTCGGCAAGGTGCTTAATGACCGCTAGTACCTCGTCGACCATCTCGGGGTCGAGTGCACTCGTTGGCTCATCAAAGAGCAAGACTTTTGGCTGCATTGCCAAGGCACGGGCGATCGCTACCCGCTGCTTTTGCCCACCCGAGAGATGACTCGGGTATTCTTGAGCCTTAGCGCGGAGACCAACTAAGTCGAGCATTTGAAGCGCCTGACGCTTGGTCTTGGCTCTTGATAGTTTGCGCACCTTGAGTGGCGCTAGCATGATATTTTCGAGCACGGTCATATGCGGAAAGAGGTTAAACTGCTGGAAGACCATGCCAAGCTCAGTCCGGGATTTGTTGAGGTCGGTCGCCGGATTGGTCATGTCAATACCGTCCACCCATACTTCCCCGCTTGTCGGCGTCTCGATCATATTAATACAGCGAAGCAGCGTGCTTTTGCCACCACCACTCGAGCCCAAGAGAACGACAACCTCTCCTCGCTTGATTGTCAGGTCAATACCGCGCAAGACATAATTATTGCCGTAGTGCTTGTGGAGCTGCTTGATATTAATCATGCGCTTTAAGCCTCCTCTCTACTCGATTCATCACCCACGTAAATAGCGTGGTAAGGGCGAGGTAAATCATTGCAGCGGCAAAGAGCGATTCAAAGGCGGTGGCCGTTTGGAAGCGGATATTATCAGCACCGCGCATTAGATCGTTCATACCAATCCAACCAACAACTGATGTCTCCTTGAGGAGCGAAATCCCTTCGCTGATCAGTGACGGCAATGACTGCTTGAGTGCTTGAGGCAGGATGATATAACGCATGGTTTGCCAGCGACTCAAGCCAAGCGAGCGCGCCGCTTCGACTTGTCCGTTGTCGATACTTTCAATCCCGCCGCGAATAATCTCAGCAATATACGCACCACTGTTGATACCAAAGGAGAGACTTGCAATCCACAGTTTTGGCACCCCACGGTACGAGCCAAACACCACATAATACATAATGAGCAACTGCACCAAAGCGGGCGTGCCACGAATGACCGTAGTATAGGCATTGGCCAGACTCACGCATGGTCGCCAGCGCTGGAGGTGATGTAGTTTGCATGTGCGAAATGGTTGCCAAGCAGACTGCTGCATGAGAGCGACAACCAGGCCAATCACAAGCCCAATGATCGTCGAGAAGACGGTGAGAAGGATGGTCACTTCCAGGCCGCGCCACAAGAAGAGATAGCGCTCATCACCAAAGAGGATATCCCACACATTCATGGCTGGGCTACTCCAAAGTGTTTCTTGACAAGCTTCTCATAGCGGCCATCGCGCTTCATTGCGGCAATGCTGGCGTTTACCTCAGCGAGTAGTTTGCTATTACCTTTTTTGATAGCAATGGCGTAGTCTTCACGTGAGAGGTTGCGCGGCAAGGCAAAGAGCTGCGGGTTTGTGGCGAGATATTGCCGAGCTGGCCCATCATCCATAATGGCAGCGTCGATCCGCCGACTACTGAGCTCTTGCACGACACTTGCCGTCGATTGAAGCTGCACCACGTGCGCCCCACGAATCTTGTGCGCCAGTGTATCGGCCGTCGTGCCAAGTTGTACGCCAATTCGCCTACCAATGAGGTCATCACTGGTGGCAATTGTTGAGCCAGTCTTTGGTACAATTATCTTTTGCGCTGCAGTATAGTACGAGTGCGAAAATTCAGCATTCTTGCGCCGGTCTGGTGTGACGGTCATACCAGCTGCAATCAGGTCAATTCGCCCAGCCTGCAAGGCCGGCAAGAGCCCATCAAAGGCGATCTCCTCAATTTGTAATGAGCGATTGGTATCCTTAGCAATCTCCCGCACAAGGTCAATATCAAAGCCAACAATCTCCTGCCCCTGCTTATATTCAAACGGTTTAAAGCCAGGGTCGGTGCCCAGCACCAGTGTTTTTTCTAGGCCACTGCCAGCCGTCTTGGTGGTAGACGCCGCCGGGCTGAGCTCGACATCCCAATACATATAGCCCAGCAAAGCTACTGCCAGAGTAGCAAAGCACAGCCATTTGAGCTGTGTGAACCTACGTCGCGGACGAGTCGATTGTGTCATGCATATAAGTATAAGCGCTTTGCTAGACAGATGCAAGTACTTGTATTGTTCTATTTACCGCGCTATGATAAGAATACAAAAGCAACACATAAGGAGGCACCCTATGAATAGTCTTACAAAATACAATCCATTTGAGGAATTGCGCGCATTGCAGCGGCAGCTGTTTGACAATCCCTTTACCACGACACTCAGCCAAGCTGTCGCAACTGATGTCTATACGGTAGATAATACACTGGTTGTTGAAGCACACGTGCCAAACTTTGCCGAGGAAGACCTCGATGTAAGCCTTGACAATGGTGCGCTCGTCATCCGCGGCGAACGGCACGAAAAAACCGAGGACAAACAGCGCAACTATGTCGTTCGTGAGAGTAGCACAAGCTTCTGCCGTCGTGTACAAGTGCCAGATGGTAGCGACGTTGAGCAGATTAAGGCCCATCTGGAGGACGGCATCTTGAGGGTAACGGTACCACTGAAGCCACTACCTGCGCCGCAAAAAATTGCCGTCAAGAAAATAGCCAAGCACGACAAGAAAACGAAAAAGTAGTACAAACCATAGCCTTGCGCCAACAAAAGCCGGCATATATGCCGGCTTTTGCGCACTATTAAGATAATAAAACACCCCTGTAATAGAGGTGTTTTATAGAGATGATATAAGAAGACTTACTTACTGCGCTTCTCGATAATCTCCTGCGCGACGTTTGGTGGGACTTCCTCATAGTGGGCAAGTTCCATCGTGCTGGCAGCTCGGCCCTGCGACATCGAGCGGATGTCACTGGTGTAGCCAAACATGTTTGCCAGTGGCACGATAGCCTTGACAAGCTTCGCGCCGCCCATCAAGTCTTCCATTGCCTCAATGCGGCCCCGGCGACTATTGAGATCGCCAATGATATCACCCATGAACTCCTCAGGTGTTGTCACCTCAACCTTCATCACTGGCTCAAGCAAGACTGGGTTGGCCTTCTTGATACCTTCGCGGGCAGCCAGGTGAGCAGCCAGATTGAAGGCGAGCTCGCTTGAGTCGACATCGTGGTAGCTTCCGTCGTACAAGGTTGCCTTGACGTCGACAACCGGATAGCCAGCAATCACACCACCATCGAGTGTCTCCTTAATACCCTTCTGCACAGCTGGGCGGTACTCTTGTGGCACCACGCCACCCTTGATTTCATCGAAGAATTCGTAGCCCTTGCCTGGCTCGTTCGGCTCAAAGCGCACCCAGACATCACCGTATTGGCCACGACCACCAGACTGCTTGGCATGCTTACCCTGCGCCTCAGCCGTGCCCTTGATGGTCTCGCGGTAGGCGACTTGCGGCTCACCAACATTAGCCTCAACATTAAACTCGCGCTTCATGCGGTCGATCAAAATCTCTAGGTGGAGCTCACCCATACCGCTCATGATAGTCTGGCCCGTCTCTTCGTCGGTGTAGACGCGGAAGGTTGGGTCTTCTTCAGCCAGACGCTGCAGGGCAATACCCATCTTCTCTTGGTCAGCTTTAGTCTTGGGCTCCACCGCAATCGATACTGGTGGCTCGGGGAAGCTAATCGCCTCAAGAGCAATCGGATGCGCTTGCTCGCACAGAGTATGACCCGTAAAGGTACCCTTCAGGCCCACCACAGCAGCGATGTCACCAGCGCCCACGCTGTCGATCTCTTCGCGCTTATCGGCATGCATCCGGACGATGCGCCCCACACGCTCCTTCTCGCCCGTCGTTGTGTTGAGGACGTAGCTACCAGCAGTCAAGCGACCACTGTAGACGCGGATAAAGATCAGCTTACCAACGAATGGGTCGGCAGCCAGCTTGAAGGCCAGTGCGGTCATTGGCTGCTTATCGTCAGGTGTGCGGCTTACTTCGTCGCCAGTCTTGGGATTCTTGCCCCAGATTTCACCAACATCGAGCGGGCTTGGCAGGTAATCTACCATCAGGTCTAGCACCTTCTCGACGATCACGCCGCGGCCATCGCCACCCGTCACCAAGAAGAAGTCACCAGCCAAGACACGTTGGCGCAGCGCTGCCTTGAGCTCGTCAATAGTAATGGCATCCTCACCTTCGTCGAGGAACTTCATCATCAGGTCGTCATCGGCCTCAACAGCGTTCTCAACGAGCAGACTGCGAGCTCGCTTTGCCTTGTCGAGCATATCAGCTGGGATCTCGCCCACCTTAAGCTCGTGGTCGGTGTAGTCATCATAGGTGTAGGCTTTCATGTCGATGAGGTCTACCACACCACAGACATCCTTCTCAAAGCCAATTGGCAGGTGGATTGGGAAGGCTTGTTTGCTCAGGCGGCTATGGATCGACTCGATTGACTTGTAGAAGTCGCCACCAGTCTGATTGATCTTGTTTATAAAGCAAATGCGGGGCACGCCGTATTTGTTAGCTTGGCGCCACACCGTCTCACTCTGGGCTTCCACTCCCATCTTGCCATCAAAGACTGTCACCGCGCCGTCGAGCACCCGCAGGCTACGCTCCACCTCGGCGGTAAAGTCGATGTGCCCAGGGGTGTCGATGATGTTAATCTTGTGGCCCTTCCAAAAGCAGGTCACCGCCGCAGAGGTAATGGTGATCCCGCGCTCTTTTTCTTGGCTCATCCAGTCGGTAGTAGCACCGTCGCCATCGCCTTTCACTTCGCCAATCTTGTGGTTGATACCGGTGCGGTACAAAATACCTTCCGTCGTCGTCGTCTTACCGGCGTCGATATGGGCAATAATACCAATGTTACGAAAGTCCTTCAGAGGGACATTCTTGGGGGTTGCCATAGGGGGCTCCTTCTCTCCTTACGTGTTTTTTAGCATGAGTAATACAACTCTCAACGATTGATTATAGCATGGATTGGGTGTAGGTGATAGAGTAATTATCACCCCTGATAAACTCATCTGCAGAGACTAGCCAGGCAGCCGCTCGCCGTTTTTTGACCACACCCCGTAGCGGTCTGGCGCGGTGGTGCGCATTGCTTGAGGCACGGCATCGTACTCACCTGGTGGTAGGCCGCTTGTATTGACATAGAGTAGCTTGTATTCGGTTTGCTGAGCATTGGTGATGTAGAGGTAGGTGTTGTTAGTTCCATCAGTGGTACTACCCTGTGTGACGCTGGGGAGCGTGGAAATGTAGGTTGGCACCAATTGGCGCAAGAATGTGGCGCTATCGCGGCGCTGGTAAGTGGGGGTGGTACTACCAGCAGTCTGAGCAACCGGGTATGCGCCATTTTTGGCATAGTAGCGATCAAGCGCTTGGCGCATTGCCGTGAGGTCGGCCACGCGGGTTCGCCCCTGTGCACCAGCCTGGATGCGTTGATATGAGACGAGCGTCAACGTAGCTAGGATGGCAATAATAACGATCACAACCAGCAGCTCTACCACAGTATAGCCAGCGTGTTTTTTCTGCATTAGCCGATTTTTCATAGCGCTCATGCTTTGCATTATACGAAGTGCAGTGCGTTTGCGCAAGAGCCATTGCTGCCAACCTAGCTTGCAGTGTATAATGACACTATGCTATTCAGTGGATCACCCTCCTCACCTCAGTACCGACGCTCTCGCCTGACGCCGCGCGGGTTAGCGATACGCTTTGCTCTGGCTGGTTTAGTGGTTGTTGTCATCGCAGCAGGGATTATTTATATCGCAACTCGGCCGCACAAAGCCGAAAACACCGAGCAGCACACCGAGGCAAAAACTGGCCCACGGGAGCAGCTCACCGCTGCCAAGACGCTCGAGCGTGCCAAGAAGTACTTTAAGGGTACAGAAGCCGTTAAGTCATCACTATCAACACCGGTTAAGGCAGAGGGCTTTCGCTTTTATTCTATCGCTACCGATCCAAGCAAAACTAAGAGTGCTGCTGCTACCCTGCCCAAGGCTGAGGCCAAGCGCAATGTTACTGCTCTGGAGCACATGCTCGACTACGACCAATTTACGCGCTATGTCGTGCAAGATGGCGACAAAGATGGCCCATACCTCGCAGACTTTACGCGGAGCAATGGCGATGTAACGTGCCAGATTAGCAATACCCCCCTTGACCCAAACGACCCGAAGAACAAAGAAACCCGCTTTGTTGAGTTCAAATGCCTCGATGCCGCCGACTACAAAGATCTTGCCAAGCAGCAAGCTCCTCTCTATAATACCTACTCGCCCGCTGCAAGCTCGAGCTACAACGTCGGTATTGTCGGCACAATGACGGTGCGCGAGAGCAAGCTTGCTGGGTATCGCTTGGCAGAGATACCACTAGGCGGTGTGCAGCCCGAGTCGCACCTCTTTAATTCGCAAGGGACAGCGCTATTTTATCAATCAAGCGATGGGCGCTGGGTCTTTTTCCAGATTCGCCAGAACGATATGCTCTCCTGTGACGTCTATAAGGCTCAACTTCGCAATGCTAAGAAAGTCGACCTACGGCAAATCTATGAAGGCGACAAATGCCGCGACCTCAGCAAAGGCGAGGTAGTGACGGTAGAGATGCCGAAGTACCGGTAGTGCGTTGATCGAAGATCCTATCGGTAGGTATTATCGAACACGATAACCTTGCTATTTCTGCATGATATGTATTAAACTACCCTATAACTGGTAAATATTTTACGGAGCAATGATGAGTGTAGTAACAATGAAACAAGAAGGTGACTATATGATACAGTTCGCCTACCTCCTTGGCAAGCATAAACAAGAAGTTGTTGCATATTTCAATAAGACTTCTGATTTTCTATGGTGGGATGCGATTAAGACAGATGATCCCCCCGTAGAATTATTGAGAGTGCTGTGTTGGTTTGACGATTCAACAATTGCTGTACTAGATTGGCACGATGATATTCTTATTTCTTTTACATTTGATCTTGCACCAGAAAACGTGAGACCTGGCGAGGATTATAACAGTCTAGATGATGATGGATTTAATATATACTGCCCGATTAGTTTAATGACGTATGCTTCTAGGTTAGATACGGCTGAGAAAATCATTGACACATATGGTCCTCCAGATCTCCTCAGGGAAGATAATGGCGCAAAGAGTCTTTACTATATAATTCTGCACGATAAATACGTTTGTTTTCATTTTAATAAATTTGGTGTCATGTGGCTGTTACATACAGGTCTGGTTGAATATTGTAAGGAGCTCTCAAGGAGTTGTTAGTAGTGTATGAAAATTGTAAATAAAACGTTCACAGTCCCAGATCAAATTCGTTTCAAGTTAAACAGTTTAGACCTGTCGATCCTTGAATCTCGTGGAATCCCCTTCTTAAGCGATGCAGATGTATTTACTCCACTGCCAACACTTATCATCACAGGAGACTACCTCAGGTTCGGGGTACTCGATACAATGGACTACCTTGCTATCAAACTGTCTAGTCATCATATTGTAAGGATTATAGATGCTAACGACGCAGCACCAGAGATATTTGTAAATTCTTCTTTACTGCAATATGTGCAGACATTTACACAGTTCGCACGAGACCTCCCTTACAATCCTGACGGGGCATGGGATAACATCGAGTCTCTTGCACGGTCGGCTAATAAACTAAGAAGCTTAGTCAAAAATATCGACCCAAAGGCGATAGAATCTGGCACTTATTGGAGCGAGGTTTGTGATGATATAACCGTTGGGAATTGGAGTGAGCAGCGCTAATAGTCACTAATTTGTTATATAATTAAAGTTAGTAAATCAACTCTAAGCCAATTTTGCAGAGGAAGTATGGAAACACAACTAGATGGCCCCATTACCAAATATATTGATCTAAT
>CALIMM010000009.1 GCA_938045445.1 uncultured Candidatus Saccharibacteria bacterium
AGGAGACGGCCAGCAACGCTGCTTTGGTCTTGAGCAGCCGACGATACAGTGGCAGTACATCTTTGCTGGCCATGAATAGATATAGTATAGCAAAATGCGGCCACAAAGAGCAAACACGGGCAGTATTACCTGAGCATTGCAAGTGGTGCGCAGATAAGTCGGCTAGCAGGGCGAGACGCCGCAGACAATCCATCTGCAGAGATATCGATAGAGAACTACTCACATACGGCAATTTTCTGCATTTGCGCAGATAGGAACCGCTTTTATACTCGACAGAAATAAGCATCCCGACATTGTTTGCCCACCCGCTTTGTGTTTAAATAGAAGTATGACGAATGAAGAACTTTCACAGCAAATTGCAGCACTCACAACAACCGTAACTGAGAAATTTAATGAGATCGACAAGCGATTCGAGCAGATAGACAACCGCCTCGAACAGATTGACACGAGGTTTGAAGGAATCGATGGACGCCTCGACAAGCTGCAGGCAGGACAAGACGACCTGGCTACTAAATACGACAACCTCAAGGCCGGCCAAGACAATTTAGTCGCCAAACATGCTGACCTGCAAGTCGGTCTGGACGACCTACGCACCAAATACGGCGAGATGAATGAGAAGCAGGGTTACATCGTCAATGCACAGCAGACCATCGCCAAGACGCAGGACGAGCTGCAACGCGCTTTGGAGGAGCACGGTGCCAAACTGGAGGAGGACTTTACCGACATGAAGGCGACGCAGGCGAGCATCCAGCACGACATTTCACGGATCAACCGCAAGATGATTATCGAAGCTGGCGTGCGCGACACGATGCACGAGAGCGTCTTCTCCACCCAAGACAGCCACTACCGCGAGCTCGATCGTCGTCTCCGCCTGGTGGAAGCCCACTTTCCCGAACTAGGGCAGCAGGGAGCGTAGGTACTGCTGGAGCTGTTTCAACGACGCGCGGCTTTGGTGTCCATCAGCCGGCCAATCGCCCGCCTCAGCCGCTGCGCCGTCTCGGAGCTGACGTCCAGCCCGTGGTGGCCATCGCCGAGGTAGAGCCACTCGTCCGCTTCACCGGCGTACTGGTAGCGCACCAGGTAGAGCTCGGTTGGTACTGCCCGCCGCTCGGGCCCACCGTCGCTGCCGTGCCCGCGCTGGGGGACGACGCCTGCTACGGGGAGTGCGCACTCTCGTGGACGACGCTATCAAGCTCATCGCTCGCCACATCGTGGTTGACGGCGCACCACGCAGGGCAGCGCTCCACTCCACCTGCTAGCTGCTCAGATCGCACGCTGCCTCCTCTCCCCCAAGCATCGTCTGCTTGCACGGCCGCAGCCAACCGCAGCACGAGGCGCGGAAGCCAGACAAGCGGCGGCAGCCGACGGAGAACAGCGATGGTGGACTGAGAAGCAGGGAACAGGGAGCAGCTGGCTGCCGACCATCCACTCCCCCGTGCTCATCTCCTCACACTCCAGTGATGCGTGCTAGCACCAGCATGTCCATGTACTGGCCGCCTACCAGGTAGCGCTGCGTCAGCCGGCCCTCTTCGACGAAGCCGAGGCTGCGGAAGAGGCCAAGCGACGCACCGTTGCGCGCCAGGATCCATGCCTCCAGGCGATGCAGCCCCAAGTGGCCAACCGCCCAGTCG
>CALIMM010000010.1 GCA_938045445.1 uncultured Candidatus Saccharibacteria bacterium
GAAGACATATTCTGTCATTTCTGGATATTCTTTCTTCATATAGTCTAGCAGGAGGTCGCGAAATTGCTCGACAGTAATCTTTTCAGGCAATTCATCAATGATATTGGTTACACGAGCTCGAACAGATTTGACTCCTTTGGACTCAAACTTATCTTTGGAAACTTTTAAGGCATTCGCTAAGACGGATAATTCTACGTCAAAAAGCAGGCAGCACTGGTGCATACGCCGCTTGATGTCGCTGGTGGAGTAGCCGTTGCGCTGCTGGGCGCTGTATGGTACGTACCACATCACAAAAAATTCTGGCGCAGACTAGCAAAATCGGCAAAAACATAATATAATAGCTCCCAGTAAGGAATTGGAGCTAGATATATGGACGAACAGATATACGCACGCACCGCCGACCCAGATGAGGTGGCCGAAGCGGCGCGCCAAGCCAAAAAAGCAAAAACTGCCAAAACGGCGACCATCACCAAGACGGTGCTTGACGATGGGCTCGACCACAGCCGAGCAATCGACAACCCCTTTGCTCAGGGTGGTGTGCTCGATACATCCGAAGACACCGAGCATTTTGTGAACTTATCGTGGCCAGATATGGGGCAGATTATGATAGGTGCGGCCATTACTGGCGTGGTGACGAGTGCAGTGCTACTGCTCGTTGCCAACCTCGGGGTGTTTGGTGCGGTTTGTGGCCTTGGCGGTGCCAATCCAGCAAGCTGTGGCACACCCACGTTCTATACGGTCTTGAGCGCAATGGTTGTAGCGGTGATTGTCGGGCTTATATTTTTGGTGCAGCGCCGGGTGTATCGTCCCGCTCTCGTTATGCTTGCGACGGCAGTGGGTCTCTGGCCAGTGCTTACGTGGCTGGCCGCATCGTCATGGTATGTGGTGGTGCCGGTTATTACGATTTTGATGGCACTGAGCATTGGCGTGTTTTCGTGGATCTCGCGCCTGCGCAACCTAGCAGTCACACTTGGTGCGATGGTGGCGATCATTGTATTGATGTATCTTGCAACACTGTAGATAGCTCTGAGTCTCACATTATCTTGCTCAGCGTTGTTTACTGTGCTTAAATGAGCAACCTCTGTTTTCTATGCTTCATTTCTACTTCTTTCACGTAGCTCTCTTGTCTGAATTTTAAATTACGACACTGGTTTTACATATCACCCGAACAACATGGCGAGAGCGGCTTAGATTGTACAAGCATCATATGCACACTTCTTTTGTGCGGTATAAGTGTCAAAATTCTCGAAAATAGCAATATTTCCTTGTGCGCTAAAAAGACACATCCACGAGATCAGCTGACACACCACGCTCAATAAAACAACATGAGTGGCTGCTCCCTAGAAAATGCTATACTAGAGATATGGAACTTTCTCTTGTGCTTGGAATCATTCTTATTATTGTCCTCGTTGGTTGCGGGGCAGTGCTGAGTCTGCTGCTGGCGAAGCTTAATGAGCTGAAAGATCAGCAACCAGTGGCACTTCTCAAGAGCGACGTGACGGAGCTATCGCGCACTATAACCGCTATGCAGCAGTCGGTTGGGGATAAGCTCGAGCGCTCGGGTGCTGCTATGCAAACGTCAGTCCAGAAGCAGCTCTCCGAGAGTGCCAAGCTGGTGGCCGATGTAACGCAGCGCCTCACGAAGCTAGATGAGACTAATCGACGCGTCGTCGACGTCGCAGATGAACTCAAGACGCTGCAAAACGTCCTGCAAAACCCCAAGCAGCGCGGTGTCTTTGGTGAATATTATCTGCAGAGTGTGCTTGAGAATGTATTGCCACCAGCCCAGTATCAGATGCAATATCGCTTTGCTGATGGAGAAGCGGTCGATGCGGTGATCTTTCTTGACAAGGGGCGCGTGCTGCCGATCGATAGCAAGTTTAGTCTCGAAAACTACAACCGGATGATCAATGCCACGAGCAAAGACGAGCGCCAGCAGCTGCTCAGCCGCGTTAAGCTCGACCTTAAGCAGCGCATCGACGAAACGAGTAAATATATTCGCCCAAATGAAGACACGATGGACTTTGCCTTTATGTTTATCCCCAGCGAGTCGCTGTATTATGACCTGCTTATCAACAATGTAGGGCAGGGTGGCTCAAGCCGCGATCTGATTGAGTATGCCTTTCGTGATCGACGGGTGATTATCGTGAGCCCAACCAGTTTCTTGGCATATTTGCAGACGGTGCTGCAGGGGCTGCGTAGCCTCCAGATTGAAGAGCAAGCCAAGGATATTCAGCTACGGGTTGGCCAGCTTGCGACGCATATCAAGAAGTTTGATGAATTGCTGGGCAAAATGGGCAAGAGCCTCGCCACAACAGTCGGCCACTACAACACAACCTATCGCGAACTCGGCAAGATGGATAAAGATGTTGTACGCATTGCTGGTGGTGAACGCCAAAGCGAGCCACAGCTGCTCGAGCGGCCTCAGCGTGGGGATGAGTAGCTGCTGGATCAATCTGACGAGCCTTGGCCCAACGCAAGCATGCTACAGGGTGATAAAATAGAGCCCTACGAAGATACCTCACGTGTAATTTGTCAAACAGAGGTAGCGATAATCGTAGCAAAAACCACAACATATTTTGAAATATAATGATTACACTATGCATTGCTATTTTATGCAAAAAACGACCTCTGGCAGATCGATGTGCATGATCAAAATAGACTATCTCGCTTGCAAAAAATATGGATTAAGTTGTTGTCTTGTGTTTGGCAAAGCAGACGAGCTGTGATTAAATAAGAACAGCTAACGAACATAAGGAGGGGATATGTTGGCAACACGAGCAACAAAACAAGCAAAAGCTGGCTTGGTGCTTGGGCTTACCATGGCGTGCGCTGTGATGGGTACAAGCTTTGCCATGGTGCAGCCAGCATCGGCAGTCGATCATCTGCCGCGTGATGTACAGGCGCATTATAAAAAAGTGTGGGGTGATGAATTTGATGGTAATAAACTCGACACAACCAAATGGGCTGTACCGACCGGTTGCTTTGACCTTGCGTCGGGTATGGAAGGGCGCTTTCGGACAGATATGGTGCGTCAGTACGATGGCAAACTCCATCTCCTCGCGCAGTATGATAAAAATGGCAGGCCATGCCAGGCCGGTCATGCTGCCTTTTCGACAGGGATGGTCAACTCGCACTACCTCAGCGACTGGAAGGACAAAAGCGTCGCCCATGCCTGGGGCCCCGGCACCTACTACGAAGCGTCTATCAAACTGCCAGAGGGCAACAAGAACAGTGGTGCTCGAGCAAGCTGGGCGTCATTTTGGCTCACAAGCACAACATTCAACTGGCCAACCAGTGGTGAGCTCGATGTCTTCGAGTCGCGTGGCTACGACCCAAGCTGGCTGCAAGCCAATATTCATACGCAGCCACGTCAGGGTGATAAAGGGCGTTCGCATCAGCACCAGCGCGTACTCGATCGGAATATCGTTGGTAATACACAAAATACCTTCCATACCTACGGTGTCTTGAATAAGAAGGATGGGACGATCGAATTCTACTATGATGGGCGCATGGTACACCGCGTGGTACCAGATGATGCAAACTGGCCGTTTGCCAAGGCAGCCAACAAACTCTTCATTCGCTTGAATCACCAGATCGGCGGCCTCAATGAGCCATACAAGAAGGCTAGCCCTAAGGATTACGAAGTCGCGAAAGATATGCAGGTCGACTATGTGCGGGTCTACCAAGAAAAGACTGCTGCTGATAAGCCACAGGATGCGGTGGTGAGCGTGCCCGATTGGCGTCTCCGCAACAAGCTCAATCAAGTTATTGCCCAAGTGACCCATACAAAGCGCGGCGATGCACAGCCCATGCTTGCCTCAGATCTGGAAAAGCTAACTACGCTCGACCTCAGCGCGCGTGATGGCGCAGAGTCGTGGGAGAAAATAAAGAATCTTGAGGGCATTCAACATGCAAAAAATCTCACCTTTGTTTCTCTCAAAAACACCGAAGTGAAGGATCTTACACCACTCAACAGCCTAAAAAAGCTGAAGAGTGTCGAGCTGAGCTGGCCGTTGATGATTAATCGCTAGATTAGCGTACTCTATAGAAAATACAGGGCAAATGCCTTGTATTTTCTATGAAAAAGGTCTATCTCTTGAATGCAATTTTTTGCGGGTATCAATGTAATAACCATCGATCGAATCTTCGCTGTTTGTCCAAGCCTCGGTGATGGGCATATTATTGCTTAATAGCTTGCTGAATTTTTGTACGTTGGCGGGTAAAAGCGTGAGGGAGGATATGCTCAATTGCCTGTGGGCCGTTTGTAGTCAAGACAGTAATACCTGGCGCATAATCGTGAAAGATCTGGCGGCATTTGCCACACATGTCGACAATTTCGATCTTTCCCGTGTCATCATTTTTACGTACAGCGACGATCGAATCGAAATCGTAAATACCTCGATTAATAGCGATTGCCAGTGCAGCTGTCTCGGCGCAGACGAAGCCAAGAAAATGATCGATGTTGACTGCAGAGATCACCTCGCCAGATTGGCAACGCAAAGCAGCTGCCACAGTGTGAACTGGTGGTGTGTGTCGCTGGTCAAGGAGTGCCTGGGTGATGGTAAAAAGCTCATTATCATGATACATAAGGTGAACCTTGGTTATAAAACGAATAGACGAGGCTAAAACTGCCGCAAAAAATCCAATTTGCCGCTCTCGAAATGCCGCACGTCTTCGATGCCGTATTTCATCATCACGAGGCGGTCAATGCCGCAGCCAAAGGCGAAGCCGGTATAGGTGTCGGGGTCGATGTTGGCTGCCCGCAGCACATTGGGGTGGATCAAGCCGCAGCCAATCAGCTCAACCCAGCCTTCACCGCTGCATACCTTACAGCTGGGGTCTTTGCCTTCGCAGAAGGGGCAGCTTAGGGCAAACTCAAAGCTTGGCTCGGTGAAAGGGAAGTAGAAGGGGTTGACCCGCACATCAAGTTGCTTGCCGTAGTAGCTTTGCAAAAATTCCTGCAAGGTCGCAATCAAGTTGCCGACATTGACTCCCTTAGCTACATAGACACCCTCCACTTGGTAGAAGGTGTGCTCATGTCGGGCGTCTAGGTCCTCATTGCGGAAGACACGGTCGGGTACAATGGCGGCGATTGCTTCACCCGCATCCAAATTGTGGCGATAGGTGGTCAGGACGCGGTTTTGCATAGTGCTAGTGTGAGCTGGCGCGATCAGGCGATCGCCCTGCGCGTCTGTCTCGACGGTCATGAAGGTGTCGTAATCGTCGCGGGCAGGGTGGCCTTTGGGAAAGTTCAAGCTCTCGAACATATGGAACTGATCATCGATCTCACGTGACTCTTCTACCGCAAACCCCATGCGGTAGAAGATATCAGCAATCCGCTCGATCTCTTGCATCAGGGGGTGGATTGACCCCTGGTTTGTTGGCAGTAATGCTGGAAGAGCGGTGTTGATATCCATTGGTGCAGTGACGTCGATTGGCGTGCGCTCGACGGTCTCGAGCTCCTCGAGGCGGCGCTCAATGGCGGCCTGCACGGCTTGCTTGAGCTCATTAACACGCTTACCAAACGGCCCACGTTCCGCTGGGGGGAGTGATGTGATATGTCCATACAGTGCGCGCAATTCCTCGTGGCGCAGTACTTCGCGCGGGGTAGTCGATTGGCTCACGGCCAGGAGTAGCTTTTGCTGGATAGCGTCAAGGTTTGTCATACTGTCACTCCGTTATTGTTGTCCATTGATGGTTAGCGCAACAAAAAAACCAAAGGTAAGCAGTGCAAGAAAACCAACGACCAGCCACACTCCAGCTAGTGTCGTTGTTTGCTTGGTGCCTTTGAGATATTCGGATTGCTCGACGCCAGTATCACCGCTTGCTGGTGCGGTGCCATCACCGGTGTGACTGCTGGTAGCTGCTTTGGCGCGGAGATCGGCCGCGATGCGCTCTTGCAGCTCGCTGCGCGTTTGGTCTTGTTTCATATATTGTCCCATGTCTTTAGTATAGCATTATTTGGCACAATCGACATCTGATATCGCCGATGAATAGAGTGATGTGATATACTAAAGGCGTAGTATCAACTAGTGAAGGAGGGACGTATGGCTACCAAAAAAGCCGTTTCGACCAAAAAATCGGCCGCGAAAGACTCGGCCTCCCAGCCCCAGGCTGAACCAACCGTAAAGGCTGCATCGACCACATCAGCCACCAAGACCGTTGTCCGTAAGCGACACGAGCCAGCTCTGCCGAGCAACTTACTCAACATTATTTTTGCTGAGCTGCTTGGGACGTTTATGCTGACTATCGCTGCGATTGGCGCAGCAGCCCAATTTGCACCACTCTACCTTGGCCTCACACTGCTTGTGATTGCTGTGGCGGTGGGTGCGGTGTCTGGTGCACACATCAACCCAGCGGTTACCTTTGGCCTCTGGACGATGCGCAAGCTCAAGACGGCGCTGGTACCATTCTACTGGATTGCTCAGCTGCTTGGTGGGGCGCTGGCTGTCGTTGTGCTCAACGGCTTGAGTGGGAGTGCCTTCAAGCTCAGCTTTGAGCACTTTACTACCTTTAGCTGGGCGGTCTTTGGTGTTGAGCTCGTCGGTGCAGCAGTCTTGATGTTTGGTATTGCGGCTGCCGTATCACGCGTGGCCGAGCTCAAGCAAACAGGTCAGGCAGTGGGGATTGGCCTATCCTTGGCCGTTGCCGCTATCGTGGCCGGTGGTTTGCTGACACAGGTGCAGGCTTCGGTGGACACATCGTCAGTCCAAGACATCAAACACTTGCCGCACGAGCTACGTGCAAAGAGCGCAACACTCAACCCAGCAGTGGCCATTGCTGCAACAGAGGCACCAGACAGCAGCTTTACTGGTGCACAAGCAAGCCGTGGCGAGACTGGCTATAGCCGGCTGAGCCTTGAGGTGATTGCTGGTACCTTGATTGGTGCCGCACTTGGTGGTAACCTCTACCTGCTGGTAGCGGGCCGCAAAGCAGAGTCGTAAGCGATACGCGTTAAATTAAGACTAAGACCACTCTCTCAGTAGAGTGGTCTTGCTATATTGGCAACTATTCGCCATACTATAGCGTATGAAAGATTCTTCCTCACCCCAAGCTGGAATTATAAAAGTAATTGTTACGCTCGTTGGCAGTATTGTCGCGCTTGTTGCGATCGCCGTTGCAGCTGCCTTCTTGTGGCCTGCCCAAAAGACAGAACTGCGCACAGCAGATATCAAACGACTGGATTATGATGGTTCGATGACAGCGATCAATCAGCAGATCGCGCACGATACAGCAGAGGCTGGCCTGCGCAGCGAATGCCGCTCGTTTGCCAAGACGCATGGCAAGAAAACAGCCAAGGCTATCTTACTTATCCACGGCATCAGCGGCTGCACCAGTGATATGGCTGATATTGCCAATGTATTCTACGAGCAGGGCTACAACGTCTATGTGCCGCGCGTGCCGCAGCATGGCTATACCGACAAGAAGCGCCATGGCCAGATCTCCTTTGGTGAGATGGCAAACTACATGACTACCAGTGCAAGCCAAGTCAGTGGCCTTGGTGAGGAAGTTGGTGTGGCGGGCCACTCTGGTGGCGGCAATATGGCGACGTGGCTTGCGCAATATGGTAACGGGCTCTTCTCGCGGGTGCTGCTCATCGCGCCGTTTTATGAGCCAGCGGCCAGCCAGGCGCCCAAGTGGCAGATCCCGCTCATGCGCAACCTCTATGGCAATAATATCCTGCCAGACCGCTACAGTGGTAATGATGAGGTGAATGGCCTGTCGTATCGCACCTTGGCAAAGTATGTCACACTCAAAGAAAACTACAAAGCCAACCTCGCTGCACCCGACCTCAAGCATGTTGGTGTGGTGGTGAGTGAGGGTGACCACGATATCGACCCAGACCTCGCACACGACATCCCACAAAAAATGGCAACCAACAACAATGCTTCCTTCCAATACAAAAAATTCCCCGCCAGCATGAATATTGGCCACGACATGACACGGCGTGCCTCACCAGGGGTGAGCGCCCATAGTGAGGAGGTCTTCCAAACCTACCTTACTGTGTACGAAGGGAAGTAAATAATGGTATAATATATAATTATAAAAGAAAGGAGTGACATAGATTATGAATAATTCGAGAGAGAGGAGTAGGAGCGCACAGGACTTCACCGAGTGAGGCAAGCTCTCCTGTTCCAAAAGAGCAGAATGAGGTTTCGTTCGCTGATGTGGTGGGGCCAGTTATGCGTCTTGATGATCTGTTAAAATACTTCGCAAAGAGTGGTAGAGAGGTTGACCAGAAAGACCTTATTGTTCTGACAACAGCTGACGGTACGCTGGTTTGCCCACAACAGCAGTTGACTGAGAAGAGCACCGATGAAGCGGGTAATCGTACATGGGAGGTCTCACCGTATGCGATAGCACTGTGGAAAGTGACCGAGCTGAGCGGCTACGACGGTTGGACGCGTGCAGCGATTTTAGCTGATCCCGAGCATGAAATAAGCGGGCATAAATACAGCTTATTTGATATTGCTACCAACCCAGAGATATCTGATGAGGACAAACGATCTGTCCTTCGGTATGTTTTGTATGAGGAAGGTGAAAGAGCAGGTTGGAGCGGCGACAGTGACTTTAGCGAGAGACGCGAGCAAGTTGTTGCATATATTGAGGATAGCCTTGGTATCCCTGTCGCAAAATAGATAAATGGCTGGCATTAAGCTGGCATATATTTGGATCGTACCTAGATGTTTAGCACACTATTTAAGATAGGCTCTCAAATTATGCTGAGTCGATCGCAAGTGATTGAGCGGTGGCGCACGAAGCATCTGTAGCAATAACGAGCGCAGCCGATACGTTAAATTATGAAAACCAGCAGAACACACTGCTGGTTTTTTACATATCAAGACTATTCCGTCATATAAAAGAACATACTATTGACATTATATCGAGCTACGGTATACAATAAGAATATACGATATATCGCACTACGATACATATGACTTCGATGTACTAATCGAGAAAGGATGATTAATGGATAAAACAACGAAACGACGGGATGACGTAAAAATTCTGCTGGCATACTTTGCTGGCTACATGGTAGGTATGACAGCATTGTCGTATGTACTGGAGCGATTTGCCGCTATATCATCGACAAGTGTGCTTGGGCTCATTATCAATGCTGTAGCAAGTGTGCTCCTGCTTGGCTATATTGTAATGAAGAAACGAGCTGAACTTACCGCCGCATGGCGCACTGCACGGCAGGCACCGGGCAAGAATAGCTGGTTTGTCATCAAGTATTTTCTCTTTGCATATTTTGCAACGATGCCGGTAACACTCTTGCTTGTTGCGCTGCAGGTGACTAACCAAAACCAAACGGCGCTTGTTGGCCTCTTTGGTGGAGCGCTGTGGTATGCGGTGTTTATGGCGGTGGTATTTGGGCCGATCGTTGAGGAGGTTGTCTTTCGCGGCGTTATCTTTGCTCGCTTATTGCAAAAATCTCGCGTTCTTGCCTATGCAGCATCGATGCTACTCTTTGCACTCGTGCATGTGGCGCCATATATGCTCACGGGGGAAGTCAAGAATGGCCTAGCGATTATGAACTACCTACCGCTGGCGTTCTTCTTGTGCCGAGCTTATGAGCAAAAGAAGAGTCTGTATGCCTCGATTGGTGTGCATCTGCTTCAGAATAGCCTTGCGACAATACTCCTTGTGCTCGCAACCCGAGGCTAGACACGGTATAATACATACACAGGAAATACGCATGATCCAAGCAAAGCTACGACGTATCTACTCACCTATGACCGAGACAGGGTTCTATATCCTATTTTGTTTGCAGGCGGAGATGCATGGCTATACGATTGGCCAGCGCGTCAAGCAGATGACAGATGGCCAGGTGCAGATCAGCCCTGGCACAATGTATGGTACGCTCGCCAAGATGGAGAAGGATGGTATAATCCGCTTCGTACGAGAAGAGGATAAGCGCAAAATCTACCATATCACACCACTTGGCCAAGAGATATTAGCCTGCGAGCTGCAGCGGATTGAGCGGCTGTATAACAATAGCAAAGGAAGGAAATAGCTGAATGTCACGGATCATGTGTCGGTACTACATGTTGCCCGAGTATGGGGAGGAGGAGGCATTTTTTGCTGAGCAACATCGGCAAGGGTATGCCCTCAAACGCTTTATTGTCCCGTTCTTTTATATATTCGAGCCGTGCCCGGCGGCGCACTATACGTACAAAATCGACTTTCAGAGCCTTACTCGGCGCGAAGAAAACGCGCAGTACCAGCAGCTCTATGCCGATTATGGCTGGGAATATGTTGCATCCGCCAATGGCTTCCATGTCTTTCGCCGGCCGAGTAATGAAGCTGAAGAGGATGATATCTTTAGCGACAATGAATCTCGCCTGGCAATGGTGACGCGCATTAGCAAGCAGCGTATGGCACTGCTGATGCTGATCGTTGTGCTGCTGTTTGCCTATATTGGCTATAAGCTTGTGCAAACACCAGCTGTTTTGCAGCGGCCTGAGTTCTATGGCTTGGTACTCGTTGCACTCTTTGATGGGTATCTTTGCGTGCGGTGCTGGCGTGGCTTGCGCCGGCTGAGGCGTACGCTGATTGCCGAGCAGCGGTAGAGCGTGTAGTACAAAATTTCCCTGTTGTTTGTAAGTTTTCTCGCTGCACTCCCTATGATTATGCTAAGAGCTCATCTGATGCTTGTATGGAATGCTTCAAACGGATGAGTAGTTGGGCAGCCTTTGTAATAGGAGCAACAGGGGAGGGGTAGCTAAGCAAAATTTGAGGATCATATTCTCAAGATATAATAAAACACTGCAGCCGAGATAGCTGCAGTGTTTTTGTACGTAGCTAGAGCTGATTATATTTCGGCAGTTTGGCGGCCCTCGTAGAGGTTGAGGTACTGCGTGTAGACTGCCTGATGATAGGTAGCCATACCGCTATCGGTTGACCCAACCATATTGTGGCCGATGTTAAGCCGCTTTGGCAGGTTGTAGTGCTGGAACGATGCATTGCTTGCCTGGGCCATGCGCTGCGGAATACTCACCGCTAGGCCGTTGTCGACAGCATCGTCATTCTCACTCGTCACTGTTGCAACGCGCTTGAGGCCCGGTGCAGCAAGATCTTTCTTGAAGTTCTGTTTGACGATGAGATATTTGCCAAGTGCACGGTACGACAGGCCGCTTGGGCTAAACTTATCTGGCAAAATATTGTGCCCATACAGCGTGCGCAAGACGGGTAGTTGCCACTTGGGGGCTTGGCTAGCTGCTGGCTCGTAGAATGGGGCAAGCAGCAGCACATTCGTAAAGAAGCCATTACCATACTGTGCAAGCCACGTCGCCATATCACCACCACCAGAGTGACCAACAATACCAAGCTCATCGCCCAGGCCACTTACTTGCTGTGCACTCGTCTTCATGAAGGCGGCAATGTCTTTGGTAGAGATCTCACCATGGCGTTTGTTGTCGGTGTAGCCATGCTTGGGTACGCGTGGGACGTAGACGTTGTAGCCTTGGTTGTAGAATTCATCTGCCAAATTTCGGTAAACGTTACTGCAGCCACTGATGCCGTGAATCATCAGGACGGCCTTTGCGGCGCGCTTGCCATGAGTCTTGGTGAATGTGCGGCACTCTGGGCGAATGGTACTGTCGCTCTCTTCTTGCTTAATTTGCTGGTCGATGCTGCTCATTGCCTCGTTGTAGTTCTTGCGGCTGATGTTAGCCGAGCGCAAATCGCTACTGGCGGCCGCTTGGCTTGGTGCCAGAAACGTTGTTGCTGCCACAAGCCCCGTCACGCTTAGTAGGCCAGCAACAACCCAACTCTTTAGGCTGATATAGTCTAGTTTTGTCATGTCAGTCCTCCTTTAGTACTCTCCAGTATGCCGGATTGTTGCGTCAATTGCAAACACTGGTTATATATCTTGAAGCGAGCTTATACTGTTATCTTATACTGTTATAGTGAGAGACTCACAGAGGTCATATCGATGTAAAAACCACAATAAAACCGCATTACTATACAAATGCGGTTTTTGGTATATCACTGGTAGCGAGTATTAGTCGTGATTAAACTCAAGCCGCTTGAGCCGCTCATACTCATCAAATTGGTAGCTAACGTGGATGCTCGTGCCAGTATCATCAGTGACACGGGCGTGGTGGACGCCATTGTCATCGTCGTTCATCTCGATGCTCCAGCCTGGCATCAGCTCCACAAAACCCTCCAGCGACCATGCAATGTCGTCCACCTGTTGCAGATAGCGTGGCAGGCGTGAGTAGAAGTAGTCGAGCGTAATGGGCGGCACAGGCTCGGAGAGGTTCTCTAGTAGCAGCACAATCCGCGAGCCACCGCCAATTGGTAGGCTATAGTAATAATACTCAGTACCAAAAATACTAATAGCAGCGCTACCGATATCGTGTGCCACGCCAGCAATTACCATTGCTTGGTCGGTACCATCTGGCAGCGTATAGGAAACCTCGTCCGCAGTGAGTTCTTCTTCGCTATGCTTGAGGCCGTAGTCGCGCACCTTATGGGCAAGCTCTACTGCGCTCCCGTATTGTGACAGAGCATTTGAGAAGCCCCATAGCAATGTTGGTGGTTTGGCAGCGATAGATGCAAGCAGGTGCGCCTTGGCCGTTACCTTACCTTTATCTCCTACCATAGCAAAGTACTGTGTACTAAGATCAGCTTCGTGGTTGACGGACTCATCGTTTCCTGCTGTTCGCTGAAACATTTCAGTCATCAGCTCTTGGCGGAGCGCGCTATAAATACAGTTACGCTGACCGATTCGTCGAATACCGGTATGCATATAAACCTCCAGATTATGTTCTTGTATGCCTGTGTAATTGTAGCATAAGCAGGCGGATAATGTAGCATATTCTGGATAGTATCGCTATTTTATGTCAATATAACAGAGGTAATGCACTACACTCCCGAACAACCTTGACAATACCAATAGAAGATAGATACTATATATGTATAACTATACATATAAGGAGGAGTATGATGGCCAATAAAACAATCTATTTTTCGCACAACGACGAACGCTATATTGAAGGGACTTTGCCTGACCTTAGTATGAGTCTATCTGCAGCACTGATGGCGGGTTATCGTTTATTAGTTGAGCGGCAGCAAGCAACACGCGATGGTTTTCATGAAGTACAGCTGCGCGTTGGCAAGGATGGCGTGTATCAGCATAAGATTTTTATGGGCCGTAAGATATACAGGACAATAGCAAAGGACAAAGCAGCTCTTCGCGAACAGCGAGTATATCTTACGCAAAAGGGCCGCTATGTGTACTATGAGCGCAATCACGCCGACTGGAACTATTGGCCTACAGGCATGCAGCGTAGCACGCAGGCCAACGACAATCCAGCGACAGTCAAACAATGGGGGCGAATGGAGGTTGTTGATACGATCGATGAGCTCGCGGCGTATATCCCAGAGCGCGCTGTGCAAAATTTGCAACAGAGCCTGGAGCAGCCAGTGGAGCATTTGGATATTTGAGATCTGAGACAAGGGGAGAGCTTCGTATCTTTTGTATGCAGTAGGGTAGTGTTGATATACGACGAAAGAGAATACGGTTTGTAGCGCAGCTTTACCTCGAGATGGTATACTATAACCCAGTATGAAAGTCAGCCTTAATGTTATAAAACAACTTATTAACTTTGAATTGCCGCCGGTGGATGAGCTAGTGCAGCGTATTAATCAGCAGCTTGGTAGTGTGGAGCAGGTCGAGAACCTGGCCGAGCGTTACCGCGGCGCACGCGTGGTGCGCGTGGTGGAGTGTGCTAAGCACCCCAATGCCGACCGCCTGAGCGTGACCAAAATTGATGACGGTATGGCAGTGCCTGATGTGCCGCGTGATGAAAACGGCTTGGTGCAGGTGGTGTGCGGTGCGCCCAATGTACAGGCTGGTATGTGGGCCATTTGGCTGCCGCCTGCAAGTACGGTGCCAGCCATTATCCTCGAGGGCGAGCCCTTTACGCTTGATGCGCGCAAGCTTCGTGGGGTGCTGAGCCAGGGTATGCTGGCCGCGGCTGATGAGCTAGCAATTGGTACTGACCACGAGGGGATTGTGGCACTGACGCCACGCGACCTGCCAGCCGGCAAGACGCTGCAACCAGGGGCTGACTTTGCCGCGCTGTTTGGCCTGGATGACTATGTGCTTGATATCGAGAACAAGATGTTTACCCACCGGCCAGATTGCTTTGGCCAGCTGGGCGTAGCGCGCGAGATTGCTGGCATCCTCCAGCAACCATTTACCAGCCCGGCGTGGTATAACCTGGAGCAGGTATTTGGCGATGGCGATAGTGTGCCGCTCGCGGTTTCGAACGATATCCCGCAGCTTGTGCCACGCTTTATGGCGGTGGCAATCCGCGGCGTGCAGGTGGCGCCGAGCCCATTTTGGCTGCAGTGCCAACTGGTGGCGATGGGGGCAAAGCCCATCAATAACATTGTGGATGCAACCAATTATGTAATGCTAATGACAGCTCAGCCAACCCATGCTTATGATTACGATACGCTCCAGGGCGGGCAGCTTGGCGTGCGTATGGCGCGGCAGGGCGAAACGCTGGCGCTGCTGAGTGGCAAGACAATTGAGCTGACACCAGACGACATAGTGATTGCCGACGGGCAGGGCCCGGTGGCCCTCGGTGGTATTATGGGTGGCAGCCGCACTGAGGTATCGGCCACGACCACCACGATTGTGCTGGAGTGCGCTACCTTCGACATGTACGCAGTGCGCAAAATGGCCATGCGCCACGGCGTGTTTACCGATGCGCTGGCCCGCTTTAATAAAGGCCAGTCGCCCCTGCAGAATGCCGCTGTGCTGAACCGGCTGATTGGTATGGTGGGCGGCGAGCAGGCCAGCCCAGTAGCGGATATTAAGCCATTTACGAGTGAACATGGTGGGATTCTTGATGATTATTTTGCAGGGAAGTACGAGCCTGCAACCATAGATATAACCAGTCGATTTATTAATCAGCGGCTTGGCTCTCACCTTACCGAAAACGACATCTGTACTTTACTCAATAACGTTGAAATCCACAGCCATGGCCCAGAGGAAGAGCTTGGCTATATCTGCCTACAGGTGCCTTTCTGGCGGACAGACCTGGAAACTAAAGAGGATATCGTTGAGGAAGTTGGCCGGCTGCACGGCTTTGATACTGTGCCGCGCCAGCTGCCCATGCACCGTATTCAGCCAGCACGCAAGAACCCCCGCCGTGAGCTCAAGCGCGTTGTGCGCGAGGCACTGGCCAAGGCAGGTGCCAACGAAGTGCTGAGCTATAGCTTTGTGCACGAGCGTGTGCTCAAGGGTGCAGGCCAAGACCTAGCCCAGGCCTTCCGCCTCTCGAACGCCCTCAGCCCCGACCTCCAGTACTACCGCTTGAGTGTGCTGCCGAGTTTGCTCGATAAAGTTCATGCCAATATCAAGGCAGGGCACAGCGAATTTATGCTGTTCGAAATTGGCAAGGGTCACACCAAGGCACGAATGGGTGAGGATGGTCTGCCAGCTGAACAATCACTGATCGATCTTGTGTATAGCAGCAAAAAGCCACACGCTGGTGCCGCCTTTTACCGGGTGCGGGCAACGCTCGACCAGCTGGCGCATGATAGCGGTCTGACTCTCGTGTATACACCAGTCACGGCAGCTCAAGATGATCCAATGTATACACCTTTTGACATTAATCGCTCGGCTCATATCTGGGTGGAAAGTAGTGAGACGGCTAGCCAGCCCAAGCGGCAGCTTATTGGTGTAGTTGGTGAGCTACGCTCAGCAGTGGTGAAGCATTTCAAGCTGCCTGATTATACTGCAGCGGCATCACTCTGCCTTGATGTGATGGAGCAGGTATGGCGTGATACAGCGGTACACTACCAGCCAATGAGTCGCTACCCTACTACCGCCCGCGATATCTCGATCCAAACAAGTACAGTGGTTACCTATGATGAACTCATGCAAGCAGTCTCGAGCGCTATGACTCGAGCTAGCGAAATATACCCAGATGTGACGATCCGCGATCTCACGCCGCTGAGTATTTACAAAGCAACCCCTGATGCATCGCACCAAACCACCACATTTCGCCTAACGCTATCGAGTAGCCAGGCAACGTTGAGCGCCGAGCGTGTTCGTTCGATCATCCGGACAGTGTTTGCACCCGAGCAGCATGTGCTGTTTCAGGGTGTGGACTTTGGTGAATGAGGTTGATGCAAGCGACGCTGTGGTAGGCGATTGCGTAGGCGGAGGAAACTCCGCCGCGTGGGCCGACCAATCAGCACGCCAAATGACGCACCAGCTGCAATGGCAATAGCGATGAGGACAGCGCGCACCAGCAGACCTGCCTCGCTCGAGCCAGTTGTCACGACGCCCATGAGCCCGTTGTAGAGCGTGACGCCTGGCACGAGTGGGACGATCCCGGCATTGACAATGGCTAGGCTGGGCATATGCCATAGGCGTGAGGCAGTCGTTGCAATAAAGCCAATCACCAAGCCTGCCGCCGCACTGGCCGCAATAGCAGACATGCTCCAGCCAGTAATGGCGAGGTATATATCATAGCCAAGCATGCCAGTTGCACCAGCTAGGATGATGCCGACCGGCTGAGTGTGGTTGCCCAGAGCAAAGGTGGCCGCAATAGCAGCTGCTCCAATGTACTGATACATCGTGCCAGTCAGCTGCAGTTGGTCGGGTGTCGCGACAAATTCGATCCCAAAGCGCCGCGCTGTATACAGGCCAATCATCACACCGATCACCACGCCCATCGTCATCATTGCCACCTTAAGGAGTCGACCCGTCGCCGTCACGTAATATTCGTCGATTGCATCCTGGAAGGCGCCAACGATCATCATCCCCGCCACCAAGAGCACGATGCCGCTCACGGTGATGATAGTTGGGTTGATGATACCAAGGACATCGAGATAATGGTTGGTGGCAAGCCACGTGATGATGGTTGCAACCAATGTAATAACGCTTGCTGCAATGATTTGAGTAAAGAACACAGGAAGAGCAATGCGATTTAAGCGGCCTAGCAGCCACATAATCGTCACACCCATCACAAAGGTGGCAAAAATCACTGGTAGCGACGCTGTATAGAGCAAGGCCGAGCCAGCACTGAGTCCACCACCTGCCAGATAAATTACCCAAGGTGGATAGCGTCGTGGCTTGGCAAGGATAGCATCGAGCTCGCGCTCGGCAGCATCGAGAGTGAGCGCTCCCTCGGCAATAGTAGCGGCCAGGGTTTGGAGGCATTGCATATGTTGGTAGTTGATCTCGCGCGGTGGAATGGTGCGCAGGAGCGTTAGTGGTTCATAATCGTTGCCTCGATCTTGCGATAAAATAAGCTGCGACGAAATAACATCGATATGCACTTTGCGGGTGCAGTATGTATCGGTAATGCTCAGCGCCATATGGACGACATTTTGGGCTGGTGTGCCCATTGAAATGAGCTGATCGGCAATGCTCATCGCCAGGCGCAGGGCGCGCATATTGGGTGTGAGGGCGCCATCAAGCTTCTCGACTGGTGCTGATTGCAGCGCGGTCGTACCACCAATAGCCAGGCGGGCAAGCAGAGGTGAAAATAAGGTGTGGAGACGGTTCATCGCTTTTTAGTATACTGAGAAAAATCGCCATTGCAAGGGGTGCATCAGCAGACAGTTGTTCGCGTGGTGTTTCCGCGCAAAGCAAGGTGGTAGAGAGTGACAGGATTAACAAGGAATATACAGCAAAGTCTAGACAGCATTTATCGATGTGACCTCTGTTATCTAGCAGTCATACCGGCAAGTGTGCTATACTGGGCAAGATAGATTAGTCGATGAAACAAGAGGAGTTATGGCAACAACCAAGACACAACGCTGGATTATTATTGTTATTTTGGTCGCGACGGTTGTCGGGACGCTGGGGTCATTTGCGGCAATGATTCTTGCCTCGGAGAATTACAAAAATGACCAAGCCAAAGCGCAAAAGGCGCAAGAAAAATACCAGAAACTCATGAAGGACTACCAAGCCAAGACAGCTGCTCAAGCCCAAGAGCTGTCAAATAAATATTACCCAACTTTTAGCCAATATGCGAGTCGGGTTGGTGAGTTTGACCGCGATAGTGTGAAGGAGCTCTCTAGCGAAGATCTGGTGGTTGGCGATGGTGAGGAGATCAAGGACAATACGGCATTTGCGGCCTACTACATTGGCTGGAACCCAAAAGGCAAGGTATTTGACCAATCTATCAAAGACGGCAAGCTCAGTGCGCCATTTGCCGTAGAGGGTGGGCTCAAGAGTGCGAGTGTCATCACTGGCTGGAAGGAAGGCATCAAGGGGATGCGCCTTGGTGGGGTGCGTGAGCTAACCATCCCCTCCGACAAAGCATACGGCGAGAAAGGCCAAGGCAACGACATTCCCGCCAATACACCACTGAAGTTCATTGTGATGGCAGTGCCAAAGCCGGCTACAATCGACACTTCAGAACTACTGAAGGCATATCAAGAAGGTCAAGGAGGGAGCAACTATGGGCAACACTACCAATAACTCAACTCAGATGCCGATCCACGACGTGGTGATGATCGGTGCAGGGCCAAGCGCTCTGGCTGCCGCGGTGTATACCACGCGCGAGAACCTGCAGACGGTATTGTATGAAAAAGCAGTGATCGGTGGTCTCGCAGCGATTACCGATAAGATCGATAACTACCCAGGTTTTGCAGACGGCGTGTCGGGCCTCGACCTCGCCGAGCAGCTGCAGCGCCAGGCAGAGCGCTTTGGGGCGCAGATTGAGCTGGGTGAGGTGTCGAGCCTCCGCAAAGATGGCAATGATACGATTGTGACAGTCGATGGGCAGGATGTGCGTGCCCGTGCGGTGTTGATTGCCACTGGCAGTGCATATAACAAGCTTGGTATCCCTGGCGAAGACGCATTGTATGGTCGCGGCGTACACTATTGTGCAACCTGCGATGGTGCGTTTTATAAAGGCAAGCGGCTGGTGGTGATCGGTGGCGGCAATTCTGGCCTGCAAGAGGCGATGTTCTTGACTCGCTTTGCGGAGCATATCGACCTGCTGGTGCGCAGTACGATCAAAGCGAGTGAGATCCTTCAGACCGATCTGCAGCCCTTTATAGAGCGCGGGCAAATCAGCGTCCATCTCCACACCGAATCAACCGAAATTATCGCCGAGGATGGCAAGGTAACTGGTGTTGCAGCCATCAGTAATGGCCAGTCAACTACCTTCGCCTGTGATGGTGTGTTTGTCTTTGTTGGCCTTAAGCCAAACACGGGCTTTTTGCAGAGTACGCCCGTCCAGCTCGATGAGCGGGGGCTGATTATCACCAATGAGCACCTCGAGACGACGATGCCTGGTGTTTTTGCGAGCGGTGATGTCCGCAGCGGCGCAACAATGCAGATTGCTACAGCAGTGGGCGAAGGTGCGACAGCTGCTTTGAGTATCCGTGAGTATATTCAGCAGCACAAAGTGTAGAATTAGAATAGATAGTGCTAGTGTGGGATAGCTAAGAGCCTAAATCTCAAAACTCAGCTCCTGAGTAGCATCTCCTTTCTGTCTAACAAAGTAAAAAATCAGTCGTAACGGCTGATTTTTCACTCGTGTGAAAAAGTTGATATACCTAGAGAGGTGGTGGCTGTATAGTATCTTTATAAAATGAGAGAAGTAAGAGCTTCTAGGCGGCTCTCTCGGTATTAATCTTTTCCATCAAAATTAAATACCATTTCATACAAGCTACTTATATACTCTATTGAATGACGAAATGGAGAGGCTTAGTGTTGGTGAGGTGAGGTACTTTATAAAATAAGTATAATTGCTAACCTACGCATAGTAGACCTACCGCTGCTTGTTGGATGGCACGGAGGAGGAAGGATTTGTGCTCACACTAGAGTAGTCGTAACTTTATTGCTCACTATAACGCCGCAGCTCAGCAAGAAACTTATCTGGATAGTTGGTCACGACGCCGTCGATGCCGCGCTCGGCAAGCTGCTGCAAGGCACCTGGGCGATTGACCGTATAGACGTAGGCAAAGAGATTCGACCGACGTGCAATCTCTATCGCCAGTGGATGTGCATACAAGCGATGAAACCCTACCGCGGTGAAGTCGAGCTTTCGCTGATAGGCCAAGAATGCAAAGGGATTATTGCGGTGAAGTAGAGCAAGATTGGCCTGAGGCGCAAGCTGCCGAAATTGCCGAAGCTCGCGTACGGAGAATGACGAGAGCAGTACATTATCCCAATCATCTGGCGATGTGATGGAGCGGGTGAGGAGCTGATATGTCGGCTCGGCGCTACCGTGCCCTTTGAGCTCAATATTGAGTATCACAACGCCCAAAAAACGGTCTAACACTGCTGCGAGCGACGAGACAGGCTGCTCACTGGTGAGGGCCTGCAACTCGGTATACGTCAGGTGGCTGATTGATTCATTTCGGTGGTGGGTGCGCAAAAGGCGATTATCATGTGCAACCACAGGAACACCGTCGCGCGTCAATCGCACATCTAGCTCAAGCATATCAGCGCCCGCCGCGACACCCGCTGCCATAGCGTCGATAGTGTTCTCTGGTGCGAGCCCGGCCGCACCGCGATGACCAATGATTAACATGCTAGCAGTATTATACCATCAAATGGGTTGGTTATAAGAATAATGTGCCTACAGGGCAAGGTTGCATTGCCAGCGCATCTTCTTTTGCCATTACCGAGTAGATTTTGCTAAAATAAAACAGATAGCAACAGAAAGGAGCTAATACAAATGGCAGATTTTAATAAAGTACTAACGCCTGGTGACGTTGACGCTGGCATTGTCAATGTGGTGGTGGAGATTCCGCAAGGGAGCTACCACAAAATTGAGTGGGATCGCGACCTAGCAGTGATGAAGCTCGACCGGGTCGAGCCAGCAATCTTTGCCAAGCCAACCAACTATGGTTTTATTCCACAAACCCTAGATGAAGATGGCGATGAGCTCGATGTGCTCATCATCACCGATCAACCACTGACGACTGGTGTCGTTTTGGAGGGTAAAGTAATTGGCGTGCTGGAGTTTGTTGACGATGACGAAGTGGACGATAAGGTGATCGTTGTACCAGCAGATGACCGTAATACAGGTGATGCAATCAACTCGCTCGAAGATCTCCCTGCTGCAACCCTCAAGCAAATCGAGCACCACTTTAACCACTATAAGGATCTCAAGAAGCCTGGTACTACTGTAGTGAAGGGCTTTGGTGACGCCGCGCGTGCTAAGCAGATTATTCATGAATCTATTGCGCGTTGGAATGAGCGCTAGATAACGTGTTTAAGCAAATACAAAATACCCCACTGGGGTATTTTGTATTTTTACTTCAACTTCTAAAATTCTCTAGGTTACTATAGAACAGGCGGTACTTGCGGAATGTTGCTTTATCAAGAAAGTCAGAGGCTCGCAGGCTGGTTATCACAATAGGCTACCCACATCTGTTGGATAATAATGGTGATAGAGGGAGCAAAGTTGCGGCAGATCGATAATTTTAGAGACTTAAGTTAAGATGTGCGTCAATTATCTAACGTTACCTCAGTTATTTTTCTTTGACTTTTTCGAAGCAGCGTCAGGCTTACCGATTGGCATAATTTTATCCGTCAGACTAATCGCACCATTCACAGCCTGGACGCGGATCTTATTGAGCTGGAGACGGAGCTTGTCGCGGGCGTGGCTAGTGGTAACGAGCTGTGCCCAACCTGGCTTGGGGTATGAGAGCTTACGAGTAAGGACTTCGATAACATCGCCATTCTCAAGTGGCCGCTCAAATGGCTCCATCTTGCCATTGATCCGGAAGCCGTAGGCGTGCTTGGCGATATCAGAGTGGATGGCATAGGCAAAGTCCAGCGGCAAAGCACCCTCGGGGAGGTTATAAATATCACCCTTGGGAGAAAAGACGAAGATGCGATTGCCAAAGAGATCGATCGATAACTGCTCGCGAGGGATATCCTCGCCAGCGCGCAGGCGAGCGGCGATTTCTTGCAGTTGCGTAATCCACTGCAGCTGAGCTGGTAGGTTTGACACGCCGCGCTTGGAGTCGCCTTTGAGGTACTCCTTGCTGTGTTTTTGCTGCTGGTAGTGGAAGCTGGCGGCAAGGCCACGCTCGGCGTATTCATGCATATCGCGTGTGCGGATCTGGAACTCGACAATCTGCTTATTGGGCGTGATGACCGTTGTATGGAGGCTTTGGTAGCCGTTTGGCTTGGGGATGGAAATATAATCTTTGATGCGAGCAATCATCGGTTGATAGAGCGAGTGGAGAATGCCCAGCACGAGGTAGCACTCTTCCTTGGTGTGGACAATGATGCGTAGTGCCATCAGGTCATAAATATTGTCGAGACTACCGCGCTTTTGGAGTTTGCGGTGCAGGCTGTAGAGGCTCTTAACTCGCCCATTAATCTCAAACTCGAGCTTCTCGTCCTTGAGCGCTTGCTCGACCTCGAGGCGGACGACACCAAGCTTGCGGGTGCTTTTGCCTAGGCGCTGCTTCATGACCTTCTCGAGCCGCTTGTATTCTTTGGGGTCAAGGTAGCTAAAGGCAAGTTCCTCTAGCTCCATCCGCACGCGCCCCATACCCAGCTGGTCAGCCATGGGGGCAAAGACCTCGAGTGTTTCGCGGGCGATCTTTTGCTGCTTTTCGGGCGACTTGAATTGCAGCGTCTGCATATTGTGCAGCCGGTCGGCCAGCTTGATGATAATGACACGCACGTCCTGTCCCACAGCAATAAGCAGCTTGGTAAGGTTGTCTTTTGTCTGGGGGAGATAGTGGCCCAGGTCACGCATGCCAGCCCGGGCTTGACTCACCTTCGTCACACCATCAACGAGGAAGGATACGTCATGTCCAAAAAGCGACTCAATGTCGTCTAGTGACGTCTCGGTATCCTCGACGGTGTCGTGAAGAATACCGGCGATGATGGTGTCGCTGTCCATCCCCCAGTCAATCAAGATAATTGCAACGCTCAGTGGATGGGTGATGTAGGGTTCACCGCTTTTGCGCTTTTGCCCGTGGTGAGCTTGGGTGGCGAAGTCGATCGCATGGTCAATTTCATATAGCTGATCTTCGCTATAGAGGCCGCGGGCTTTTGTCAGGACATCTTGTTTGGTCACCATAAACCTAGTATATACTGCCAAGAAGAAAAGTGCTATTGCCCTTGACCATTCCACCTGCTATAGTGATGCTTAAACATGCTTATGCTAATGGAGGGAGAAATATAATGAGGCAAAGCAGGGCAGTATGGTGGATGCAGCGGAGCCAGAAGGGTTTCACGCTCATGGAACTGATGATTGTCATTGCGATCCTGGGCTTGCTCGTGGCTCTGTCTATGACGGCATATTCGGGCTATCGCCGGCGCTCGGTCGATGTGGCAACGCGTGCGGCAGCCACCAGTGCACTTGAGGCGATCAAGACGCATCACGCCAATGCCAGCGCTAGTGGTGCAAGCTATAGCACTAACCTCGAGCAAGTTGGTTACCGTCCGCCAAGCGATACAGCTGTACAGATTACGCTGAGCGCCGATGCCACCAAATTCTGCGTCCAAGCCACCGACCGCCATCTCACCGACATTCGCTACTACGCCACTACTGGCATGGCGCGACCACAGGCAGGGAGTTGCCCAGCAAATATTTGAGAATATGATATAATGTAGTTATGTACTTAACCCAATTGATACGAGACTATGCCAATAAAAACCCTTACCTAACAAGAGCTGACCGAGCAGAAGTGACGCTATATAATGATGCAGGTGAATGGGCTGTGGCTGTCGAATATATTTGTGCAAGATTGACCGATTATTTAGCAGAAGAACGCAGTGCACTATCTCAGCAAGAATTGGATGAGTTAGAGTCGTTAGTTGATGCAACGAAAAGTTTGGAAAAGTTTGATGACGATTTCTTAAATGATGTTAAGGAAGTGTCAAATACCTACTCTTCGCGCACGTCAGTCTAACACTCCCTCCTTCGCTCTCGCAAACGTGAAAGAACGCCGTCGCCGTCTTTACAACACACGTCAGACGCCGTATAATGTCTTGCATGGCTGTCATAGCACCAATTATTTTGAGTACAAAAACTGATGAATACAAGGCTGCGGTGGAGCATTTTATGCCGTTTGCCAAGCGGGTTCATATTGATATTTCTGATGGCGTATTTGCACCCCGTCAAACGGTAGGGATCGGCCAACTGTGGTGGCCTCAGTCGTGGACGGTTGATATCCACGCTATGGTGGCACGCCCCAGCGTGTACGTTGAGAAACTGATCAAACTGCGGCCCAGTACCATTATCTTTCATGCCGAAGTCAAAGAAGATTTGATCCCTGTCTTGCAGCAGGTTAAGCAAGCTGGTATTCATGCTGGTGTGGCCCTGCAGCGTACCACAGTGCCCGAGACGGTGGCGTCGTATATCGAAACAGCCGACTATGTGTCGATCGTCAGTGGTAAGCTGGGTGAGTTTGGTGGCAAAGCGCGAATGATGCAGCTGGAGAAAATCCGGCTAGTGCGGGCTATTCACCCTCGGGTCGAGATTGGCTGGGATGGTGGCGTGACGGTAGATAATGTCTTCCATATTGCCCAGGGTGGTGCTGACGTAATTAGCGTTGGTGGGGCGATCAACCACGCCAAAGACCCGCAAGCGACGTACAACAAACTCCTTGCTGAGATGAATCGCCAGAGTGTGATTTAGTTAGTTCGCTATGCTACACTAAAGAGCGTGACACACATACCATTTCGGCTTCGTTCTGCTTACAAACCGACCGGTGATCAGCCACAGGCGATCGCCCAGTTACTTGGTGGCCTGGAAGCTGGCCAGCGCGAGCAGACACTACTTGGTGCAACCGGTAGTGGCAAGACCTTTACGATGGCAAATATTATCGCTCAGCGTGGCGTGCCAACGCTTGTTTTGGCTCATAACAAGACACTCGCAGCGCAGCTCTTTAGTGAGTTTAAACAGTTCTTTCCAGACAATGAAGTACACTACTTTGTCAGTTATTTTGATTATTATCAGCCAGAAGCATATATTGCCAGCAGTGATACGTATATCGAGAAGGATTCGGCCATCAATGAGGAGATCGACCGCCTCCGCCATGCAGCGACTGATGCATTACTCACGCGCCGCGATGTGATTATTATCGCCAGTGTCAGCTGTATCTATGGCCTGGGTTCGCCAGCCGATTATTATGAGCTATCCGTCACGGTGCGCCAGGGCGAGCGGCGAGTTCAGGACAAGTTTTTGCGCCAGTTGATGGATATCCAATATCATCGCAATGATATCGATTTTGCACGTGGTGCCTTTCGTGTCAAGGGCGATGTGGTCGATGTCTTTCCGGCAGGGCAAGAGACGGCCTATCGGGTGGAATTTTTTGGGGATGAAGTGGATCGAATTACACACATCAACCCGCTCACTGGCGAGATCCTCGACGAGCCAGCGGAGTTTACCATCTTTCCGAGTAGCCACTATGCAACGCCTAAGGAGAAAATTAAGCAGGCGATTGACCGGATTCGACAGGAGTATGAGAAGCGTGAGCAGTGGTTTGAGACGCACGGCAAACTGCTCGAAGCGCAGCGCCTGAGCCAGCGCACCAAGTATGACCTAGAGATGCTCGAGCAAACTGGTTTCGTCAAGGGGATCGAGAACTACAGCCGCTATCTCACCAATCGCGAAGCAGGCGAGCAGCCAGCTACCTTGCTCGATTACTTCCCTGATGATTTCTTGATGTTGATCGACGAGAGTCACGTAACTGTTCCCCAAGTGCGCGCGATGTATAATGGTGACCGCGCTCGCAAAGAAGTGCTGGTGGAGCATGGCTTTCGCCTGCCAAGCGCGCTGGACAATCGCCCACTACGCTTTGATGAATTTGATAAACATATTAACCAAGTGATTTACGTCTCTGCTACCCCTGGTGATTATGAGCTAGAGCGCAGCCCCGCACCCGCTCAGCAGGTGATTCGCCCTACTGGCTTGCTCGACCCAGAAATCATCGTTCGCCCAACGGAAGGGCAAGTAGACGACCTCATGGCAGAGATTCGCGAGCGTACCAATCAGCAGCAGCGCGTGCTCGTGACAACGCTCACCAAGCGCATGGCCGAGGATCTCTCTACCTATCTGACCAACCTCGGCATCAAGACAGCCTATATCCACAGCGAGATCGACACGCTCGAGCGCGGCGACATTCTACGCGATCTGCGCATGGGACTGTATGATGTCCTGGTGGGGATTAACCTCTTGCGCGAGGGGATCGACCTGCCAGAGGTGAGCTTGGTGGCGATTATGGATGCCGACAAAGAAGGCTTCCTCCGTAGCGAGCGTAGCCTCATCCAGACAATTGGCCGGGCAGCTCGCCACGTTGAGGGCAGGGTAATTATGTATGGTGATAGTATCACCGATAGTATGCGCCGAGCGATTGACGAAACCAAACGCCGACGCGAAATTCAGCAGGCATACAATCGCGAACATGGCATTACACCGCGTGGCATTAATAAAGCAATCGACGAAGGTCTGCGCTCCATCATCCCGCAAAAAGAGGATGACGCGCCCAAGCTTGACCTGCGTAAAATCCCCAAGGACGAATACAAGAGCCTTATCAAAGATCTGACTGGCCAAATGAATCTCGCTAGTGCCAATCTTGAGTTTGAGCGAGCAGCCGAATTGCGAGATCTGATCGCTGAGGTGAAGAGTAAGTTGTAGTAGTAGCTGAGTAAACCCACGATCGGCACACGCACAGAGTGTATAATATGATGTAGTATGCTTATACGTGATACTCACACCCTGCCAGAGCATGTGATATATTTTTTGGCAACGATTGATCGTCGATCGAAGTTTATCCAGTGGTCGATTCTTATTGGACTTGCTATCTGCAACGTTGTATTGCTCTGCCTGCCAGTGATATTCTTTGTCGTTTGTTATTGCATTGTATTTTGGAGGACGCGTGGTTATTACAAAACGGCAGAGTTTCAAAGTGTCAAGCAGAGGCTTGCCAAGCAAATACAAGAATATGACGACTTCAATGCCTTTTTGCCCGAAACCAAGCAGTTTATTCGTCAGCAGCAGCATCGGCTTTCGCATGCGCATGTGAAAAATAGCACACTTACGGTGTATAAAAATGCGCAGCTTGACCCATACCGCTATATTGTCAAATATTTTTTTGCGCAGCGCACAATAAACGAGGAGATAGTGCAGATACTCGAGCAAATCCTCCAAAAATACGACACAATTAAAAAGACTGAGGAAATACTGCGGAGCGAATACAACGAGATTATGGACTTCATTGATGCCAAAATGTACGCTGGAGCCTATATTTTCAAGAAAATGACAATGAAGCAGCTTGGGTCGAATACATTACCTAAGTTTGAAAAGAATTATTTTCTCGTATACTCATTTAAATATAGTTCGCCCGCCAAGCGTAATAACTACTCGTTCGATATTACACTCACAGAGAAAAAGCTCCAGAAATTGGCAGAATATCTCAGCCAACAGATAACATATCGCAAATCTGCGCAGTTTCAGCGTCAGCTCATGACACCAAAGCTTAGGCGGTTTATCTTGCGCAGAGACAATTACGAATGCCAGAAGTGTCATATCTCACGCCAAGATGAGAAGCACCTCTTGCTCGAAGTTGACCATATTGTGCCAGTGTCGAAAGGTGGTATTACGACCGAGCACAATTTGCAAGCGCTCTGCTGGCGCTGCAATCGAGCTAAGAGCGATAAGTTGGAAGTAGCTTAGCATTAGCATTGTACCCTGTACTACCTATACTTCTTACTGACGCATTACTCGTTGCTCACTGATATATAGCGATTCCACGCACCGAATGTGGTACAATATATTCATAATGAGTAATATTACCACTGAAGATGTGCAGCACCTTGCACAATTAAGTTCGATTAGTCTTGGCAGTTCAGCCGACGTTGCCGCGCTGCGCCAAAACCTCGAGGATATTCTGCACTACATCGAGCAGTTATCCACCCTCGACACAACTGGTGTCGAGCCGACCTACCAAGTAACTGGCCTGACTAATGTGTGGCGGCCCGACGCAATAGATGTCAGCGACGTATCGCGCGAGCAGCTATTGGGGCTAGCCGCCGAGCAGGCGGATAAGTGTGTAAAAGTACCGAAGGTGTTGTGATATGAATATTACAGAGAGAGTTGCTCAGATCAAACAAGGCCAGACATCGGCTACTGCTCAGGTGCAAGCGGCTTTGCAGCGGGCGCGTGACGCTAAGGAATACCACGCCCTGCTGAGTCTGACAGAAGAGCGGGCACTGCAGCGGGCACAAGAAATTGATGAGGCACTGGCGCGAGGTGAGGACGTTGGGGTACTCGCCGGCGTGCCGTTCGTCGTTAAGGATAATTATCTTGCGTATGGTGCGCCAAGTACGGCGGCCAGCAAGATGCTTGAGAACTTTGATACGCCTCTTCAGGCAACAGTGGTAGATAAGCTTGAAGCAGCTGGGGCGATCTGCATTGGCAAGAGTAACCTCGATGCCTTTGCGCATGGTGGGAGCACAGAGAACTCATACTTTGGTGCTACACACAACGCTGTCGACAAAACAAAAGTCGCTGGCGGCAGTAGTGGTGGCTCGGCTGTGGTGACGGCGCTCGACATTGTGCCATTTGCCTTAGGAACAGATACGGGAGGCTCGATTCGCCAACCCGCCAGTTTCAATGGTGTGTATGGTATCAAGCCAACCTATGGCACAGCGAGCCGCTATGGTGTCGTGGCAATGGCCTCGAGCACTGATACGATGGGCTGCTTTGCGCGCAGTGCTGAGGATGTTGCTGTGGTAATGAGCGTCATGGCTGGCCAAGATCCGAGGGATATGACGACGCTGCCCGACTTCTTCGCGCCTACGGCAGAGACGCCGCAACAGCTGAAAATCGGTATCATCAACGAAGCAATGGGTGATGGTGTTGATGCGGAGGTGCGTCAGGCGGTCAGCCAGTATGCCGATATCCTGCGATCGCATGGCCATACCGTCGAGACAGTAAGCATGCCGATGCTTCAGCATGCCCTTGCTATCTACTACATTGTTGTGCCAGCTGAGATCTCAAGCAACCTAGCGCGCTACGATGGTGTGCGCTATGGCCACCGCGCCGAGGGAGTTAAGACACTGGCCGAGCTTTATGGTCGGAGCCGCGACGAAGGCTTTATGCCGGAGAACAAGCGGCGCATTATGATTGGGAGCTACGTGCTGAGTAGTGGGTACTTCGATGCGTACTATCTCAAGGCGCAAAAAGCGCGGACACTACTCATCAACGAATTTAACGCCCTGTTTGAGCAATACGACATGCTTCTTTTGCCGACAGCACCTACTCCTGCCTTTGGTCTTGGCGAAAACAGCGACGACCCGCTTAAGATGTATCTCGCGGATATCATGACAGTGCCAGCCAGTCTGGCAGGCTTACCTGCACTGAATGTGCCGGCTGGAGTGAGTCAGGCGGGCTTGCCAATCGGTGCGCAGTTGATCGGCCCCATGCAGAGTGATGCGACGATGCTTGCCCTGGCAGCTCAAGCCGCTGCAGAAAGGAGCGCCTAATGTCTGGTGGTGTGACGATTCTTTTGGTGGGTATTATCATCATTGCTGCAATCTTGGCTGCTGTTGTTGCGCTGACGCGTCAGGGTGGCAAAGTACTCAATACCGAGAAATACCAAGCGCGCTGGCTTGCCATTGAGAATAGTCTTGATAAATCCAACATTGGTACGTATCAGTTGGCTATCTTCGAGGCAGATAAGTTACTCGATCTTGCCCTGCGCGAGCGTGGCTTTGCTGGTGATACAATGGGTGAGCGCATGAAGTCAGCCCGCGAACAATGGAGTAATAGCAACCACGTATGGGGTGCTCACAAGGTGCGCAACAAGCTAGCACACGAGGCTAATGTGCGGCTCTCGCGCGAGATTGCCTTGCGGGCATTAGCCGCGTATAAACAGGGGTTAAAGGATTTGGGAGCGATATAATTATGGCAGTTTCTCACGATGTTTTGCAAAAATATGAGGTGACGATCGGCATCGAATGCCACGTACAGCTGGCAACCGACACGAAACTTTTTAGTCCAGCCGATAATGACGCCCGCGATGCCGAGCCTAACAGCAAAGTTCACCCAATCGATTTCGGCCTACCTGGCATGCTGCCAGTGCTAAATCGCCACGCGGTTGATCTTGCGATTCGGGCTGGCAAGGCACTCAATGCACCCATCGCTCGTGTTTCGCGCTTCGATCGTAAGCATTATTTTTATCCAGATCTACCGAAAGGCTACCAGACGAGCCAGATGTATCAGCCAATCATCTTGGCGGGCTATGTGGATGTGCCGCTCGATGATGGCAGTACCACGCGTGTTCGAATCGACCATGCTCATATGGAGGAAGATGCTGGTAAGCTAACACACCACGATGGCTACTCACTAGTTGACCTCAACCGGGCGGGTACACCACTGATCGAGATTGTCTCACAGCCCGATATTCACTCGGCAGCCGAGGCTCGTGCCTACGCAGCAGAGCTTCACAAGCTCATGACCTATGCTGGCGTCACACACGGCGATCTCTACCATGGTAATATGCGCTTTGACGTTAATATCTCAATCGCGCCAAAGGGTTCAGATCAGCTTGGGACGCGTGCCGAAGTGAAGAATCTCAATAGCTTCCGTAGTGTAGAAAAGGCAGTGGAGTATGAATTTGCCCGTCAGGCAGCTTTGCTCGAGCGCGGTGAGCGTGTTGTGCAAGAAACCCGTGGCTGGAGTGACGATAAAGGCATCACGACGAGCCAGCGCAGCAAAGAAGATGCACAGGATTATCGCTACATGCCCGACCCAGACATCCCGCCGATCGTTTTGACAGACGAAGAGATTGCCCGTGTTCAGCAGGATGTGCCGACAATGCCGGGCGAGTACCGTGCGCAGTGGCAGAGCCTTGCGCTGGATAGCTCGGTGGTTAATACGGTGCTGAGCCATCAGCCACTAGCTATTTTGCTCAGTGATATTTACCCGCTCGAGCATAATGCTACGTCGATTTTGCAATGGCTTGGCGTCGATGAGCTGGTGTATCAGCGGCTTGTCAAGCGGATTTTTAACTGGTTTGCCTCCACGCCAGAGGAGTTGATGGATATGAGCAAGGTTGAGTCTGGCTTCGTTGGGCCACGGCGGCTCTTACTGCTCTCGCAATTGGTGGAGGATAACAAAGTCAGCTCGACTGGTGCGAAGGAGCTCTTTCTCGACCTTTTTGACGAGCAATATACTGGCAAGATGCCTGAGGCGATTGCTGAGGCAAAGAACTTGCTCCAGGTGTCGGACGAAGGGGCAATTGGCGCGATCGTCGATGAGGTGATGAATGACCCAGCCAGTGCAGCGTCCATTGCTGATATCAAGGCCGGCAAGGATAAGGCAATTGGCTACCTCGTCGGGCAAGTCATGAAGCGATCCCGCGGCAAAGCCAATCCAGCTCTGGCGCAGAAACTGATTCGTGAGAGGCTGAAGTAATGAATCCGTGGCGTCGCATTGGCGACCAGGCTGATTTTATGGCAAGTCTGGTAAAATGACAGATACAGAGGGCCTATTCTTGGCACATGAGCAACTAAAGGATATACAAGGAGAATCATAATGAAACGACCAACAAAAGCAATTATCGCCGCCGCGGGTTTTGGTACGCGGTTCTTACCTCAGACCAAGGCTATGCCCAAGGAGATGATGCCGCTAATTGATAAGCCAATCATCCAGTATGTGGTGGAGGAGCTCGTCCAGGCGGGGATTCGCGATATCATCATTGTAGGGAGTGCCAATAAGCGTGCGATCGAAGACCACTTTGATGTGCCAAATGAGGATCTACTAGCTAACCTTCGGGCTGGTGGGCCAAAGAAGCAGCCATTGATCGATACTGTCAAGCAGCTCTCGGAGATGGCAAACTTTATCTACATCCGCCAAAAGGGTCCATACGGCAACGCGACGCCGCTGGCCTGTGCAGCACACCTCATTAACCGTGATGAGCCCGTCATCTATACCTTTGCCGATGACTTCATTGCTGCTAGCCCAAGTCGCTTCCAGCAGATGATTGCTGCGTCGCAAGAGCTCGATGGTGCGGTACTATCGTGCAAAAAGATCGTCGATGATGCTGAGTTTGATCGCTACGGCGTTGTGGCTGGCCAGCAGCTGTCAGACGGCGTTATTAAGATGAGCAATATCGTTGAAAAGCCAGGCAAGGCCAATGCACCATCTGACCTCGCCAGTGTCAGTAGCTATATTTTGCCTGGCGAATTCTTTAGCTATCTCGAGCATGCGAAGGAGCATTTTGATGGGCATGGCGAGTTTACCGTCCAGCCTATTATGCAGCGAATGATTGATGACAACCACGCGTTCTTTGGTGTGGAGATTACCAACGGTACATATTATGACACTGGTGATAAGCTAGAGTATCTCAAGACCGTCGTGGATTTTGGCCTCAAGGACCCCGTGCTTGGCCCAGAGTTTGCAAAATACCTGCGGACTCACTATACTGATACTCAGGCATAGGATATATGCTACTAACATAAAGGAGATACCGCATGGAGTGGGCCCAGATATTAGTTATCATGTTATCGGTATTGCTAGCGCTGCTGCTGGTGCTTGCGATCGTCTTGACGGTTATATTGATTCGCATTACGCAGCGGATTAGTGCTGTGGTAGAATCGGCTGAACGCGTGGCAACCAACCTCGAGGCGACGACTGATAATATCACCCGATTTACCTCGCCGTTTTGGCTGGCCAAGACCGCTGTGTCTTCAATCAAAAAATTGTTTATTACCAAACGTAATCGATAAAGGAGAATATAAGAATGTCGAAAGGTAAATTTGTGCTTGGTGCAGCAATTGGTGCTGCCGCTGGTGTGGTGGCTGGGCTCTTGACAGCACCAAAGTCGGGTAAAGAAACGCGAGCCGACCTCAAGAAAAAAGCGCGTGAGCTCAAGCAAGATGCTGCTACAAAGGGCGACGAGTTGCGCGCCAAGGGTGAGAAGGTATACCACGAAGCACGTGATGCTGCTCGCGACCTGCATAGCCGCGGTGACCGTGCCCTGCGCAGTGCTCGCGACGAGTTTGTGAAGGGCAAAAAGTAGTCTGTAGGCTACAAATGGGTACGGCGAGTTCCTCCTGAGGGTAGCACGCTCGCCGTATCCTCACAATTATTATGACAAAGCAATCATCTCAATCACAGCGCTCATCAGATGTGCTGGCTACACCTAAGGAGCATGGTCATTCTGGGCCAGTTGCTAAGCTTGCACAGCAGGTCAAACAAACCAACGAGACCGACGCGCGCAAGGCTATCCTCGAGGATTTATTTTACGATTTTCATCGAAGCCGCGCAGAGGTCTACAAAATGAACTTCATCCGCGGGATATTTTTTGGCCTCGGAAGCGTGCTTGGCGGGACGATTCTTGTGGCACTATTTGTTTGGCTGCTCAATGCTATTGGTCTCTTGGTGCCAGGCTTGGCAGACTTCATTGACAGTGTTATTAAGGTGATGAACGCGCGGCACTGATATGCTATACGGGGGCAAGGCCTCCATTTATTCTGCAGTAGATCATTGCACGCTACTTAAATGGAGTGATGAACGACTGGCGCACGCAACGCGAGAGTAGTTGAGTTTATTTTTGCTCATCACAGCGATGGAGTGTTGGCCTTATCACTCGTTCATTTGCTATACTAAGGAGGTATGTCTTCTCACTCATCACCAGCTTTGCAACCGTCGGATTTTGTTCACCTGCACAACCACACCCATCATTCACTACTTGATGGCTTGACGAAAATTGGCGATCTTGTCAGTACTGTTAAAGACTATGGTATGACGGCAGCGGCTATTACTGACCATGGGACGATGAGTGGGGTGCTGGACTATTACAAGACAGCCAAGGCGGCGGGCGTCAAGCCAATCCTTGGCATTGAGGCGTACGTTGCTGCTCGCTCGCGCTTCGACCGTGACCCTGCCAAAGATAAGATGCGCTACCACCTGACGATCATTGCGATGAATAATCAGGGCTACCATAACCTGATGCGGCTCAGTACAAAGGCGAACCTAGAAGGGATGTACTATAAGCCGCGGATTGACCACGACCTCCTCGAGGAGCTTAACGAAGGGCTGATTGTCCTAAGCGGCTGTGCAAGTGGTGAGATTGGTGAGGCACTGCGTTATGACGACTATGCCAAGGCGGTCGAGATTGCTCAATGGTATAAGCGTGTCTTTGGCGATCGCTACTACCTTGAGCTGCAAGACCATGGCCATCCCGAGTCTAATACACACTGGGACGTGCAAGCGAAGATTAACGAGGGTCTGCGTCGCATGGCTGAGGAGCTGGACATCCCTCTAGTGGTGACCTGCGACGGCCACTACTTGACGCATGACTTCCAGGATGCACATGAGATATTGCTTTGCGTGGGGACGGGCTCGTTTTTGAGCGATGAAAAGCGGATGAGTCTGAAAGACTTCGAGCTCCATTTGACCGACCCACGTGATATCATTGCTCGCTGGGGAAGAGAGCTACCCGAGGCTATCACCAACACCAAGCAGATTGCCGACCGTTGCACTGTTGATATCGAGCTGGGCAAGATCCTCATCCCAAAGTACCCCTTGCCTGAGAGCGAGACGAGCGAACATAGCTATTTGCACAAGCTAGTGTATCGTGGCCTGGCCCAGCGTTACAATGGTATAAAACCTGAAGATACTGCTGATCAGCTCCCCGAGCAGATCATCCCCACTTTGGCTGATGATGTGCGTGAGCGGGCCAAAATGGAGCTAGGCGTCATGGCAAGCATGGGGTATGAGGGGTATTTCCTCATCGTGCAGGATTTCATCAACTGGGGTAAGAGCCAGGGGATTGTCTTTGGGCCGGGCCGGGGTAGTGCCGCAGGGTCGATCATTGCGTATGCGCTTAATATCACCGATCTTGACCCGCTCAAGTACGGTCTGCTCTTTGAGCGCTTCCTCAACCCCGATCGCATTAGCATGCCGGATATTGATGTCGACATTCAGGATACGCGGCGCGATGAGGTAATAGAATATTGCGCAAATAAGTATGGTCATGACCACGTCAGTAATATCGTCACCTTTGGTAAGATGGCGGCTCGGGCGGCGGTGCGTGATGTCGCGCGTGTGCTGGAGGTGCCGTATGCCGAAAGTGACCGCCTGGCCAAGATGGTGCCACCGCCCGCCCAGGGGCGGCACATTCCGCTGGCTGTCAGCACTAAAGAAGATCCTGACCTTAAGCATGAGTACGAGACAAACCCGACTGCTAAGCAAGTCTTTGATTATGCCATTCAGTTAGAGGGGACAATTCGCAGCCATGGGGTACACGCGTGTGGTGTGGTGATTGCGCCCGACGAGCTTGTCAAATATATCCCACTTGAGCAGGCGCAGAAAGGCGTGGTGGCGACGCAATTTCCAATGGGCGAGGTAGAGGACCTTGGCTTGCTCAAGATGGACTTCCTTGGCCTGTCAAACTTATCGATTATTAACAATGCAATGCGGATCATCCGCAAAGTCTATGGTGATACGATCGACCTCTCCACGCTGCCGCTCGATGACGAAGAAACCTACAAGCTCTTTCAGCGGGGGGATACAACAGGGGTATTCCAGCTTGAGTCGGCTGGGATGAAGCGTTATTTGCGCGCCCTCAAGCCATCACACTTTGAGGATATCATTGCAATGGTGGCGCTGTATCGGCCAGGGCCAATGCAGTTTATCGATAGTTTTATTCGGCGCAAGCATGGTGAGGAGGAGATCACCTACCTTCACCCGGGGATGAAGAGCTCACTTGAGAACACCTATGGTATTTTGGTCTATCAAGAGCAGTTTATGCAGATCTCCAAGGAGTGGTGCGGCTTTACTGGTGGCCAGGCCGACACCCTACGTAAGGCCGTTGGTAAGAAAAAGATCGACCTGATGAAGAGGGTTAAGCCGGAGTTTGTCGAAGGAGCGGTGAAGGTTGGTGGTGCGACGCGCGAGATGGCCGAGACATTTTGGACGCAGCTGGAGGAGTTTGCCAATTACTGTTTCAATAAAAGCCATGCGGCGTGCTACGGGCTCATCGCCTACTGGACGGCATATCTCAAGGCGCACTACCCCGATGCCTTTATGGCGGCCTTGATGACGAGTGACCACGATGATGTTGACCGGCTGGCGATTGAGATTACAGAGTGTAAGCATATGGGCCTAACGGTGCTTAACCCTGATGTGAATGAATCGTACGAGGAATTTGCGGTGGTACCGGGCAAGAAGCAGATTCGCTTTGGTATGGCAGCAGTGAAGGGCGTTGGCGTGGGCGCAGTGGAGGAGATCGTCAAGATGCGTGACCGCGATGGGAAGTTTGCGACGGTGGAGGACTTTGCCAAGCGTGTCTCGACGAGTAAGTGCAATAAGCGAGTGTGGGAGTCGCTCATTAAGTCGGGTGGCTTTGATGCGCTGGGCGATCGCTCTGACCTCCTCTTTAATCTTGAGAATGTCCTTGCTTTTGCCAGCAAATTACAGAAGGAAGCGTTGAGTGGCCAGACCGATCTCTTCGGTAGCCTCGCCGATAGCTCGACCGAGGTTATGCCGTCAATTGAGCTTAAGCCAGCGCCCGTCAAACACACCGACAAAGAGCGCCTGATGTGGGAGCGCGAGCTGATTGGTCTCTACATTAGTGCGCACCCGCTCGACAACTACGACACGTTCTTTGCTGAGCAGACCGTGCCACTGCGTAATGTCTCGCCGCAGATCGACGGCCAGACAGTAACGATCGGTGGCCTCGTGACGCGCCTGCGGACGATTGTGACGAAGTCGGGCAGCAAGATGGCCTTTGTAGGAATTGAGGACAAATCGGGTGAGAGTGAGATTATTATTTTCCCGAATCTGTATGAGAAGCTTGCTGGCCAGCTAGAGCAAGATGTGGTAATCACTGCCAGTGGCAAGGTGAGCGCGCGCGATCGTGATGGCAACATTGGTGATGAAGCAAAGCTAATTGCCAATGAAATCACCGTCGTGACTGATACCGACTTAGCCGAATACCAAGCAACTGGTCGCGCGATGTCTGCACCAACCGGCCCAGCAGCTACGCCCCGCCGCCGGTCATCATCGCAGAAGAATACTACCCAGCGTTCAGCGCGAGCATCGGCAGGCACGACAGCACCGTCAACACCACAGGCCCCGCCACCCAAACCGCTTGATACACTCCCAACGGTCTATGTGCGGGTCAAGAACCCCGATGATATGGCTGCTCTTACGAAGTTTAAGCAGCTGTGTACAGAAAACCCAGGCCAGCACGATATTATTATGATGCTCGGTGATGACAAAACATCGGCAATCCGCTTGCCGTTCCGGGTCGACGTGCAGCAGCAGCTGCAGGACGAGCTTGCGCAGATCCTCGGTAGTGACTGCGTTGTTGTTAAATAATGCCGTCTCCGCGAGAGGGGTGACTCGCGCCGCCCTGGGAGTCTGCAGATTGCGCGTGTTATAAAGAAACTTCGAACAATTGCGTCTACGACCAGGGCGGCGCGAGGCCAGATACTTGCGAGGCGAGCGAAATAAGCTCAAGCACAGGCAAGTTGTGGGCGGTGGCTTGGTCGTGCCACCTGCTGCTAGTATAACCCGATATTTGCCACAACGCAAACAAAATGGGTACATATAATATTGCAACTATCCAGCAGTTGTGAGTGTATAGAGCGCGATACCGGTCGCGACTGATACGTTAAATGATTCCTTCTGCCCTTGCATCGGAATCTCGATAATGTCATCCACAAGCATGAGCGTTTCGGCCGGAATACCATGGACTTCTTCGCCAAGCAAAAGGACGAGCTTATCTGGTGGCTGATACTGCGAAAGATTAACAGAGGTAGGAGCTTGCTCGAGCGCAACAATGCGATACCCAGCAAACTGCGCCAGGTCGAGCTCTGGCTGGTAATCAAACGGCACAAGAGCTTCGGCACCAAGCGCTGTCTTGTGAATCTGCTGGGTGATCTTCTCGCGAATATGTGGCAGGCGTGGGTCGGCTCGCACGGTTTCTTCTGAGTGATAGGCACAGTGTGGTGGGGTTGGCTGAAGGGCAAGATCGGGGTAGGGCGTGTAGCCACTGAGGATGAGCCGCTGCACACCAAATCCTTCGCAGGTACGAAAGATCGATCCGACATTGTGCGCTGAGCGAATGTTGTGCGCGATAACAATAATCTCTGGCATAGTTGTATTATACCTGAAGTGCTTTGGACTTGCCCCTATATTTACCACGAGCTTTTTGTTACACTAAGAAGGATGAATGAAGATGAAGTCCAACAACGTCGTCGCCAGCAAGATGAGGCGTCGACCGAGCAACGATCGCGCATTCTTGGCCTCAAATACCTTGATATGCGCCCCATCGAAGAGACGCTGCCACTAGCACGCGACCTAATGACGATCGAGGAGATGCACAACCTCTATATGCTGCCGCTAACTGACGGTAATGAGCAGGAATCGTATCAGTTTGCCGTTACGACACAAACGCCCCAGTCGGTTATCCAGCGGACGCGGCGCACGTATCAAGACCGAGGGCTACCTGTCGAATTTTATTTGATTAGCCTCAGTGCTTACCGCGTGTTGATGAACCGCTTCGACCCACCAAAGAAGATCGTCTACGATGATATCAAGATTGCCAAAGCGGGTGATAGCGAGACCATTGCCGAGGTGAGCCAGACGCTTGGGCGAGTCAGTAGTGAGGAGGTTTTTGACTTTTTGATCAACCAGGCGGATATGCTCGGCGCGAGCGATATCCACATCGAGAATGAGCGTCATGATATCCGGATTCGCCTCCGTGTTGATGGTGCACTTCACCCCGTCGCGACGATTAGCCGCAGCCGCTACCGTGTGATCATGGGTGAGCTTGCTAGCCGAGCTGGTGTGTCGAGTGCTTCGATGGAACCGCAGTCGGGTCACATCCAAAAGGATGTAACGCATGGTAATGCGACGCACTTGCTCAACATCCGTGTCGAGACTGTGCCAACCATGTATGGGCAAGATGCCGTGCTGCGTCTCTTCAACTTCGACGAGAGCTTGCTTAATCTCGACCTGCTGGGTATCCCGCCCAAGCAGCGCCAGCAGATTGATGAAATCGTTAGCCATCCGCGCGGCCTTGTGCTGATGGTTGGGCCAACGGGCTCAGGTAAATCTACCACGCTTTACAGCATGCTCAATGCCCTCAACACGACCGACCGTAAGATTATTACTCTGGAGGATCCAATCGAATATGGCCTGGCTGGTATCTCGCAAATCCCGATTAATACGAGCGCCGGTGGGAGCTTTGGTGAGGGTTTGCGCAGCGTGCTTCGTCTCGATCCAGATGTCGTGATGGTGGGTGAGATCCGTGATGTCGATACGGCGCGCACTGCCATTCAAGCGTCGATTACCGGCCACTTGGTGATGTCGAGCTTCCATGCTAATAGTAGTAGCGCGGCCTTTAGCCGGATGATCGACCTGATTGGTGTGAACCCGATTTTTGCCAGTGCTATCCGCCTTGTGGTGGCGCAGCGTTTGGTGCGGCGTCTCGTGGACGAGACCAAAGAAGCCTATGAGCCGGATGACGCCACGCGCAGCTATGTCAAGCGAGTCCTTGCTGATATTCCTGAGGAGGTAGAGCATCCGGATCTCGACACCTTCAAACTCTGGCGGCCAGTACCAAGCGATGATGCGCCATTTGGCTACAAGGGCCGTATGGTGATTATGGAGCAGCTTATCGTGACCCCAGGTATTCAGAAGTTCATCCGCGGAGACTTTACCGATGTCCATCCAGACGTCATCGAAAAAGCCGCCCAGCGCGAAGGTATGCTCACCCTCGAGCAAATTGGCGTCCTTGCTGCTCTGCGCGGCGAGACGACGCTAGAGGAAGTCGGGCGGGTGATATAATGCGCTATCTTGCTGAAGAATACTTAGGGCCGATCTGTACTATGTATTATATAGCGGATTTTTGACAAAGTATCATTTTTTGCGTATTATATTATGGCATGTCGCATGAACAGATTGATTATCCACGAGAACCCGAATCACTTCAAGTGTCTGTCATAGACCGTAACCTTAGTGGAGAAGAGCTTAGCATAACGCTACCAGACAATGTTGGTAAAATGCCGTCTAGTGAGCGTGAGTCGAGCCTAAACGAACGGCAGTTAGAAGAAGATATAGCATCACTCAATGCGAGTTTTACAGTCTTTGGTGGTGTGCTTGAGCACTTATCGCTTGTGATGCAACAGCATAAGGAGGCGGCTATAGCTATGCAAAATACTGAGCATACGCTTCGGCAGTGCCACTTTACGAGTGAGAGGTATAAATACTGCGTGCGTCGTGCACTATTGTGCGAAGCTAACTCGTGGCGTACAGCAAATATGCGATTGTATCCGGCAGCAGCGGAGCGTGCACAGCAATACATCAATAAGCAGCGCGACAAGCTAGCGATGCGAAGTGTGCGCGCCGTTAAGACGGTATTTCTGGCTGGCGGAATAGTGCAGGTGCCAGATTGGTGTCATACGGTTATTCCAAAGCGTACTGAATGGCAGCAGGATAAAGCTCTGCTACCATCGGCAGCTAACGATATATACCAAAAGTTAGTTCAGGAGGCAGTCGATTGGGCAGTAGCGCAGTGCGAACAGATAGCCTTTGATGAGCCACAGCAATCATGCTACGATGACGAAATTGCAATCTGTAAACCGGAGAGTCAACATCTCGATGCATTGCAAACAGAGCATGCAGCGTTAGTTGCGCAAGCTCGGCAGCTTGAACAATCGCGAGACGAGGAATATACAACGGTACCGGCTGATACGTTGCTGTCCTTCTGCCACTACCTCACAGAGCATATACCACAGATTAGCCAGACGCAAATCGCGCTCTTACAATGGTTTGATCGATCGGATAAGGCGATAACTCATGATATAGCACAGCGCTTGGTTGATCGCCTCTGGCCAAAGAGTGCACAGCACGCTGATCGTCAGTTAATTGATATGCAAACGGAACAGATCATTGCTGAGGCGGCTGAGCGGCTAGCCAATGCATTGGTAGCGTACCAACCGACAGCTGACCAGCTAGCAACCCATGATTTGCTAAATGTATCTAGCAATAAACGACGCAGCATGCAGGACTCAGTAGATATACTGCCTAACAAGTCGAATCAGCCAGATAATGTCACGTCGCTGCCAGTATCAGAACCACTACACCCTCGTGCAGAAACCGAACATGTGTCGCTTGATTACCTTACCGTGCCGCACAAGCTTGTACCATGGCTTGAGGTGGATAGTCGTGATAGTACAGTGAGTTGTAAAGTTGTTGTCGATAACGTACCTGGGGCGCTTGTGATCGATTGCCGTAGCAAAGCACTGCAAGAAATTGAGCGTCGAATGGACGGCTACAGGTCAACACCGTGGGATTATATAGCACCAAATGTACAGCAACGTCTCACACACTATGCTCAGGTGGCTATGTCGGACGGTGGTTTAATTCATGCTGGTAAATTCTCAAGCGTTGATAAAAACGGTGAATCGACTTACCCGCACCCTGTGATTTACAGTAAGGACGCGAAGCACAATGTGATGCGTGTCTACATATCGAACCTACGGGTCAACCAGATGGACAATACACTTGCAGGCGTGCGTGAGCAACTCACAGCAATGCAGGTGCACGAATTGATTATGCTGATCGGTGTTTGTGACAAGCAGCACCAGCTGGCGACATTGGCAGAAATTACCGGACGCTCTCGACGAGAGCTACGCAAACAGCGCGTAGGTAGCATTTAAAGAGAAACCGTGCAGAAATAAAACTACGTGGCTTTGTATGCTACGTAGTTTTATTTCTTGGGCTTGCTGTCTCTTGCGTGACAAAACTCACCGATATAACCAGTGCTCTACGAGGTTACGTGAGGTATATAAAGTGAGAAGGCAAGATTTAGGAATGTAGACCTTGGCGAGTATAAATATTGACCTAGCGAATAACCTTCGCCACAGCCTCCACTACGCGTTCATCAAATGGTGAGGGGATGACGTAGTCTGCTGTGGGTTCATCGACCAGCGCTGCCAGCGCCTGGGCGGCGGCGAGCTTGTGCTCGTCGGTGATTTTTTGCACGCCATTATCGAGCGCACCACGGAAGATACCTGGGAAGGCCAGGGCGTTATTGACTTGGTTGGGGAAGTCGCTGCGGCCAGTGGCGATGACGGCAGCGCCGGCTGCTTTGGCGCTATCTGGCATGATTTCTGGCACTGGGTTGGCCAGGGCAAAGATAATCGGGTCTTTGGCCATCATCCCGACGAGCTCTGGGGTCAGCAACCCGGCGCGCGATACACCAATGAATACATCGGCATCTGCCATGGCGTCTTCCAGCGACCCCTGCTGCGCGGCATCAACGTACGCAAGCAGGGCAGTCTTTTCGGCGTTGAGGTCGGTGCGGTGGCTGCCCACGATGCCTTTGCTATCAACCGCCACGATATGCCGAGCGCCGTAAGTATGCAGTAACTTAATAATAGCAGTGCCAGCAGCGCCAGCGCCGACCACGACAAATTTGCTATCAGCCAGGCTGCGGCCCGTCAGCTTGGCAGCGTTGATGAGCCCAGCTAGTACCACCACAGCCGTGCCGTGCTGGTCGTCGTGGAAAACGGGGATATCCAGCTCGGCCTTGAGGCGCTCCTCAATCTCGAAGCACTTGGGCGCGGCGATATCCTCGAGATTAATGGCGCCAAAGCTTGGTGCGATTGCCTTAACCGTAGCGATAATCTCCTCTGGCTGGTGCACGTCGAGCACGATTGGCACGGCATCGACACCAGCAAAATGCTTAAATAGCAGCGCCTTACCTTCCATAACCGGCATGGCTGCCTTGGGGCCGAGGTTGCCTAGACCTAGGATGGCCGAACCATCACTAATGACTGCCACGAGGTTATTCGTCCAGGTGTAGGTTGGCAGCGTAGCGGGGTCATCTGCAATCGCCTTGCTCACTGCGCCCACGCCAGGGCTGTAGTAGCTGCTAAGTTTATCGCGATCAAGCTCATCGCTATCGCGTAGGCTAGTGGTGATTTTGCCCTTATATTTTTTGTGTAGGTCGAGTGCAAGTTTGTTATAATCCATACGCTCTAGTATACCACGCATGCCAGAAAGAGTATGGGTGAGCCCAAGGATAAACAGCTGTCATTGCAATACTTTCGCGCCAAATGCTATTATATGATGCATGATACAAACCGAGCAAGGAGCCCTGCATAGCCCCAGCGGCTCATAATACGGAGTGATAATGAAAAGATCTATAGACCAGCAGCCATCTCATCACGAGTATGCATCTACAAGAATAGAAGTTGCAATCAAAGAAGATAATAAGCTCCATAGAAAATTCAAGCTGGCCCTTCGTGACGAGAAGAAATCAAAACACGAGAAGGATATTTATATGCGGGCCAAGTCGATAATTAAAAACGACCAGCAAGAAGCGCTCGAGGAGCTTGTGCAGACTGGCGAGAGGAGCATGGTGCCACCAGGTGTTCTCCAACGCTACCAAGAGGAGCGAGCAATCTGCGAGGCTACGCTTGCCGCAATAGCCGAAGAAGAAAGACAATCAATGGAGGAGGATGGCGGTTATGAAGCAGAAGATGAAGTGATGGAAGCTGCAACGCATCTTGGCTATGCGCCATTGATGCCCGATGAAGCAGCAGAGCAGGCTAATGAAATATATAACGCAACCCCGCTTGGCAAAGACGTACAGCAGCAGCGCCAAATCGTTAAAGATAGGATTGGTGAGCTTAACGCTGAGCTAGCGTACTATATGGGTCTCACAGAGCCGCCTTTGGCAGTCGTATCTGAGGAAACAGCAATTCGTATCTGGGGCGAAGAAGCGGTTGAGAAAGCGCAATCGACTGGTGATGAGAGTGAGCCCGGGTATATTCATGTCTTCCCTGATGATGGTCGAACAATACCTCAAGACAGCAAGCGAGGATATGATGGCCGTGCTCCGTCAGAGTTTATCAAAAAGGACGCTAGCCTGCGGATAGCAGAGGTGCTTGTGGGGTCTGCTGGCGAAGCGTGGACGATGCAAGAATTGGGCAATGAGGTCTACGACCCAGAGAAAGTGCGTACAAAACTTGGGCGATATAATCGAGTGAGTGCCCTGCTAAATATTGACCAAAAACCAGATAACCGCAGTGCGATTATCTCAGACGAATTAGCGCGCCACGACCTTGTCCTTCAGCGCGGCCGGCGATACCTCATAGATGAGCATGGTCGGCGACGTGATCCAATCACTGTTTATCGTGCGGTATCAGTTGAGGTTGCCGGGCAAGAATCGGTAGAAGAGCAAAGAAATGGCCGTCATGCCAAACACCAGATTCAGATTGAGTGGACACCACAGGATACTGCAGCTGCAGCGCATGAAGCAGCCAACACTACTCGCAGCGAGACATCACGAACCACTGATAATACAAAACATGAATCTTCGGCCAGTAGCGTGCCAGACATCGATGATGCACTGGCAAAGCGAGCTCTCGAGGCTGCCCGTGCTGCCGCTAACCTTCAAGCAGCAGAAGCCAAAGAGCAGCAAGAAGCCCTCCACGCTGCAGAGGCCGCCCTCAGTGCAGAAGTGCGCGTCCAGATCGAGCAGCTTGTAGAGCTTGCACAGCCACTGATGGATTCCTTGCTAGAAAATAGCGTAGATGATGATGCAGACGAGCAGGTATTTCGCATTCAAGATTTGCCAGGGATGGAGAGCCAATATGCCTCAGAGTACAACCTAGAGATATTCCTCAACAAAGCTCGGCAGGCTGGGCTCATCAATAAAAAACAGCTGCGCAATCGTGCGCTGCCGTCTGCTGGTGAGGCGCTTGTGCTTCTCCTTTATGCATACGACCCGCAGACGATGTATGACCTAGTGCGCAATGATGCTGCCAAGCGTGTGCTCCAGCATAAATTCCAGCAAGCGTACGAGAACAGAGCTGCACAGGTAGTGAACCGCCGCGAAGGTGGAGCAAGCGCAGCCCAAGAAAGCACCACCAGCTAAACTAGTTGCTATATATACCAAAGTGCGGTATAGTTTAGATTATAAATCCAAAATAGGCATCATCTACCAGTGATGATACAGAGAAAGAGGAGGAAAAATGAGAAACAGGCAAGAAGGCGGCTTACAGAATAAGTATAGTCTCGCAGAAAAAATGCGCAAAAAGTATGTCCCTCTGACTGCAGCCATAGCTATGGGCGCTGGTGCTGTGGCAGGCTGTGGCTCTTCTGAAAAAGCACCAGAGAATAGAGCACAGTCCGCTCAAACTGCTGTCACTGCCGAAGCAACGTCGTCAGCAACACCAACCGCAAATCCATCCATCAAAGCGCCAGCACGCAACAAGACTTCGCAGCCTGAGCGACCTCACTCTACTGACAAAGCAACGGAGATACCATCTTTCCCAGCATCTCCAACCCAATCGCCCGAACAACAATCAGCAGAAAAGGTCCGGCCTGGCGAAAAGAAGCTGTCTGCAGAAGATAATGAGACTCTTCGTACACGAGTCGATGAAGCGCTAAAAAGCAGGACGAAAATCAATGTCTTACGCGGCAGTGTGGTCATTCCGGATTATGAAAACAGAACGAGTAGGGTGTATCATAATATTTTTGTCGGAGATGAGCATGGTAATGTCACAGGTGATATGTCACCTGATAAAACCATGACCTTCTATGTGCAGGACCAACAAGGAAACTGGTCTACAGTTGATTTAAAGACTCCAGGCAGCTACAGAATAGACGAGCAAGGCAATAAAGCAGAGAAACTACCAGTCCAACAAGTAGGGTTTTACACTCAGGAGCAAAATGAACCAGGTAGCAAGCTTGGCGATGTATATGAGGTTCGTAATGGTAAATTGACTGTTGTAAAGGGCAATTTTTATGAAGGTGTGTTTGAGCCAATGGCATCACCGTTTGATATTGATACTTTGTCTGAAGACCAGAAGACAATTAAAGCTATATATGATGCAACACACCAAAAAGTAGGGTAGAGAGGTTCTTTGTTATAATAAAAAACTTCTTCGTGGTGCTGAGCGGGGCTGTTGCTAGTTCGCGTTAAGCGATGTTTGGGGTATTGGTGCAAAAGCGCTCTCTCCCTCTTCTCCCTGCACGCAAAATATGGTACAATCAATAACTGAATTGTCATCTAATAATTAAATAGAGAGAAAGTCATGAGTTTTGCACTGATCCAAAAAGTCAATGACCAGCAGAAGAAGCCTGCCGTTGTTGATGTGCGGAGTGGCGACACAGTCCGCGTCCACCAAAAAATCAAAGAAGGCAACAAAGAGCGCATCCAGATGTTTGAAGGCGTGGTGATCCGCACTGATAACAAGGGTCAGCACACCAGCCGCATTACCGTGCGCAAGATTACCAGCGGTGTGGGGGTAGAGAAGTCGTTCTTGCTGCACAGCCCACTGGTTGAGAAGGTTGAGGTGATGCGCCGCGCTAAGGTGCGCCGCAACTTCCTGAGCTACCTGCGTGGCCGCAGTGGTAAGTCGGCTCGCCTGACTGCCGTACAGTTCGACCGTGAGGCGGTTAACAACGTGCACGATGCTCATGCTGAGGCCGAGGCTGCCCGCCTCAAAGAAGAAAAGGCCAAAGAAGCTGCCGAGAAAAAGGCTGCAGAAGACGCCAAGCAAGCTGAGCTTGACGCTAAGGCTGCCGAGGTTGCCGCTCGCCACGAAGCTGCGTAGAATAGCCATCGCGTGAGAGATTTTATATCCGCCTCTATATACCAGGGGCGGATTTGTATGAGGAGAGCTACGCTATTAGTTTGTTTGCTATACCATGATACGCGACAGACCTGTGGCAGCTAAATTGCAGCTGATGTTATACTAGATAATATGAGTATCTTTACCATTGTTTCGATTGTTATACCAGTTGTCTTGGCGAGTAGTATACCACCTATCTTGCAGCATTATGGCTATACGCACGAGCGGCGCTACCGTTGGCTCCTGTACCTGGCGTGTGGGTTGTTCTTTATCTCGTGGTATGTGCCATCACCGTTGATCGATGGGCAAGACACGGCATTTAATACGCACTTCATCGGTGGTGGGATATTTACCGGCTGCCTGTGGCTCTACCTCAAGCATGCGCTGGATTGGCACCGGTATTGGCTAGTGGAGGCGTTTTCGCTGTTTGCACTGGTGTCGGCGCTTGGCTGTATGAATGAGCTATTTGAGCTGCTGGTGGCGAAGACTGGTGTGGCCCGCTTGCCACTGGATGATACCAACTGGGATATCGCGGCCAATACTGCTGGGGCACTGCTTGTTTGGCTGGTGTCGCTGGGCGCGATGGGGTGGCAGCGGATAGCTCGCCGTGATACGTAGACAGCTGAATAACTCGGCACAAGAATAAAGCCACCGCTTGAGGGTGGCTTTTATACTTCGTATACGAGATGCTATTACTTTGTCTTGCGAGATTCTGCTTGCTCGGTGAGAACGGCGCGAATCGCCTCGAGATTTTCGTCGATTGCGGCCACATGCCGCTTGATCTGCTTGGTGCGTCGGCCCTGCCGGACAACCCAACAAATGCCACAGATGAGCAAGATAAAATACACGACGTTAAGTGCGACTGCTAGTATGAGGAGTGGTGCTGGCCCGGTGATTTCCATGGTGGGTATGAATGATCCTTTCGTGTTAATGCTGTATGGTTTGGTGCTGTATCTTTTGCGAGGGTGAGTGCTATAGTACGCACTGCCAGGTTGGCTGAGCCTGCTGATGGCTAAGGACGGCGCGCGTGCCATGGTGGTGAGCCGTGCAATATGCCTGCATATTGAGGCTGCCCTTGGCTGTGAAGGTAAAGCCTGAGAAGAGCGATATCGAGTAGGTGAGGTCGTAGCACGACCACCCGTATGGGTTGCTCTTATCAAGCGTATACGCACCTGTATGATGCTGATGTGTGCATACCTCGTGTGGCTGTATGGTATGCACTGGCACTGCTGCAACTGGCTTAGTAGGGACGCCAGCGCATCCAGCAATGGCACAGGCAAACACCCCGGTAGCAAACAGCGTGTGCCAAAGCGTTTTTGTCATACTCCTCCTTGTGATGAAGTAATAGTTGCTAAGCCGAAGGCTTGCCCTGATTGTAATTGATTAGCTACGCTCTCGCAACAGAAAATAGGCGAATCAGCAAGAAGCACGAACAAGAACAGAGCTAAAGGTTGTATATTATACATCACTATGTTGTTTGACAATATGGGGGAGTAGCTGTTGGTGTGGCGAAGCTAAACGAGTATGAAGATCGGCAGTGTGCGCTATGCCATAAAATATGAGACAATCGTAGTATGATACTCGGGATTGACGAAGTCGGGCGTGGGCCATGGGCTGGGCCGCTGGTGGTTGGCGCAGTGGTGCTGGGTGGTGCGGCAATAGATGGGCTAGACGACAGCAAGAAATTGACGAAAAAGCGCCGCGAAGCCCTTGCTCAACTCATTCAAGAGCAGGCGGCGGCGTATGCGCTTGGTTGGGTAAGTGCGGCAGAGCTGGATGACACAGGGATGAGCGAAGCCCTCCGCCTAGCAACGCGGCGAGCGGTAGAGGCTGTGCAGCAGCAATGCCGCGAGCAAGCTATTACGCTCACGGAGATTGTGATCGATGGTAAGGTGAACTTCTTGGCTGGGACGGCGCTAGAACAGTACGTTACGATGCTGCCTAAGGCGGATGCATTGGTGTCGAGTGTTTCGGCGGCATCGATCATCGCCAAGGTGGCGCGCGACCAGTATATGGCTGAGCAAGATGCATTCTACCCTGACTATGGTTTTGCGGCGCATGCTGGCTATGGCACAGCGCAGCACCGAGCGGCGATTGCTACCCATGGAGTGACGCCGCTGCATCGGCTCAGCTTCAAGCCACTCCAGTATTACCGCAATGATAGCCCTCACTCAGCAGACCAAGCACACACCACGCAGCAAGCTGATACGACGACCACACGTGGCCATGCTGGCGAAACGGCTGCGGCAGACGCCTTGCAGCAGCGCGGCCATCAGATTGTGGCGCGCAACTGGCGGACGAAATATTGTGAGATCGATATTATCTCGAAGTGTGGCGACACGCTGTATTTTGCTGAGGTAAAGCACCGCACGGATGACTATGCGGGCGATGGCCTCGCAGCGATTACCCGTAAGAAGCGCAACCAAATGCACTATGCCGCGCGGTTCTATGCGCACCACGAGCACATCACCACTATGAATCTCCAGCTCATTGCGATTGCTACTAGTGGCAGTCCGCCGCGGGTGGTGCGAATTGAAGTTGTTGAGTAGTGATGGTTTTGTGACTTAAGCTACATAGATCTATAGCTTTTTCTGTGCGATTACACCTTCTCACTGCTTCACTCGGTAGAGTGCAAGAATTCTCTGTTTTCTGACAGATTAGCTTACACCGGTAAAAGCCAATAGTACTGGGAAATGCAAGTGCACGGTTCGCGCCTCGCTATACCTTTGTGAGTGCTGCCACAACCGCTGGGCCTTCGCGCTCAATGAGTTCGACGCGGGCGGTGATGTCTGTAATGCCCATATCTATCACGCGGGTGAGGGCTGGCTCATTGCGCAGCGGCGCAAAGAAACGCTGATACTCACTCAGCTGCTGGCGCGAAGCGAGGATGTTGCCGGCATAGCGGGGGAAGTAATCGAAGCTCTTGTCACTACCAAAATGCTGCTCGACCCATGGCCAATTATCTTGCAGCCATTGCCACGTAGCGTCACGTGCATCGCGGTTGCGCAGCAGGTAAACAAACCAAAAGACGGTATCTTGGGTGCGGACTGTCTCGGTATCCATCATGAGAGCAAGGAGCTTGCGAATACTCGCGGCGTCGCGCGTGCTCGTTACGGCGCTGGCGATATCTTGACGGAGGTCGCTGCTGGCGGTTGCTCGATAGTGTGCCAGAAGTTCATCAATCAGCGGCTGTGGCTGCTGGCTGTGGCGGACAACACTACTAGCAATCAGGCTGCGTAGCTCGCTATCGAGAGCCAATAGGCCGCCCGCTGCATAGCGCTGCTGCGCCTCAGCAATCACCGCAGGTTGCTCGCTGTAGAGCATGTGCGCGATGATCGTCGATCGCAGCTTGGTGTCATTCTCAGGCTCACCAGGGCGCGTACTCCAGCCAAGGCGATCATAACTCTGCTGGGCAAGCTGGCCCACAAACTGCCGCAGTGCCTGCTCGGCAGCGCTATGTGGCTCAACGAAGAGCTTGAGATGGGCAACCACTGACGACATCACGCTCCAGACATGCTCGTCTGTCTCATTGCGGTAAGCGTCAAGGAGGGTGAGTAAGCTGGCGCTCGATACGCGGCCACTCCACGCTAGCAACAGCTGCTGGGTGAGCAAGAGTGAGCGATCGACGACCGATAGCTCACCGCGCCGCACCTGGGCAAGCAAACGCTCTAGCAGTACGTCATCATACTGAGTGATGAAGTGCGAGACATTGCCACGATTGAGAAGGAGTGGCTCATCTAGGCTGCACTCTACTACTGTGCGCTGCGTGGTGAGCAGTGCTGGAATAGCTGGTGATGAGCTATGAAGGGGGATCTGCCAAGTAGTGTCATCGGCTGCGTGTGGGCCAATAAAGAAACGCTGTTGCTCAAGCATGAGCTGCGAGCCGCTATGCGAGACTGCAACGACTGGGTAGCCAGGAGTGCGAATCCAATGGTTCATCAGTGCGGCAACATCGCGTCCGCTGGCTTGACTCAGCGCGTGCCATAGGTCATCACCCTCGGCATTGCCATAGGCGTGGGTGGCGAAGTATGTCTGCAGACCAGTGCGAAAGGCGTCTTCGCCCAGCCAATGCATGAGCATGTAGAGGAGGCGCCCACCCTTAGCATAGACAATCGCCCCGTCAAAGAGCGTGCTAATTTCATCCGGATGATGAACAGCTGTTTGGACTGGTTGCACGCCATCAATCGCATCACGGCCAAAGGCCAGCGCGCCCTCGTGGTTGCAAAAGTCTGTCCATACGTGCCACTCGGGGTGGATGGCATCGACTGCCAGATATTCCATCATGTTGGCAAAGCTCTCGTTGAGCCAGAGGTTATCCCACCACTTCATCGTCACGAGATTGCCAAACCACTGGTGGCTGAGCTCGTGGCTAATGACGGTGGCAATGTATTGCTTATCGGCGATGGTCGTCGTGGTTGGATCGGCTAGCAGGGCAGACTCACGGTAGGTGATGAGCCCCCAGTTCTCCATTGCACCGCTGCTAAAATCTGGTACTGCAACGTGATCGGATTTAGGTAAGGGGTAGGGCGTGTCGAAGTATTCATTAAAGAACTCAATCGAGCGGATGGCATGCTCAAGGGCGAAATTGAGGCTGGCGGGGGCTTGCGCTGGTGTGGCCCAGACGGACACTTCCACGCCATCTTTTGTTTGGCCAGTGATGTGCTGCAACTCACCCATCACGAGCGCCACCAGGTAGGTGCTCATGCGCGGCGTCTGGGCGAAGGTAGTGGTGAGTCGGCCATCTGCTTCCTGCTGCGACTGGACGGGCATATTGCCAAGCACCGCGATGCCTGGCTCAGTTGTGACGGTTATGTCGAAGGTCGCTTTGGCAGCAGGCTCATCAATACACGGGAAGACCTCGCGCGCATGATGACTCTCGAACTGTGTCATAAGCAATTCCTTCTTCGCACCATCATGCTGATAATAACAGGGGTAGATACCGTGGAGTGAGTCAGTAATGGCTGCTTCGTAGGCGAGGGTGATGGTGTGAGTACCTGCACTTAGCGTTGGCACGTGCAGCGAGATCTCGTCCTCATTATGCTCCACAGAGGCCGGCTGGCCGTCGATCGTCGCGCTGGTGATCGTGAGGTCTTTGGCGTGGAGCTTAATTGGTGTATTGGCCTGCGTCGTCTCGCCAGTGATTGTCACTTGCCCTGTGAAGTGCCGCTGCTGGCGATCGATATCCAGCGTCAGCTGATAGTGAGTTGGTATAAAAAAGTCGATGAGATGAGTAACCTGTTGCATAAAACTAGTATACCGGAATGTGCATGAGCCTACCAAAAATTGACCCTATGCTATGATATGACTATGGAATATCGCCGTCGCCGCGTCATCACGATGTTTTTGCTCGCTGGTATTGTCATTGTTGCGCTCGCGATATATGCAGCGTGGCAGTTAGCGCAGTCAAGCCACTCGCCACAGGGCAACGGCGAGGCATTGGCAACACTGGAGGCATTGCCCGTTAAGGGCCGTGCACCTAAGACTGGGTATGCGCGTAGCCAATTTGGTGCGGGCTGGGCAACGACGAGTGGCTGCGATACGCGCAATATCATCCTTGCGCGCGACCTCAAGCAGGCGGTGGTGAGTGGTAACTGTAAAGTAGCGAGTGGTCAGCTCGACGACCCATACACAGGCAAGCGCATCACCTTCCAGCGAGGGAGCGGCACGAGTACTGCAGTGCAGATCGACCACGTTGTGGCTCTCAGTAATGCCTGGCAAACCGGTGCACAGCAGCTCAGTAGCGAGCAGCGGCAGCAGCTTGCTAATGATCCACTTGAGCTTCTGGCGGTTGATGGCTCGGCCAACCAGCAAAAGGGCGATGGTGATGCTGCAACGTGGCTGCCTAGCCATAAGCCGTTTCGCTGCCAATACATCGCTCGGCAGATTGCCATCAAGCGCAAATATCACCTCTGGGTCACCTCGGGCGAAAAAGCCGCCATGCAGCGCGTCCTTGCTACGTGCCCTGGGCAGGGAGTACCTGGCTAATGCAGCCGAAGCTTATTGTATTCGACCTCAATCACACCTTGATCCGCGACAACTCGTGGCGCAATCTTAATCTCGCCATGGGTATCACGCCAGAAGAGGATGCCGCCTTGATGGCACGCGCCGCCCGGGGTGAGATAACCGATGCCGAGGGCCAAGCCTGGCTGTTGCAGCGCTACCAGCAGCGGGGCGACTGCCACAGAGAGGCGGTGCAGCGTGTCCTCAGTCAGTACACCTATATGCCACATGCTCAAATGGTCGTTGCGGCGCTCCAAGCGCGGGGCTACCGCGTGGCCATCAACTCTGGTGCGATGGATATCTTGGTGAGCATGGTAGCAGAGCAGCTTGGCGTCGCACTTTGGCGGGCGAGCAATCATTTTATATTTGATAACCACGACATGCTGTGTCGGATTGATGCACCAGATAGCGATGCAGCGGCCAAGCTACAGCAGCTCCGCGAGCTAGCTGCCGAGCAGCAGGCTTCGCTGAGCGACTGCCTGGTGGTGGGCGATGGAGCGAACGACCTACCACTCTTTGCCGCGACAGGCAATGGGGTAGCCTTTGCTGACTCACCCGCTGCTAGGCACGCACGATGGGTTATCGCCGACCTCCGTGATGTGTTGACGATTGTTGAATAAGAACTTCCGCCATTCCATTTGACATCCTTCGCGCTATCCGCTACACTGATGGGTAGATATCCGGCCGGCAGGTCGGAGTTTTTCATAGAAAGGAGTATATAATATGGAAGACCTTAATATTAAGCAGCTTACGTTAGCCTTGCGCACGATCGCTGACGAAAAGAACTTGCCTGAGGAAACTGTCCTGGGTGTGATCGAGCAAGCAATTGCTGCCGCGTGGCGCCGCGACAATGGTGAGCGCGACCAAAACGTCCGGGCAGAGCTTAATCTCAACGACGGCACGGCAAAGGTATTCGTCATTCGCGAGATCGTTGAAGAAGTTAACTTCCCATCGACAGAGATTAGCCTAGAAGAAGCACGGGCGACAAACCCCGATGCCGAGCTGGGCGGTACCGTTGAGGAGACGCACAATGTGACGAGCTTTGGCCGTGTGGCGGCTCAGACTGCCAAGCAGGTGGTGTTGCAGCGCCTGCGCGAGGCTGAGCGCGAAGTGGTGCTGGCAGAGTTCGAAGACAAGATTGGTACCGTTGTGACGGGTATCGTCCAGCGGGTTGAGCCGCGCGTCGTGCGGGTTGAACTGGGCAAGGCAACTGGCATCTTGCCACAGAGTGAGCAAATCCAAGGCGAGCGCTATGTGCCAGGCAGCCGCATTAAAGTATTTATCAAGGATATCGAGCGCGATAATCGTGGTCCACAGCTTATCCTGAGCCGTGGCAACGAAGCCTTCATCGAGTATCTCTTCCGCCAGGAGGTGCCAGAGCTCGAGACAGGGGCAGTTGAGATTAAGGGGATCGCCCGCGAAGCAGGTCGCCGCACTAAGCTGGCCGTCCTGAGTACCGTGCCAGGGATCGACCCTGTTGGTACCTTTGTTGGTGGGCATGGCACGCGGGTCAATGCTGTTGTTAACGAGATTGGTGACCAAGAAAAGATCGACATCATCATGTACGACGAAAACACCGACACGTACATTCGCAACGCCCTCAGCCCTGCTGAGGTAGTGCGAGTCGAGATTGACCGCGAGCACAAGCACGCCAAGGTATATGTAACGGAAGACCAGCAATCAATTGCGATTGGCCGCAGCGGGCAAAATGTTCGCCTGGCGAGCCGCCTTACCGGCTTTGAGCTTGATATCGAGACAGCAGCAAGCCAGCCAGCTGAGCGCAAGCCACGCAAGAATATCGAGGATGATCTCTTTAGCGCCATTGAAAACCAAGCGTAAAATTGCAAAGCGCTGCGACACGCCAACCCTACTCATAATAGAGTAGGGTTTTGCGTGTTATTAGCACTCCACCTTGACGAGTGCTAATAAGCAGCGTATACTGAGTAGGGTGGCTTTTTGGCCACAGATTTTGGAGGACGACATGGAAGATGATTTTGCAGATTTTATTAGCCATTTGAGTGATGATGCTCGTCTGAGCGTCCAGTATGCTGATGCAATTGCCCGTGGGTATGGCAACCCCTATATTGGCACCGAACACCTGCTCCTTGGTATCCTGAGCCAAAGCGCCAGCCTGGGCACCAAGGTACTGGCTGATGCTGGCATTACGCTACGCCGGGCGGAGGACTCGCTCCACCTACAGCCGCTCAAGAGTATTACGGTGCGGACTGGTGGGGCAACTGGCCTATCTGAGACGGCTCTATTGACACTTCGGATGGGGTGGGAAATTGCGAAGGAGTATGAACATGATGAGCTCGGCACAGAGCATATTCTCTATAGCTTGCTCAAGCAAAACAACGCCCGCGCAACTGTATTGCTACGCGAAATGGGGGCAGATACCGAGGCGATCGTCCGCAACCTCGAAGCCCACTTTGATGATATGCGCGAAGAGAGCCGCGGCGGCACGAGCACTCGCACGGACACGAAGCGTCGGCCAATGCCGCGCGGTGGCAGTGCCCTGAGCAAATACAGCATTGATCTCACGGCTAAGGCGGCCGATGGCGAGCTCGATACTGTGGTAGGGCGAGCACGCGAGACCGAACGCCTTATAACAATTCTCAGCCGTCGTACCAAGAATAACCCCGTCTTGCTGGGTGAGCCAGGGGTGGGTAAGACGGCCATCGTCGAGGGCTTGGCGCAGCGGATTGTCCGCGAGGATGTGCCAGATAATCTGCTCGACAAGCGAGTGGTTATGCTCGATATGACGGCAATTGTGGCTGGTACTAAGTACCGGGGGCAGTTCGAGGAGCGGCTGACGGCACTGATCCGCGAGATTACCAAGCAGGGCAACATTATTGCCTTTATCGATGAACTGCACATGCTTGTAGGAGCTGGCTCAGCAGAAGGTGGCGCGATGGACGCAGCTAATATCCTCAAGCCAGCGCTAGCTAGAGGTGAGTTGCACCTCATCGGTGCGACGACGCTGGAGGAATATCGCAAGCATATCGAGAAAGACAGCGCGCTCGAGCGCCGCTTTCAGACAGTACTCGTTAAGGAGCCAAGTGTGAAGGATACGGTGGCAATCCTTAAGGGGCTATGCAGCTACTACGAGAAGCACCATGGGGTAAAGATCAGCGATGAGGTGATCGAGTCGGCAGTGTATATGAGTGACCGCTATGTGGCCGATCGCTTTATGCCCGACAAGGCGATTGACGTGATTGATGAAGCAGCAGCGCTGGTACGCGTTAAGAAGGGGCACAAGCCAAGCAAGCAGCGCGAGTATGTCCGTGAGCTCAAAGCGCTCAACGAGAAGATGGAAGACGCCGTGGCAGCAGAAGACTACGAGCGTGCTGCCTTGTATAAGCAACGCATTAGCCAATTAACTGATCAACTCGAGCAGGCTCGCCGCGAGCAAGGTCGCAAAACTCCACTAGTGCTCACCGATGATCATATTGCTCGTGCTATTGCTGTGATGACGCGTATTCCGGTTGAGAAAGTTCGCACAAGTGAGGCGAAGCTCCTGCGCAATCTCGAGAAGCACCTTGGGAAGTATCTGATTGGCCAGGAAGAAGCAGTTAGCAAAGTGGCTCGGGCTATTCGGCGCAGTCGTAGCGGGGTGGCGAGCAGCCAGCGGCCGATCGGTAGCTTTGTCTTTATGGGGCCAACCGGTGTTGGTAAGACCGAGCTAGCGCGCGTGCTTGCTCGTGAGGTGTTTGGCTCGGATGATGCACTGATTAAGATCGATATGAGTGAGTTTGGCGAGAAGCATACCGCGAGCCGGCTTGTTGGTGCGCCTGCTGGCTATGTAGGTTACGACGATGGCGGCAAGCTAACAGATAAGGTGCGGCGCCAACCCTATAGTGTGGTGTTGTTTGATGAAATCGAAAAGGCTCACCCCGATATCTTCCAGATGTTGCTGCAGCTGCTTGAGGATGGCACATTGACCGACTCGACTGGTCGTGTCGTGAGCTTCCGCAACACAATCATCATCCTCACCAGTAATCTTGGAGCAGACAAAATGCAGCACAATCGCAGCCTCGGCTTCCAGGCCAAACTAGCCGACGAGGACGATACAGCACAGCAACAGCGACGCAATGAGTCGTATACACGCGAGGCACTGGAGCGCTTCATGCGGCCGGAGCTAATCAATCGGTTTGACGCAATTATCACCTTCCGCCCGCTCACCAAACCAGAGGTTGGGAAGATATTCGACTTGCAGATTGCTGAGCTCAATCGGCGTTTGGCGCGCCAGAGTCTCGCCGTCAAGGTGTTGCCAGCGGCAAAGCGACGGTTGATCGCTCAGGGTTACAGCCGCACCTTTGGGGCGCGACCGCTGCGGCGCACGATTGAGGACGAGCTGGAGCACCGCCTTGCGGAGGGGATCTTGGCCCATCACTACGCCAAAGGGTCGGTCTTGACAGTTGGAGTACGAAAAGGGGAGCTGACGATTGACGCACGTAGCGAAAAGGCCTAAGCGCCTCCTCTCAACACTGGTCGGCCTAGTGATGATCGGTGGCATGGCTTGGGCTGGGCTGACCTATGGCCCAGAGCTCTACGATGCCGCAGTGGCGAGCCGGTACCAGCCCGATAGTGCAATGCAAGCGGTGATTGATCAGCTTGAGCTGACCGACAAAGGTCGGCAGCTGCTCTATGCGAGTCAGCCACAATTGCAGGACAAGACTGAGTTTAACAAAAGCTGCAAATCGACTGAGCGCACAGCAGCTATCCTTGGTTGCTACCACCTGCGCCGGATTTACGTCTACAATGTACAGAATCAAGAACTGACTAACGCCGAACCCGTCACGACAGCGCACGAGCTCTTGCATGCTGCATATGAGCGGCTTGGCCCAAGCGAGCGACAGCGGATTGACAAGCTTATCGAAGCAGAGTACGCCAAGATCAAGACCAATCCGGTCATCGCCTCAATGGTGAAGTATTATGACCAGGCCGAGCCAGGCGAGCGTAATAATGAGCTTCATTCTATTATTGGTACGCAGATTGGTACAATCAACAGCGAGCTAGAGCAGCACTATAGTCGGTATTTCCGTAACCGTGCGGCGATTGTCGCACGCAGTGATGCCTACCAAGCTGTCTTTGACAAAGTCGATCAAGAAGCCAAAGCGCTCAGCAAGGCAATCAACCAAGAAGCTACCCAGCTCCCCACTGACCAAGCACAGTACAAAGAGATGGCTGAGCAGCTGTCGGCTGATATCAAGGTATTTAATGCCAGAGCCCAAAATGGTGGCTTTCGCGATGATGCATCATTCCAGGCAGCGCGCAAGAAGCTCTTGGCACGCCAGCGAGCACTTGAGGCACAGCGGCTCGCGATTAATCAGCGCGTTGAGATATATAATGCGAAGATCACTCGGCTCAATGCCTTGTCGGTACGCGCTAATGAGCTGAACCAAAGCATTAATGGCATTGAGCAGCCTAAGGAGCAAGTGTAGTGGCACGAGCTCGCACGATATTTGTCTGCCAGCAGTGTGGTGCGCGCTCACCAAAGTGGATGGGCAAGTGTGAGCAATGTGGCCAGTGGAATAGCCTCGTCGAGCAAGCACCAGCCCCAGTGGGTAAATCGGCTGTGGCACGCAGCGCTGGCCAAGGTACGTTGCTACAGCCGCGGCCAATCACTGCTGCAAGCCAGGATGAGCCAGCAGCTCGGCTTGCAACGGGCATTGCCGATCTTGATGCAGTGCTGGGTGGTGGTATTTTGCCGGGTGGTGTGCTTCTCTTGGCGGGGCAACCGGGTATAGGCAAGAGCACTCTCTTGCTCCAAGTCGCGCATGCGGTTGCGCAGCAGCAAGCGGTGCTCTATATCAGCGGTGAGGAGTCGGCTGGGCAGGTAGCGCTGCGAGCGACGCGACTGGGTGCCGACCAGCACGAGGCATTGTCTTTTGCCGCAAGTACGAGCGCCGATGATATTGCGGCTACCATCCGTACCGGTCAATACCAGCTGGTAATTGTCGATTCAATTCAGACGTTGAGTCTGGCTGAGATCACCAGTGCACCAGGCACTGTAAGCCAAATTACTAACGCCAGCAACGTTATTATTCAAGCGGCCAAGCAATCAGGGACGGCGGTAGTGCTGGTGGGTCATGTGACGAAGGAAGGGTCAATCGCGGGGCCCAAGGTACTTGAGCATCTCGTGGATGTGGTACTGCAGTTTGAGGGCGATCGCTATGGCGGCTTTAAGGTGGTGCGGGCCATCAAGAATCGCTATGGCAGTACGAATGAAGCGGCGATTTTTGCTATGGGTGAGCACGGCCTGACAGTGGTCGAGAACCCCTCAGCTGCACTACTTGCCGAGCGCCAAAATGCCGATGGCTCGGTGGTGTTGGCTACCCTTGAGGGTAACCGCCCTATCCTTGTCGAGATCCAAGCACTTGTCAATCCAACCCATTTCGGGTATCCTAAGAGGACAGCCAGCGGATTTGATCTCAACCGACTCAACCTTTTGATCGCTGTCCTCGAGCGGCGCACCAAATTGCAATTATCCGATAAAGATATCTACATCAACGTTGTCGGTGGACTCAAACTGGCTGATCGGGCGGCCGACTTAGCCGTCGTCATGGCAATTGCTAGTGCTGCTGCTGGTCGACGCCTTGATGATGGTGTAGTAGTGTTTGGCGAGGTGGGCCTTGGCGGTGAAGTACGCAGCGCCCAAGCGCCCAAGCGGCGCATTGCTGAGGCGCAAAAGCTCGGCTTCACCAAAGCGATTGCCCCGCACTCTGGCCTCAAGACGCCCTTTATCCATGACGTGCGCGATATCCGCAGTGCACTCATTACCTATCTAAAAACATAATAAAAGGAACAACATGCAATTATCTACTATTGTGTTGCTTATCATCACACTTATTATCCTTGGCGAAGTCAGCTACCTCCTGGCTCGGCTGCCACGCAATACACTTAAGACGAAGGGGCGAGCGCTGCTGGTCGATACCTCAGTGCTGATGGATGGCCGCATTACGGCCGTTGCCAAAACAGGATTTATAGGAGACACGCTGGTGATCCCACGGAGCGTGGTGGGCGAGCTGCAATTTTTGGCAGATCACGCAGACAGCGACAAGCGAGCTCGTGCGCGCTATGGCCTCGACGTCGTGACGGAACTGCAGGCGATGGATGAAGTTGAAGTAGAGCTCTTGCAGGATGGCAGCAAAGCACGTGAAGGGGTTGACGAGCGGCTGCTGAGTTTGGCCAAGCAGCATGGCGCGTGGCTGCTCACGATTGATTATAATCTCAACAAAGTTGCCGCTGTGGAGGGGATTGGCGTGCTCAATATCAATGAGCTGGCGCAGAGCATCCGGATGGCGCATTTGCCTGGCGAGCACCTGACGCTAGCGCTCCTCCAGAAGGGGCAGGACGCCCATCAGGCGGTGGGGCACTTACCTGATGGCACAATGGTGGTCGTGGAGCAAGCCAGCAGCCAGCTGGGCCGCACCTGCGAAGTGGAGATTATTCGCAACCTTCAGACCGCTGCAGGCAAGATGATCTTTGCCAAGCTCGTCAAAAAGCCAGCAGCTCAGCCAGCCAAAGTGCACTCAGCTGAAGCATTATCGGAAAAAGCAGCAGCGCAAGAGGAGCCAGCAGCTCAACCATCTACTCGGCCCAAGCCAGCAAAGACCTCGCGCTCTCGCCAACTAGCGCAGGCTCGTGTTACCACAGCTCCAGCAGAAAAAACAGACAAGAAAAATGACCAGCCAGCCTCAAGTCAGCCCCAGCGAACGGCGCGTGTGGCTCGTGAGAAAACAAAGCCAGCAGAGCAACCACAATCAAAGCAGCTAGCCAAGCGTACCTCTCGCGCGCGAGCCGCTACGGCTCCGAAATCTCCGCAGGCTGCTTCATCTTCTCAATCCGGACATGCCAAGCAGCCAACAACGGGCCGCACCTCACAAGCAACCACGCAAGCTACCTCCAAAAAACGAACCGCTCGTTCGCCATCACGTCGCCGTGTTGACCACGAAGCAGCGCTGCTTGATTTGGTAAAAAAGCAGACGGATTAGTAGTTTATATTTCTTAGCTGAAGGTGTACATAGATAAACGTATCATGACGATGCCAGAAGCCGTCCCAATTCATGCGCGAGCACCATGGCTTGAAGATTAGACTGGTCTCAGGAGGGGTTATTACAAAGCTAGCGGATAGCAAAGAGATATTGTTTGATTTTTGATACATGATTCTCAGGGTGCTATACTGATGGTAGTAGTACCATGAAAGGGAAGCGACTATGCATACCTATCGAGACTTTCTCACCACCACCCTCACCGCTGCCGCGAAGATTGCCGTCGCGAACTTTGGCAACCTTTCTCACTCGGTCAAGGCGGGAGATCGCAATCAAGTCCTGACAGAGACCGACCTGGAGATCGGTCATTTCCTGACGGACGCAATTCGCACAGCATACCCTGACCATAACATTATCGATGAGGAATTGGGCTGTGTCGATAACGGGTCGCACTGCACCTGGGTGGTTGACCCGATCGATGGGACGAGCAACTTCGCAGCGGGACTACCGCAGTATGGCATTATGCTGGGGCTGCTCGATCACGACACCCCAGTGGCTGGTGGCATTGCCCTGCCTGCCTTTAGCGAGATCTACATTGCAACCAAGGATGCAGGTGCCTGGTGTAATGGCCAGAAGATCCATGTCTCGCGTGAAACCGACCTTGCCAATAGTCTCGTCGCGTATGGTGTTGACGGTCACCCTGAGGATCCAGCCCGGACAAAGCGCGAGGCTGAGCTACTTGGTGCCATCATCCTCTCGATCCGTAATCTCCGCTCGTCTAATAGTGTCGTCGACCAAGCAATGGTTGCGAAGGGTGCCTATGGTGCCTGCGCCAACCAAACGAGCAAGATCTGGGACAACGTCGCGCAGCAGATCATTATTGAGGAGGCGGGTGGTGTCTATACCGATATTGCCGGCAACCCCATGGATTATCACGACGCCCTAAACCGCTCTCACGAGAACTTCACCTGGCTGGCGGGAGCGCCGGAGCTGCATCGGCAGTTGGTGGGGGTGGTGGAACCTTTATTGCTTTCCTTGTGATCATAATGTCTCTGTATGATCGTGAGTCCCAATTATGTCCGGTGAAGCTGGAGAAAATGTAATGAAGTGCGGAGTGTAAGCTGATTGCGCGAAGGCATGCTGTAAGAGATAATAGGCTAAGGATGTATCTTGGATGAGCTAGAATCGCGATGATCGACTCCAAAGCAGATGTATTCTATTTTTAATCGTAAGCCCTAAATTTCTTGATATTCCCATTATGGAGATGCCTATCCCCCGATATCTTATTCGAAGGGTGTAGGCTACTTCTAGGGGATAAATAACAAGCTTGGAGTAGATATATAATCCTATATTTAAACTCCACTATAAAAAATCCTGCACATACAGTCGCAGGGTATTTCATTGTTCTCTACAAACGCACTAGCTTGTTCGCTGGCCATGAGCGGTATTTTTGTCACTGTAGTATACACTGTCTGTCAATGTGGCAGTCACGGTGAAGTTTTTGCCAGCAGAGGAGGGTATAGAGACGTTGGTGTCGCCATCGCTGTTGACCTGGCGCGTGCCAACGAGTTGGTCACCCACCTTCACCTCCAGCTGCTGGAGTGGGTGGCTACCCTGGCGGTAGTATACCGTCGCCGATTGTCCGCTAGAGCTTACGGCGACGGAAACACTTGGCTTGGAGTCGGTACAGCGATGAGTATCGTCATTGCTGGTTGCATCATAGCCATCTTGAGCTGAGACAGTCTCTTTGCCTGACGAGTCTTTCGACCGAGTAACAGGGATATCCACACGAGCTGACTCTGGTGTACAGTTTGTGACCTTTTTCTTAGACACCCGGTCGAATGACATTGTGTTGCTGCTGCGGTTAGAGTTTTTGTTGTAATACGATGGATAGATCTCGTTGTTAATCCGCTGAATGCCGCTTGGTGCAGAGAACCAGTCGCTGTATGATGCTTTGTGTTGACTAACGTAATATTGCGTCGCATCGGCCATGGTGTAGTCGAGCAGCATAGCGGGGATGAGCGAGTTACCGTTGCGGAGCGGTGACGTATCAGAGTTGCCCAGCCAAACCGCCATCGACAATGCTGGTGTATAGCCGACTGTCCAAATATCCTTTGCTACCACCTTGCCATTAATCTCGGAGTTTGACGTACCGGTCTTGACGGCAGTCTTTGCCTTGAGGCGGTTCATTTGTGGCATGTAGTCTTGCCCGCCACCAAGGTTTGCTCGTGCACTGGAGTCGCCCAGGATATCGTTGACGATGTAGGCAGCTTGCTGGTCGATCACCTGCTTCGTAGAGGCTGTGTACTGCTTGAGGACTTGGCCGGTGCTATTGGTTACTTTGAGAACTGTTGATTGCGGGGTGTAGGTGCCCATCCGTGCCAAAGATGCAATAGCGTTGACATGGTCGACAAGGCGTGTACCACAGCTCCCGATGGCACTTGATAGGCCAGCTTGGGCGTCTGCACCTTGGGTACAGTAGGCGCTGTCTCCCATCTCGCGAATAGTCTGCCAGGTGCTGCCGCGCCTATTGCGCTCATTTTCTTGCATAGCTTTGATGGCGGGGATGTTACGTGAGCGAGCCAGAGCTTGGCGGAGATTAATGTTGTTTTGGAACTTGCCATCGGCGTTTTGCGGCGTCCAACTGCCAAAGCTGATCTTTGAGTCGGAGAGGACAGAACCACTCCCGTAGTTAGTCCTGCCATTACCCTTGTTTTGGAAAAGCTGGGCATAGACCAGTGGCTTGATGGATGAGCCAGGCTGGATAAAGGCGGTAGCGGCATTGTTTTGACCAAAGACGTCATAGTTAAAGTCTCGACTCCCAACTAGCGCTACCACTTGACCTGTTTTATTATCCTCAATAGCAGCTGCGCCATTGGTAAAGCCAGCATAGGTCGCACAGTTAGTATTACCACAGTGAGAATTAGTAAGCTTGCCATTAAACATACTTTGCATACGAGTCTCAAGCTTGCCTTGGAGTGTAGAGTCAAGCGTAGTCGTGACAGTGAGGCCGCCTTTGCCAACGGTCGATTTGCCCAGCTCTTTTTCGAGCTGGTCGCGTACCATCAGGACGAAGTGCGGCGCTTTTATGTCGGCATACTGCTCAGCCTTTGGTCTCACAGTGTCAAGAATGGCAACTTGCTTTGCTTCGTTGGCCTGCTCTTTAGTAATGTAATTCATCTCAACCATACTATCAAGCACCTTGTGCTGGCGTGCAATGAGAGCACTATTGCCTGGCACATAATACGGGTCGTAGAGTCCTGGGCTATTCGGAATACCAGCCAGTAGGGCCGATTCGGCTAGAGTGAGATCCTTGGCTGGCTTCTGGAAGTAGGTGCGTGCGGCCGATTCAACACCATTGCGGCGGCCACCATACGATGCTTCGTTGAGGTAGAGGTTAAGGATTTGATCTTTGTTGTACATACGCTCAACTTCAATCGAGAGAATCACCTCCTTAATCTTACGTGGTACACCATCGAGGCCGCGTTTTTCGATCTCACTTTTCTCAAAAAAGGCTTGCTTAACGAGCTGTTGTGTGAGCGTCGAGCCACCCTGCACAGCATTACCCTGCGAGTTACTCAAGAATGCGCGAGAAATACCAGCCAGACTGATACCGTGGTGGTTGTAAAAATCGCGGTCCTCCACAGCGATTGTCGCTTTCTTCACGTAGTCGCTAATCTGGTTGCCATCGACCACGAGCTTGTAGTCGCCGTTACCTTTATCCTCCCAGAGGAGCTGACCACTACGATCAAGGTATTTGGTAACGGTGGTCTGGACGCGCTTGTCTATCTCGCCTGGGCGAATTGCATCGAGGTCTTTGCGGTAGTAGGTAAAAAGCCCGACGATAACAAGGGCGAGCACGAGGAAAAACCCACCAACTACCTTGAGAATGGCATACGCACCACGTTTGCTAAATAAAAATTGTGCTACTCGGCGTGGATGCATCCGATAGAGTAGTCGCTTGAGGGGTTGCTTGGGTAGGCTTGCCAAGTACTCCGCTTTGCGGCGGGCTTCGGCGTCTTTTTTGGTGCGGCGCTTGGCTGCAAGATTGGAGTAGACGCTAACTCGATGTGATAAATTATTTTTGACCACGATCTCTTATTCCTCTAACACACGATATTCCTCTGCATTATAGCATTATGTGGGTGGGTAGGGCTAGTCTTTCCCGCCGTGCGACTCCTATTTCGTGCTAAAATAAATAGCAATACATGAGCATAAGAAAGAGCAAGAGTGGAGTATATATGACCTTAGCAGAAGAACTAACCTGGCGCGGATTCATTAACCAAACGACGTTTGCTGATATTAATGACATCAACGAACCACGCACTTTCTACGTCGGCGTTGACCCGAGTGCACCGAGCATGACGATTGGCAACTTGGCCGTTATGATGCTATGCCGGCACTTCATCGACCATGGACACACGCCACTGTTGCTTGTGGGGGGTGCAACCGGGATGATTGGCGACCCAGACGGTAAAAAGCAAGAGCGCGATCTCCGCAATGCTGAAACGGTAGCACGTAGTGTTGAGGGCTTGACGGCGCAATTTCGACAGATATTTCGCGGCCAGGATTTTGCGGTAGTCAATAATGCCGATTGGTTTGCTCACGTTAACTATGTCGATTTTTTGCACCAGATCGGTAAGCACGTGAGTATGACGCAGCTACTCGACCGCGATTTTGTGCAGCAACGGATCGGCGAAGGCGGGACAGGCATTAGCTATGGTGAATTTAGTTATGCATTGATTCAAGGTTATGACTTCTTGCATCTGTACCACGAGAAGGGTGCGACGCTGCAATTGGCTGGTGCCGACCAATGGGGTAATAGCGTGACAGGCGTGTCGCTCATTCGTAAGCTCGAGGGTGGCGAAGCTCATGTCTTGACGGCGCCGCTCGTAATCAATAAGCAAACAGGAGTAAAATTCGGCAAGTCGGAAGGTGGTGCAGTTTGGCTTGACCCAGCGCTGACGAGTCCATACAAATTTTACCAATTTTGGCTCAACTGCGATGACGAGACGAGCAAAGACTTGATCAAGATCTACACGTTGCTTGATCAAGCAACTATCGAAACATTGATTGACACCCACCACGCTAACCCTGGCGCGCGCACCCTGCAAAAGACACTCGCACGAGAAGTGACCAATATCGTCCACGGCCATGAGCGCCGCGAGAGTGTGGAGCGAGTAACCAGTGTGCTCTTTGGTGGCAATGACCTATCGACACTGCGCGAGGAAGATCTTGACGCGCTGGCCAACGAGATCCCCACCGTCTCGCCGCAATCAGTGGTGACCGCTCTGGTGGAGGCTGAGGTCTGCGTCAGCAATGGCGAAGCACGTCGCCTCATCAAAAATAATGCCATTAGCCTTGATGGTGCAAAAATCACCAGTGATCAACCAGCGACGAGTCCAAGCTTGATCAAAAAGGGCAAGAACAGCTTCGTGCTCGTGCGATAGACAGGTGTTCTCGATGGCTATGCTCGGCAGAAGGGTAGCAACCGATCATTCGATTATGTATTTGCCATATTTTATGGTATGATAATGGCACATTAATTAGCTACAAGAGGAGAATTTGTCATGAAAAAATTGATTGCATTTGATCTAGACGATACGCTAGCAGTAACGAAGTCACCCGTGAGCGACCGGATGGCGGCTCTGCTGGGGCGTTTGCTGGAGAAGTATGATGTGTGCGTCATCACCGGTGGAGACTTCAAGCAGATCCAAAAGCAGGTGACTAGTCGCCTTGATGTGTCGCCCGAGCTGCTGGGCAAGTTTCACGCTATGCCGACGTGTGGCACGCGCTATTACCGCTTCGACCCACAGGCGGGTGAATGGCAGCTGCAGTATGCCGAGGACTTGACGGATGAGCAAAAAGTGCAAATCGTGAGTGTGCTTGAGTCGACTGCACGGGAGATGGGGATCTGGTGTGAGCACCCAGCGGGTGAGATTATCGAGGATCGCCAGAGCCAGATCACTATATCTGCCTTGGGTCAGCAGGCCACTCCTGAGGAAAAATACGCCTGGGCAGAGAAGTACAAGGATGTTCGGCCAGTCTATCGCGACAAAGTGGCGGCACAACTGCCTGGCCTCGAAGTGCGCATTGGTGGCACCACTAGCACCGATATCACCCGCCCTGGCATCGACAAAGCCTATGGCATGAAGAAGCTGCTTGAAGCTAATGGCTTAGAGAAAAGTGAAGTCCTCTTCTTTGGTGATAAGATCGAAGAAGGCGGCAACGACTACCCAGTCCGCGCGATGGGTATCGACAGCATTGCCGTCAATGGCTGGGAAACAACCGCCTATGCATTGGACGGGGTTTTGGGCGTCACGGAGTAAAAATTGGAGCAGGAATGTCAAAGGACAGTATAGATAAGGCTTCTACGAAGACAGTAGATAACTCAGACAAAACACCACTGAACTCTCGTGATGATCCAGTAGCGCTCATACTAACAGACAGCGAAGTAGAGATGCTTATGCGGTTTATTCATGAATTCAGGCTTGGCCCAAAAGCTCCTACTGATGAAGAATGGAAGTGGCTGGAGAGTGTGCAGGGGCTCCCTTCTGCTGACTACTATGGAGAATTGTTTGAGAAACTAAACAAGTTCCGTGTTGCTGCTATCACATATAATGGCAGGTAAGAAACGGGCCATGAATAAAAATGCTCACCCAGTAGGGGTGAGTATTTTATAGTGAATGCCGAATAAACTAACTAAAGCTGCTCTCTACTAAGCTTTTTATAACAAAACCGCGCAAGCTCTGGCACAATGGTGTCATATGTCTTGCCGGCGAGCAGACCTCCAGCGATGAAATCCTCCTGTGTGACGTCGGCAAGGGTAATGTCTGGTGGAGTAAAATCATCCTTCTCGGCTTCTGTGCTAAACTCAAAATCTATCAACACAAGCCCAGCCAGATCCTCGATAAATATATCAATTTCGGCGAGTGTGCCATCGATCACGACGCGGTAGCGGTCCTTTGCAACGCGCTTTGCGCTGCAATGTGAGAGTGCTGCAAATTCTTCCTCTGTCAAAGGGATGGTTTGCTCAATGTGCTCGGACGCATCACCTGCTGTAACGGAGGTTTTCTTGGTGATTTCATATGTTTTGCCGTTTTGCCTAAGCCGAAGGTGGGAATGCGCTGGCGTGTCTGGGATATAGATATCGACGATGCGAGTTGGCTCGGCTGTCTTGATTTCTTGCGGCAGCTCTTTTGCGAGGAATGTGCGCTCCCGTTCTAACTGTTGACTCATTGCTTCTCCTTTACTATATCAATAAGTTTAAGTTTATTATCTTGCTTGTTTCGTCTGTTGGGGTTATCAAGCATTTATTGCGCTCAATAGATTTTATTCTTGGTGTAAAAATATATTTGAGAAATAGAACACTTCTATAGAATTCTTGAGGAAGGATGCGAAAAAAGAAAGCTCCATGCCGCAAATTATAAAAAAGTGCCGCAAGAAACGGCAACAAAACAAACCCATGATAGCTGGTGCGGATGAAAGGACTTGAACCTTCACGCCACGAGGGCACATGCTCCTAAGGCATGCGTGTCTACCAATTCCACCACATCCGCATAACAAAGCTATTATACCAAATGAGCTGGTGTATCTGCAACCTTAGCTGCATCCATCAGCTCGGCGGAAAAAGGTGAGGTGTGCGTTTCCATAACTACGATTGTCCACCACAACAATGTCGTTTGCTAATTTTGGCCCCTCACCTATTCCTGTATGTGATAATACCATAAATCCGCCTGGTTTGAGAAGGGCAAAAAGTCGGCTAACTGTTGTAAGCTGGAGATCGTGGTAGGGCGGGTCGGCAAAGATGATATCGAACGCTTCGCCATCGTACGTATCAAGCCATGAGCCGACGCCAGCTTTGACTGCAGTAGCGGATGGATCAGCACTGAGCGCTGCGATATTTTTGCAGAGGATGGTAAAGGCGAGGCGATCACGCTCGACAAACAACGCCTGGCGAGCCCCACGGCTCAAGGCTTCGAGACCAACTGCACCAGTGCCCGCAAAGGCATCGAGGATGCGGGCATCGTGCACTGCATCGCCAAGCGAATTAAACAGCGCGTTGCGTACTCGCTCGCCCATAGGATGGGTACGGCGGTTATCTGGCGCATCGAGCCAGCGTCCGCCATAGCGCCCGGCGATCACTCGGACTTTCATGATGGGTAAGCCTCGCATAGTGCGCTGTACCATGCGTAGGCAACAGTGCGGATGATCTCTGGGATGAGCTCGTTGCGCGTTTGCAAGGCTAGGCCCGTCGTCCAGCCGTTACGCCAAAACGTGTGATACATATCGAGTGCATACACCCGCTGCACTGCTCGCAAAAAGACCGCCTCCAGGCCAAGCTGCTCTGCCTCAGCTACCCACTCGGGCGATGGGCAGGTGTCCGCAAAACGGGCAGTGCGCATCGAGGCGGCCACACCTAGCTCGAAGAGAATATGTGTTGCAAAGACACCCTTTGCCCCCCAGTATTCCCAGTTTTTGTTGATGGTATCAAGCCCCGTCGTCCCATGGATGAAATTCTTATCTAAGACGGTAAGGCGCTCCTCTTTGGGGCGACCCCAGAGTTCCTCGATTTTATCGCTCAGCGGATAGTGATGAGCCGGTGTGAGGCCGTCAACAATGGCGTGTGACATCCACGCTGCCTCAAAGGCAGCACGCACTGTATTGTTTTGGCGTAGCGCTTGGACAAGATTGTAATGATGATCGAGAATCATAACGACGAGGTCGCGGTCGTCTGGCTTGGTGGGGTCGATATAGTGCCAGGGTTCATCGACGCTGGGGCTTTTGCGTTTGATACCGTCGGGACCATTATTGCCCTCGAAATGGAGAATGTCGCGCGAGCTCGGGAAGTGGAGAATGGCGACATGGTGGCTGCACATCTGGCCAAGGTCGCGCCGTGCGATCTGGTCGATTCGCTGATGAACACCAACCAAGTGCCCCGACTGGTCTCGAAAGGTTGTTCCACTGTACATATCTCATATAGTATAGCAGATTTTGACGTGGCTGAATCGTTGCTATGGATGTGTTTTGTTGAGATTATCCACGTTTCATTATTTTGATGGTATTCCATGCTACTCAGTGGGGTGTAGCGAGCTGATTCTATGCGAGCAGGAGGGGTCTGATTGATTTTGCTTGTCCACTCACTCTTACGTTTCTTCTCTGAAAATACTACGTATACCTAGTATTCTTCACACTATATAGATTTGATGACTTTATGTAACAAACAGTAGCTGTACTTCATTAGATGAAATGATGAAAATTTACTATGAGGAGAAGGTTTGGAATGTGGGCGAAATACTCTAAAATGACATTCTCAACCCTAAATGGGCGAGAATGGAGAGAATGAAAAAAGGTAGAATTAAAAATAGGTAAGATTACCTCAGCTTAGTTGAGTGTCGTGAGTCGTTGATTGCGTTGCACGGTTGCCTGGAGCTCCGGGTAGTGTTCGAGTGAATCGCCACTGGCGATAAAGGCTTGCGCTGCTTTTTGGGCTCGGGCGATTGCCTTGCTGTCGGCCAGGCTCGCAATGCGCAGATTGAGTGCGCCATGCTGAGCTTTGCCGTAAATTTCGCCCGGGCCGCGGAGCTGCATGTCGACTTCTGCTAAGTGAAAGCCGTCGCTAGAAGCCTCCAACTCGCGCAGACGCTGGCTCGGCCTACTATGGTTATTAAGCAAAAGATAGCAGTAGCTCTGGCGTGTGCCACGTCCCACTCGGCCACGCAGCTGGTGGAGCTGGGCAAGACCAAATCGCTCAGCATCCTCGATCATCATCACTGTCGCATTTGGCACATCAACACCAACTTCTACTACTGTGGTACTCACGAGAATATCATACGCATGCTGGTGAAATTCTTGCATCACCCGTTCTTTGTCAGCAGGCTTCATCTTGCCGTGAAGCAAGCCAATTCGCCATCGGCCTAAAGTGCTACTCTTGAGATGGCGTACAGTTGTCTCAACACTGCGCGCGTCATTGTCGGGGTTGTCATCGATGAGGCTGCAGACGACATAGGCTTGGCTGCCGGCCTCGAGCTCCTTCGTGACGCGTTGGTATAGGGCTGGGCGCGAGGCGGGAGAAATAATTTTGGTAATGATCGGCTGGCGACCGGCAGGGCGCTGGCTAATGATGCTAATATCGAGCTCGCCATAGACGGTCAGGGCAAGGCTACGGGGGATTGGTGTCGCTGTCATAGCAAGCAGGTGTGGCATATGGCCGGATTTATCAAGGAGCTTCTGGCGCTGCATCACGCCAAAGCGGTGCTGCTCGTCGATGACAACAAAGCCAAGCTGCGCAAAGTTCACTGAGTCTTGGATGAGTGCGTGCGTTCCTACTACGATATCTACCTCGCCGCGTGCAATTCGCTGCACAAGCTCACTACGCACAGCACCGGTCACGCTGCCAGTCAGTAGCCCAACTTTGATACCAAAGGGCGTAAGTAATGTATCGAGCGTGGCGGCGTGCTGACGGGCAAGAATCTCTGTCGGTGCCATCAAGGCGGTTTGGTAGCCAGCACTGGCAGCCTGGCGAGCGGCCAGGCCAGCGACCACTGTTTTGCCACTCCCCACGTCACCTTGGAGGAGGCGATTCATTGGTGTACTACGCTGAAAGTCTTGCAGGATATCCCAGGCTGCTCGGCGTTGATCGTCTGTGAGAGTAAAGGGTAGAGCACTCACAAATGATTTTACAATAGCTTGCTCAAACGGTATGACATAGCCTTGGAGCTGAGCGTGCGCCTGGCGATTGAGCTGACTAGCAAGCAGTAAGCTAAAGAGTTCCTCAAAGGCAAAGCGCTGGCGTGCTCTTGCGACATCCTCTGATGTGGTAGGGAAATGTATCGCAAGCAGCGCCTCGCTCCGGCTCATTAAGCCTTCCCGTGCGACAATCTGCGGAGGGAGTGTCTCGGGTAGCATTGTGATCAGTGGTCGTAGTTCAATGAGCAATTTGCGTACCAGCTGGCTCTTGAGGCCGTGCACTGCGTGGTAGATGGGCAGCAGGTTGGTGTCATGTTGGACAAGCTCTTTGACACGCTCGGCACTTGGGTTGGTGAGCTGGTAGCGGCCATTCTTATACTCAAATTGTCCCCGAAAGTAACATTCATCCCCACTCGCGAGCTGCTGTACTCGATACGGCTGGTTAAACCACACGGCGTTGAGCTTGCCCGAGCTATCTGCCAGTACTGCTGTGGTAATGCGGAGACCACGCCGCACCGTGCGCGTGCTGATTGATTCGCAGCGCGCCGTGATCGTCACATTGCCTGGTGTCAGTGTTGCGATTGAGCTCGCCGCAGTAAAATCATCGTGCTTGCGTGGCAAAAACATAATGAGATCATTGACAGTCAAGAGCCCAGCCTGAGCCAGTTGCTCAGCTGTTTTTGGCCCAACGCCTTTGATCTGAGAGAGCTGTGTCGATAAGTTCACATTTTTATTGTACCGCACCTGGTGCAAATGCGCTGCCCTGTGCTATAGTATAAGCAGTAAGCTAACGGGGGAAATGTGAGTAAAATTGCAAATTATTTACGCAGTCATATTGCCGGGTCTGTTTCGACTCGGGCCGATTGGCGTGCGTCAGTCAGTGCAGATGCCGGTATTCTAGCCGCAACGCCAGAACTCGTGGTGGCGCCGCGCGTTGTGAGTGATATTCGCAAGATTACCCGTTTTGCCTGGCAAATGGCTGAGAAGGGCCACACTATACCAGTTGTCACACGCGGCGCTGGCTGTGGTGCGCTGGGTGGTGCCGTGGGCCAGGGGATACTGCTCGATACAACAGCTCTCGACACGATCTTTGAATATGATGGCAAATCGCAGCGGGTTCGCGTCCAGCCAGGTGTACCAGCACGCAGTGTAGCGGCAGCACTGAGCATGCATGGTGCTGGTGTTGGGCCACTGACTGGCCAGCGAGGTACAGTTGGTGGAGTTATTGCAGCTGGTGCACGCGGGACGCTCCTCAGCCGAGCGACCGATCCAGCTGAAGCGATTGATCAGATCGAGGTTGTACTCGCCAACGGTGACGTTATGCAGACAGAGCGTCTCTCGCGGCGTGAGCTCAGCCGGCGCAAGGGTTTGCCTGGGTTTGAAGGGGATATTTATCGTCGTGTCGATGCGATTATTACTGATAATGCAGCGCTGATCGAGCAGATTAACCCCAATGATACGTCTGGTTATAGTGGTATTGCACGGGTCAAGCAACCGGACGGGACGTTTGACCTTGGGCCGCTCTTTGTGGGGAGCGAGGGAACGCTAGGGATCATTGACGAGCTTATTCTCAAGACAGAATTCTTTAGCTTTCGCAAGACAATGGCAGCTCTGGTATTTCGGAATAGTAGCGATGCTCAGGCTGCGATTGATGATATTGACGCACTCCAACCAGCACAGCTTAGCTATCTCGACGCAGCGATTTTTGAGCAGCTCCGCCGCGATGGCAAGAAGTATGCTTTTTATGAGGCAGCTGCCCAGCAGTTTACGCCGCAGGCAGTTTTGCTCGTGACACTCGATGACTTTAACACTCGGACACGTGCTCGCAAACAGGCCAAGCTTGAGCAGCTGCAATCTGTGGGTGAGACGGTCGTCACTATCGCTGAAGATGACGGTGATGAAGATGTAGCGGCAGGGTTTGCTGCGCTTGATCAGTATCGCTGGCCCGATGCCGCGCATGTTGGGGCACCGCGCTTGTTTGAGGGGTTTTATGTGCCGCCGCAGCGCTTCGAAGAATTTGCTCGGGCGCTCATGCCGCTTGCTCGGGCGCTGCAGCTACCACTACCTCTTGCTGGCTATCCTAGCTTGAATCTCTATGGCGTCTATCCGCGCCTCTCGCTCCGCAAAGTGAGTGATAAGCAAAAGATTTTTAAGCTCTACGACGAGCTCACTAAGCTGCTTGCGCTATACGACGGTCATTTGGTGATGAGCGGTGGTGAGGGCCGGCTCAAAACTCGTTTTGTGCGCGCCACGCAAAATCCAGACCTTACAGCTCTCTATCAGCAAATCAAGCAGCTCTTTGACCCTCACGGCATTCTTAATCCTGGCACGAAAACCACTTTGCAAGCTCGCACCATTACTGCAATGCTACGCAATGAATATACAGTGGATTGGCGATAAAACTTTGTGGAGGAAATATACTTGCTATCTGTAGCAATTGATTTCTTTGTCGTCCCTCAATAAAATGGAGAAAGAAAGAGGCTAATGAATATGAGTGTCGATCAACGAATAATATCCCGTAACCCTGCCACCAACGAACCAATCTGGTCTGGAAGTCTTGCGGATGACGCTGCGATTGTGCAGGCTGTTTCTGTCGCAACACAGTTTGGGCTTGCTGCTGGCATCGTCACTCGTGGGTGTGCACAATACGAAGCGTTTTACCAGCAAACAAAAGCAGGTATCGTCAACTGGAATCAGCCACTAACTGGCGCAACGACTGCGGCACCATTTGGCGGAGCGAAGGCTAGTGGTAATTACCGATCGGCTGGATTCCTGTCGGTTGACTACTGCTCATACCCATGCGCGTCGATTGAGGATGCGTCACCAGCAGTCCCAACGACGTTGCCGGCTGGGGTGGTGTATTAAATAACTAAAGTGAGTTGACATAGATAGTAAATGGTGTATGATAGTGCCATGAAACAATCCTACTCTGTAGCGCAATTGCGAAGTGTCCTGCTCTATCTATCAATTGGATTGCTAACATTGTGCGCACTTCTCGGGATTCTTGCAGTATTATCGCAAGAAATTGATTGGCGAATCCTATTCACGACGTTTTGCGCCGCAATCGCATCATTAATTGCTATGAGCAACATATCGCGACTTACGGATAACCGAATAGTTATAAAAATTCTATCCATTATGTCGATCATCCTCAATGTTCAGTGGTTTACTGGTATGTTTGTTATCCAGTGGAATCTCTATCGGTTTCTTAGTTTTTGTCGTCCTTCTGTCAGTACGGGGAGTCGATATAATAGACATTATAGCGACTATAGCAACTATGACTACGAAGGTCATGTTCAGACACAAATATGCAGCGACTTCCTCTCGATTACGACGAAGCTTACGCTCACAGCATTAATTATTGCACTGCTCATTACACTTAGCGTAAAGACCTTGTCATACGCCAACAAAAACTCTTTCATCATAGGAATGAAAATGATGACGGTTACTTGCGCCAGTCTTTTAAGTATGGCATGTTTGAGTATGATATGGTTTAATGTGCGAGATACGTCAAGTACGCTACGTTTTTTGGTAGTTTTTGGTATACTCACTGTATTTGGTTTAATAGTAACGCCTATTTTGGTACATCTAGAGAAGGTACAGCGCTACCTCCAACCTACACAATCAAATACACTAGTACAGAATGAGCAGCAGCTTCGGTACGAGATTGAACGCCAAGTGCGAGCACAAATTGCTGCTGAGCAGCAAGCAGCAAAAGCGGAGGAACAAGCTCAAGTACCTCCCACAGCTTCGAATGAAGATGGTGCAATGCATGATGTGCAGCCTGATTGATGAATTAACAATGGGTGATTATACTCCCGATAATGATGGGTGATGCTGAATGCAAGAGGTGATGGGTGTTGCAGATTGACGGCAACTCAATAATTCCCTATGATCAAATCATGCATACATTTCGCCATAAATACCTGACTGTCATTCTCCTATCCCTTGCATTAGCGATACTATCGCTTGTCAGCAATATCTACTTTCCCCAAGAAATGGAAGGGCAGTGGCAGCTATACTCTTGTATCCGCAAGATATTTAGTAAGTTATTTAATGCAGGTGTCGTCTGGGCGGCGTTGCCATTCTTGGCAGGGTGGAGATCTCAAGGCTTGGTAAAAGCGGCGATCAGTGGCGCTGCCATTGCAGAACTCACACTGCTACTCCATTACGGTATTGGCTATCTTATTGGGGTGTATGACTCCACAGTATTTATGGCGAATTCATTTTGGTTTATTGCTGCTCTTGTGCTATGTGCACTACTAGGGGTATGCGGCTGGATTGCAGCTTTGCCAAAAAAGTCATCGCGTATATTCTGGTTTATCCTGCCAATAGGGGCAATTTTTGAGCCCTTTGTGACTCGAAAACTAATACCATACTCAATAGTTCGGCCATGGCCTGAAGTATATTCAGATTACATTAGCGGTGCTGTGCTGTTGGTTGTTGGTATCGTTGGTATGATTCTTGTGAGATTAAAGCAGGGAAGTAATGAGCAAAGATAAGAGCTTAGAGTACTTATGACTGTTTTACATTCCCTGATGGGGGATATATACAGCCAGGTGATGGCACAGTTGGGTCAACAAAAACGCAGTAGGCGCTCACAACCCTCTTTTTAGGTTGAATAGCTTTCCTAAATTCCCCATAAAATAACGAGAGTCTATCTACTGTCTTGCGACCAAAAACTTTATCTATTGCAAGACGTCCAATGCTTTTGGGTGTTGACTGGGCGTCTGGCTGAGCTTCTATGTCGCTTTTTTCGGAAGTATTCCAAGGCAGTAGATCATTTTCTGGCTGCTTTGGTACATCCTGGGGGGGTAGAGCTCCACACATAGCTATATTTAATCACAGCTAACATAGTAACGCAATGCTGCAGTCGAAGGGATAGTTGTTGTGGATTGATGGCTTATCAAAATAGCCTATACACCCCTTCTGCGAATAGAATAACCTATCTATCAAAAAGCACTACTAGAGGTACTTAGCCTCTCTTTAATAATAAATGCATTGTTATATTTCGGACAACCGATACAAAAAAGCACCAGTCTTCTGATTAATACAGACTACATCAAGCTCCGCATCATTTCCGCGAGAGCGCGTTATACAGCGGGCATCAGGCGCAATAGCTTGAAGAAAAAGATCGCGAGCAGTTGGTTGCCCAAACGTTGGGAGATGAAGATAGCTACCACCAACGGCATTGTCTACATCATCAGCACGCGTCAGACCGGCATGAACAGACTGGTCGTCTGGTGATTCCCAACGGCTACAGCCGCGTGGGCAGTCTCGAAACACCCGCTCCGGCAAGGATATTGTTCCTTGACTAGATGTGGGGCGGATGCGTCCAATTACTGTCCCATCGGGGTCAGCGTGAAGGCCCAAATAATGCATTGTGTTGCCTGAGTCGTAGGTGATATCGACGCGCTGCGTCACCTCCTCCGTCACGATACGCGCAAAAGTACCGCGGGCGCTCCACGGGCCGTAATTGAGAAATAGGGTCAAGCAGAGAATGACGAGTAGGGTAAAGGTGAGACGTTTGTAGTGATGAAGAAAACGAGCAGACATAATTACTGCATTATACAATATAATTGCAGAAATAGTGAATTAATCCGCTACCCGTACTCCCATAAAATTCGCCCACTCAGTATACCCTCGGGTTCCATCATTGAGCATCGGGCGAACGATACGGATATCGATTCGGTCGATGCGGAACCCAGCCTCCTCGAGCATACGACGCGGGATGTCTATTGTCTTGTAATGCTGAAAGAATCGCCCAGACTGCGCGTAATCGGTGGCTGTTAAACGCTCAAAGCGAAGCCCCTGGTCGGATATAGCAAAGTTTGCAAGGAATGCACCACCAGGGACAAGAGCGGCACGGATTGACGCAAGAACAGCGGGAAGGTCTTCTTGCCTGAGGTGTATGAGACTGGCAAGGGCAAATACACCAACGAAGTTGCCCTTATAATCTAGTTGTCTCATGTCAAGGCATCGAGTTGTTACTTTTGTTGATGCTCCTCGACGATGTAACTCTTCTATCATTGCTGGGCTATTGTCGACTGCCTCGACGTCATAGCCTTGCGAGGCAAAATATCGACTATACTGGCCTGGCCCACAACCTAGGTCAAGAACTCGGCCATGCGGTGGAAGCATTGCAACAAACGAACGCGCAAGGTCTTCATTGATAACTTCAACGCCATCCTTCAAACCATACGCCGGTGCTAAACGGTTGTAAGCAGCGAGGGAAGAGTTATATAGTGCTGTAGTTTCTTGCATGTTAAGCCTCCTTTTTCTATAGTAGCAGATGATCTCCGTGCTAGCCATCGTTATAAGTAGGGCAGTATAATATCTTGATACGCTCTTATAAAGAAATGACAGGCATGGATATATTTTGCGGAATAACGTGGAAAAATAACGGTGATCCTCATTACGAGATCATCCGTAATGGTGTCGTTACTGCGATCAACTTGTCCGCTGGAATCCCATTGCCACGGGGGACCGAACGACACTGCACTGGTTATTATGACTTTTCTTATGGCACTACTGGAGTACATACTCCTTGCCCGCATGCTGCTCAGGTGGCCAAGGGACATCAATGTCGGTCTTGTCAGCTTCAAGAGGGTTTCGTAGCGCTACACAACACTAAACACCTGAATGCTGTGCCGCCACAACTACGCAGCTACGTATCCCAAGAGCATTACCTCTATTTGGCTGCTTTTGGAGGTGGGGTTGTAAAAGTTGGTACAGCTGCACGATCACGCCATCCAGCCCGTTGGTACGAACAGGGCGCGCTGGCAGCTATGAGGATTGCGAGCCGCCCTGACGGAATAGCTATTCGTCAACTGGAATCTAGAATATCGCACGCTCATGGTATCGCGCAGACAGTTCGCGGTAATTTGAAGACCAATCTTATCTCTACTCTACCTTCTGCAGAACAGGTAACGGCTGATCTGCATGCTGTTTCTCGTCTAGTTGCAGACGACCGGGATGTCTCAGTTTCAGACACGATTTGGTGCGATATGCTGCCGACGATCGTCAACCTGAAACAGAAGTCTGAAGAATGTCGCATCCTGCCTGCTGGTTCGATGTCATGGAGTCTCCTTGACGGACCTTATGCAATTGGCCAGTGCTTAATTTGGCATGGTTATTTGAGCAATTATTTGCTAGATATAAAGCCCCTCGTTGGACGGAGTGTCGTGTTTACGGACGTAGGCGAAGGTGAAGCTCCTTTACAGGCGTCGTTATTTTGATAAATCAAATTTTAACATCTTTCATCTGACTACACGCTACAACTGTAAGAGCCTGCGCACTGCGCACACGTACTACCTCCAGTCGGCGACACGCCGATGAGCCCCACAACACGAACAACGCCCACCCTGGTGGGTGAGCGTTGTTCATCATCTGGAACCGCATCTCAGGCTGTTTCGACTGGGGTGGGTTCGGGTAAGAGCTTGCTGGTACGGATGAGAGGACTTGAACCTCCACGCCCCGCAGGGCACTAGCACCTGAAGCTAGCGCGTCTACCAATTCCGCCACATCCGCAGATATACGCACCGCAGGCTCTTACCGTGTATTGTATACGAATTTTGGTCTTGCGTAAAGAGTTTTGTGATACAATCAGGTAAATAAACTGTGGCGGGTCTGCCACTATTTTAGATTATGTAGGGAGTAATGCTATGACCTCTACCTATTCATCGTCCCAAAAGTTCGAGAAACTAGAGTGGATACAACAAATGATTGGAAAAATCCGAGAGGAGTGCGGTACCGCCAACTCAGGTGAAGCTGGAGATGAGCAGTATGCTGAGGTGCGCCGACGGATGGTTGGTGCGCTAGGTTTAATTGCTACACGATCGGGCGAAGATCTTACGCCAGATACTGCAGGACGCTTACTGTACGGCCTGGCTATATCATCACGCACCGGACAGCCAACACAGGGTGAGCTTACCGAAGAGGGCATCCGCATCATTCGCGAGATCAGTGGGATGGCGCAGCAATCTGTCGAAGAAAATAATACTGATGCTATAGGAAGAGCAGCATAATATCACCAATGAACACTATAGATCCCACCTCTGCATTAGCCGACCGTCGCAATGTCGTAGACCGCTATAAAGGGCTGCCTCACCAAGCGATCGTTGCCGATCTTGATGAGCATGGCTCGGCACTTCATATTGCGATTGATAATGTTGTGCGCGATTTCAACATGGGGACGATCGTCCGCAGTGCCAATGCCTTTGGGGTGCGGCATGTCCACATTATTGGTCGGCGGCAGTGGAATAAACGCGGTGCGATGATGACAGACACGTATCTGCACGTGCATTATCACCAAACGGTTGAAGATTTCTTGCAGGCCATTGCTGGCCGGCCACTGATTGCGGTTGATAATGTTGCTGGTTCGCAGCCACTTCACTCGGTTGCGCTGCCGCGTAGTGCTGTGCTTTTGTTTGGGGCAGAGGGGCCTGGTATTCGTCCCGAGCTGCTTGAGCGGGCTACGAGTATTGTTGCAATTGAGCAGTTTGGCAGTACGCGTAGCCTCAATGTTGGCGTAGCAGCGGGTATTGCAATGTATGCTTGGGTGCAGCAGCATCGGCTGCGCTCGGGTGAGAGGTGAGGTGGCATCTTGCATAGACCGCACCGCTCAGATAGAGATCTACGGCCTATAATCTATCTTTCTTCAGCTATCGGGCAAGAGAAGGGCGAGCAGAGCAATATATCGTTTGCAATCAGCGTGGAATGACGCTTTGCAGAGTAGTGAATCCGGCCAAGGGCTTGTTTTTCCATGCCGTTTATGCAAAAATAGCAGTAACTATGACAAAACTTTCATCGGAATCATATCGGGGGGCGCGGGATTGGTATCCGGAAGATCTTCGCGTGCGCAAATATATCTTTCAGACCTGGCGTCACGTTGCCAAGAGCTACGGTTACGAAGAATATGATGCACCACTGCTTGAGCCAGTTGAAGTGTATGCTGCCAAGAGTGGTGACGAGTTAGTAAATGACCAGACGTATCAGTTTATTGATCGTGGCGATCGACAGGTAGCGATCCGTCCTGAGATGACGCCGAGCGTCAGCCGGATGATTGCCAAGCACCGCCAAGAGATCGCTTATCCAGCGCGTTGGTTTAGTATTGCCCAGTTTATGCGCTATGAGCGACCACAACGGGGAAGAGAGCGTGAATTCTGGCAGATGAATGTCGATATATTTGGTGTTGATAACATGCAGGCCGAAGCCGAGATTATCGCACTTGGTAGCCGTATCATGAAGGCCTTTGGCGCGACGGACGACATGTACACTATTCGCATCAACAATCGCCAGTTGATCAACCTTATGATGGCGCAGTTTCTCGAGCTCGATGCTGTGCAGGCTCAGCTGATGATCCGGCTGTTTGATCGTAAGAACAAGATTCCACCACAGGCCTTTCGCGACCAGGCGATTGAGATCTTTGGTGAGGCGGCGGCACCGGTCGGCTTGCAGCGGATTGCTCAGCTCTTGACGGCACGTACTATGGCCGATCTCCCCGAATCGATTCGCGATAGCGAGGCGGTGCGCGATGTGCAGCGACTCTTCACACTACTTGAGCGTAGTGGCGTAACAAATGCCATCTTTGATATCACGCTCATGCGTGGATTGGATTATTACACCGGTACAGTGTTTGAGTTCTTCGACACTCATCCAGATAATAACCGTTCGCTCTTTGGTGGTGGGCGCTATGATGGCTTAGTAGGGATGTTTGGCGCCGAGCCTATCAGTGCGGTCGGCTTCGCACCGGGCCTATCGATGATGCAGCTCTTCCTCGAGGCGCATCAGCTGCTACCAGAATTTAGCTCCACAACCGATATCTATATGATCGTCCTTGGTGGGGCAATGCGCGGTGCGCTAGAGCTAGCGGACGACCTGCGCGATGAGGACGTCAATGTGGAAGTCGATTTCACTGGCCGCAAACTAGATAAGCAGCTCAAGGCAGCGATCAAGAAACAGATCCCGTATTTCCTCTTCGTTGGTGAGGATGAGCTGGAGAACGAGATTTACACCCTCAAGAATATTGCGACGAGCGAGGAGCAAAAGCTCAGCCTAGAGCGCGTCGTCAGTGCCGTTAAGGATTATCGTCGCCAACCATCACGCAGTGAAGATGATGACTTTGATTTATCGTAGTGTCACCATGTGTCTCTGTTGCAACTGTAGTTCATCTCTGTTAGCCTCTCGTTTTGCTCGTCTTGCGAAACAGCATATATACGCATGCATACTTGGGTCTGTTGCATGTCTATTTCACACCGTCAACGACATATGATACAATAACCAACTATGAAGACGACACTAGACCACCTATCAGACACCAAAGTATGCGCCACGATTACCGTTGGTGCAGACGAACTGGAGGCAGCTCGCCAGGTTGCTTTGCGCAAACTCGCCAAGACGACTAAGGTCGATGGCTTCCGCAAGGGTCATGCCCCGCTCGAGCTGGTTGCAAAGAATACCAATCCAGAACACCTCGCCGAGGAGACGCTTAACAACGCCCTGAGCAAAGCAGTTGCTGCAGCCTTCCTCGAGAGTGACGTGCAGGTGCTTGAACGCCCAGAGGTGGAGATTAAGAAGTTTGTGCCTGGTAGTGAGTTGGAATTTACTGCTGAGGCAGAGGTTATGCCTACGATTACTCTCGGTGACTATAAGAAGCTCAAGCTCAAGCCAGCGAAGATAACCGTTACGCCAGAAGAAGTAATGGAGATCCTTGACCGGATTCGCCACAGCATGGCCGAGCGTACGGACACTGATGAAGCAGCCCAGGACGGCGACGAAGTGACGATTGACTTTGTCGGTAAGCGCGATGGTACGCCTTTTGCTGGTGGTACCGGGAAAGATTATCCGCTTGTGCTCGGCAGCAAGTCATTCATTCCAGGCTTCGAAGAGGCATTGATTGACCTCAAGGCTGGTGAAACGAAGGCGGTTGAACTCACCTTCCCGCAGGACTATCATGCGAGCGAACTAGCTGGGCAAGCAGTCGTCTTTGATACGACCGTCAAGAAGGTTAAGAAAGTGACATTGCCTGAGCTGACTGATGAGTTTGCGGCGAAGGTTGGGCCATTCACTTCTATTGATGACCTCAAAAAAGACATTGAAAAGGAAATTACTGCGCAAAAGCAGCGTGAAGCAGATGATGAGCTACGCGACGTAGCCGTCAAGCAGCTGGCCGATGCCAGCACGGTAGCCATCCCGGAGGTATTGCGAGCCGACCAGCTTCGCTCAATTGAGCAAGACTTGGTGCAGAACCTCGCTCACCGCGGTCGTACCCTTGAGCAGTATCTTGCCGAGAAGGAATATAAGGACAAAGACGAGTGGATTGAGAAGGAGGCTAAGCCAGCGGCCGATGAACGCATTAAGGCTGGGCTTGTCCTGGCTGAGCTGAGCAAGGCCGAGAAGATCGAAGCCACAGCAGAGGAGCTGCAAGAGCGCATCAGTGCCTTCAAGCAACAGTATGCCAATGATGCAACTATGGTGGCGCGCTTTGACGAGCCAGAGGTGCAGCACGAGATTGCCAACCGCCTCTTGACAGAGAAGACGATTGACTGGCTGGTGGCGCAGAATACCAAAAAGTAGCAAGCGGGACCAATGCGTACAACAGAAATTAGCACTCTGTCTTGACGAGTGCTAATTTTCTCGTTACAATAGTACTATGATGAAACCGAATGACTACCTAGTGCCCAACGTCATCGTCCGCACACGTGATGGTGAGCGTGGCTATGATATATACTCGCGTTTGCTCGAGGATCGCATTATCTTCCTTGGCGAGGAGGTGACTGAAATGACGGCCAATGTGGTTGTGGCGCAGCTCCTCCATCTTGCTAATGAGAGCTCAGATAAGGATATCCAGCTCTATATCAATAGCCCTGGTGGCAGTGTGTATGATGGCCTCGCGATCTACGATACTATGCAATATATCGCGCCAGATGTGCAGACGATTGGTATTGGCTTGCAGGCAAGCATGGGTGCGTTTTTGCTTAGCAGTGGTGCAAAGGGTAAGCGCTTTGTCTTGCCTAATGCCCGCGTGATGATCCACCAGCCGAGCAGCGGTACGCGCGGCAAAGTGACAGACCAAGAAATTAGCTTACGCGAGAGTATCGCCCTCAAGGAGCGGCTGGCTGCTATTATGGCGGACAACACTGGCCAGAAACTCGATAAAATCAAGGCCGATATGGAGCGCGACTACTGGCTGAGTGCCGCAGACGCCGTGGCGTATGGCCTAGCTGATGAAGTGATTGGTGCTCGCATACAAAAAATCACACAGCGTTCGTAGCAACTTTATGGTATCATATAGATGTGACATCACGTAGTACAAATACTAGCTCCGAATCTAAATCAAGCCAAAAACCCTTACGTTTCCGGCGTATTATGCAGTATCGCCCACGTCGGGTAACAGTGATAGTATGGCTAACGGTTATGCTAATGCTTTTGACCGTTGTAGCCGTGAGTATATTCTACAAGAACCGTCAAAGCGCTGCCTCCCTGATGAAATCGCAGCTCGTCGAAGGTGCTATGCTAGCACGGGCTGCTACGTTCTCGTCGGATGGTGTAATTTCGTGGGATGCGTACGCTGATGGTGGTGTGTATGGGACGATTACTTCGCAGGATGACCGCAACCGCCTGCTTGCACAGCAACCATTTATCCGCTGTACAGTTGGGAAAGAGTGTAGTGGATGGATATCAGCTGCGCAAGCACAAACCTATACACAGCCGATACCGGCTGGCGACACAGTGTGGTATAAAAACGATTCACTTCGACATTATGGCGAAAGCATCCTACGCGACACAAGTACCAAATGCGCCTTTTGGCAGTCTCCAGTTCAAAGACTGTGTGTTTCTGCCAAGACCGGCCGCTTCTTCTATTATGTTAATGGCTTTGGATCAAATAGCTTACACCGGTTATAAAGGGGTGTATTATTAACCTGACGCGCCGTAGTATGACAAAGAGATGCGTTACAGTGTGTTACGACACTATTCAAGCGGTCTATAAAAATTGAAGCCTTGTCACTTGACGGAGTAAGGCGCGATCTGCTACAATTAAAAATTAATGAAGGTTGTGTAATATGGGTTAGGTGCGGACTACGCCGGTGGCGTGGCGTTTTAGTGTGCGAAAACTTATATTGAGTAAAGCTTCGGTGCCACAACAAATGCACGAGCAGGGTTTTGGAGTCCTTACGCGTGCGGATAGATAACAATAATTCAAGAGGAGTTTACATGCCTACACCTACCACGGCAACAGCTGCTCCATCGCGTGTGTTTTTTACTAGCAATGACACCGCGCTGGCAGTACCCGACTTGCTGGCTCACCAAGAAGAATCCTGGAAGGACTTCGTCGAGACGGGCCTGAGCGAAATTTTTGCAGAGCTCAACCCAATCGAAGACTATACTGGCCAGAAGCTTGAGCTGCGCTTTAAGGATTATGCCTTTGGCGAGCCCAAGCATACAGAGCAGTTTGCGAAAGAAAACAACCTGACTTTCGATGCACCACTGCAAGCCACCGTCGAGCTTATCAACAAGACGACTGGCGAAGTGAAAGAACAGAGCATCTACATGGGCGACTACCCTTGGATGACGGAGCGCGCGACGTTTATCATCAATGGGACAGAGCGTGTGGTGGTAAGCCAGCTGATTCGGAGTGCTGGTGTGCTGTTTAGTGCCGACCGCGTGGCAGGGCGCAACCTCTATGGTGCCAAGATGATCCCAGGCCGTGGGGCATGGCTCGAGTTCGAGACCAGCCCATCGGGTGCAATCTACGTGAAGATCGATCGCCGCCGCAAGATTGCAGCCACCACCTTGCTGCGCGCCCTTGGTATGAGCAAAGTGTCGGCCATTCGCGAGGCCTTTGCTGATATCGACACCGGTGAGCTGAAGTATATCGAAGCTACGCTTGAGAAGGATCCAGCGCACGGCATTAATGAAGCGCTGATTGAGGTCTATCGCCGCCTGCGCCCAGGTGACCTCGCTACGGTAGAGAACGCTCGTCAGATGATTGAGCGCATGTTCTTCGACTTTAAGCGTTTTGACTACAGCCGCGTTGGCCGCTACAAGATCAACCAGCGCCTGGGTGTTGATGTGCCTAATACGGCCGAATATCGTACATTGCAGATGAATGATTTGATCGGTGTCTTGCGTGAAATTATTCGCCTTAACAACACACAAGAGCCAGCTGATGATATCGACTCGCTGAGCAATCGCCGTGTGAAGCTGGTTGGCGAGTTGGTAGCGCGCCAGTTCCGCGTTGGTATGCTCCGGATGCAGCGCAATGCAATGGATCGTATGAGCATGAGTGACCTCGAGACGGTTACGCCGAGCCAGCTGATTAATGCTCGCCCGGTAGTGGCGGCAGTGCGCGAGTTCTTCGCCAGTAGCCAGTTGAGCCAGCTGCTTGATGAGGTAAACCCGCTATCCGAGCTGAGTCACAAGCGCCGCCTGAGCTCGATGGGGCCTGGTGGTTTGAGCCGCGAGCGAGCCGGCTTTGAGGTGCGCGATGCTCACCCCACTCACTATGGTCGGATTTGCTCGGTGGAGACACCAGAGGGAGCCAACATTGGCTTGGTGCTGAACCTCGCTACCTATGCACGCATCAACGAATATGGCTTTATTGAGACACCATACCTCAAGGTAGTTGATGGCCGCGTGACTGATGAGATCGTCTACCTTGATGCTTCGCAGGAAGTAACAGAGGTGATTGCCGACGCTGGCGCTCGCCTCAATGAGGATGGTACCTTTGTACGCGATCGCGTTAGTGCGCGCAAGTTCCTCCAGCCAGGGCAGGTAGATACCAGCGAAGTCACTTTCATGGATGCTGCACACAAGCAGATCCTTGGGTCGACCGCGAGTCTCGTGCCATTTATCGAGAAGAACCGTATTGACCGCAGCTTGACTGGCTCTAACATGCAGCGCCAGGCAGTGCCGCTTTTGCAGCCAGAGTCGCCAACGGTTGGCACTGGCATTGAGCACGAAGTAGCACGCAACTCCAGCCAGCTCATTACGGCCGAGGCTGATGGAGAAGTGATTCGGGCTGATGGCGAAGCAGTCGAGGTGCGCTATGCTGATGGCGTCAAGCGCTATGACCTGATCCACTTTGCCAAGAGCAATGACGATCGTTGTATCAACCAAAAAGTCCGGGTTAGCCGCGGCCAAACCGTTGCGAAGGGTGACACTCTCATCGAGGGCGCGTCCATTGCTGATGGTGAGCTTGCCCTTGGTAAGGACCTGCTGGTGGCCTTCATGCCGTGGGGTGGCTACAATATGGACGACGCGGTGATTTTGAGCCGCCGCTTGGTAGAGGATGATACTCTTACCAGCATCAACATCAAGGACTACACCGTCGAGGTGCGTGAGACGAAGCTTGGTCCAGAGATCGTGACGCGCGATATTCCAAATGTGAGTGAGGATAGCCTCCGTCACTTGGATGAGAGCGGTATTGTGCAGATTGGCTCTGAGGTCAAGGCGGGCGATGTCTTGGTCGGCAAGATTACACCAAAGGGTGAGCAAGAGCTCAGCAGCGAGGAGCGTTTGCTGCGTGCAATCTTTGGTGAAAAAGCTAAAGATGTGCGCGACACCAGCCAGCGCATGAATAATGCTGGTGGTGGCAAAGTTGTTGGTGTCAAGGTCTTTAGCCGCGAGAATGGCCATGAGCTCAAGACGGGCGTATTGATGCAGATTCAGATCTTTGTCGCACAATTGCGCAAGATCGGTGTGGGTGACAAGATAGCTGGCCGCCACGGCAACAAGGGTGTGTGTGCCCGCGTGATGGCAGTGGAGGATATGCCATACCTGGCCGACGGTACCCCTGTTGATGTGATCCTTAACCCACTCGGTGTGCCAAGCCGTATGAACCTTGGCCAGCTCTTTGAGACGCACCTCGGCATGGCTGCACGAGCACTCGGCTACAAGGTTGCCACGCCACCATTCAATGGTGTGCCAGCCGATACCATCAAGGATGAGCTTGAAAAGGCTGGCATTGCGCGCGATGGCAAGAGCCAACTCTACGATGGCCTGAGCGGTGAGCCATTCGAGGAGCGTACAACGGTCGGCGTGATGCATATGATCAAACTCCACCACATGGTGAGTGACAAGATCCACGCCCGCAGCACCGGCCCATACACCATGGTGACTCAGCAGCCACTTGGTGGTAAAGCTCAAAATGGTGGCCAGCGCCTCGGAGAGATGGAGGTCTGGGCACTCGAAGCTTACGGCGCCGCAACTACTCTGCAGGAGATGCTGACAATTAAATCAGACGACGTCTATGGCCGCGCCAAAGCCTACGAGGCAATCATTAAAGATGAGCCTATTGCCGGGCCAAAGCTGCCCGAGAGCTTTAACGTGCTTGTCAAGGAGCTGCAAGGTTTGGGTCTGCGTGTTGACCTACTGGATGAGTCTGACGAGTCGGTCGATGCCGAGCATGTCATTGCTGCTGCGGGCCCTGCCGATAAAACCGTCCCATCTGACGCGAGTGATGATGAAGCAACCTATCTTGATGAATCCGACGGCATTGGCACGATCGCCGATGACAGCGGCATGTCCGTCCAAGATATTGACACAGTAGAAAACCTAAGCGAGGAGGAAGCCTAAGATGTCCCACGTGGTAACAGATCACGATATCGCCAATTTTGATGCGGTACGCTTGGCCGTCGCCAGCCCCGAGGATATCCTCAAGTGGAGCTACGGCGAAGTCACCAAGCCGGAGACGATTAACTATCGAACCCAGAAGCCTGAGCGTGATGGCCTGTTTTGTGAGCGTATTTTTGGCCCAGTCAAAGATATCAACCCACACGACAGCAAGCTCAAGGGTGTGCGCAGCCGCGAAGCTGCAGTAGATAAAAATGGCGAGCTCGTCACTAAGTCGATCGTGCGTCGCGAGCGGATGGGGCACATTAGCTTGGCCACCCCTGTTGCACACATTTGGTTTATGCGCGGCACGCCAAGTGCGATGAGCCTCTTGCTGGGCATTACGGTACGGAACCTTGAGAAGATCGCGTACTTTGCTACCTATGTCATCCTCGACGTTGACGCCGAGACACGTGACGCTTATTTGACTGACCTTGAGGCTGAGACTGAGGCGGCACGGGCTGCCATCAAGATTCGCTTTCAGCGCGAAGCTGAAGCTGATGGGGCAGACGTGAAGGCTCTTGCCGAGCAGCAAACACGCGAATACGAAGAGCTCGAGGCAACCTACAGCCAAAAGAAAGCACAGCTCGAGAGTCTGCAAAAGCGCGCCCTTCTAAGCGATACCGACTACCGTAACCTCCCCGAAGAGTATGAAGAGCTCGTGAAGGTTGGTATGGGTGGTGATGCCCTCAAGGCGCTCCTTGATGATATTGACCTCGACACACTCATCGCTGATTTGCAGGAAGAAGCTGAAGGCGCGCGCGGTCAACGCGAGAAGAAGCTACTGAAGCGCCTCAAGGTGCTGGAGGGTATGCAAGCGGCGAGCATTAAGCCATCAAGCCTGTGTATGACGGTCTTGCCAGTCATTCCACCAGACCTGCGGCCAATGGTAGCTCTGAGTGGTGGACGCTTTGCGACGAGTGACCTCAACGACCTCTACCGCCGCGTCATCAACCGTAATAACCGTCTCAAGAAACTCATCGAGCTCAACGCACCAGAGGTAATTCAGCGCAACGAGAAGCGCATGCTGCAAGAAGCGGTCGATAGCCTGATCGACAACTCGGCTGCTCGTGGTGGCCGTGCCGTCAATGCAACCGGTGGGCGCCGCCGCCTTAAGAGCATTAGCGATATGCTTAAGGGTAAGCAAGGGCGCTTCCGCCAGAACTTGCTGGGTAAGCGCGTCGACTACTCAGGCCGTTCGGTTATCGTGGTGGGCCCGAAGCTCAAGATTCACCAGTGTGGCTTGCCAAAGCAGATGGCAATCGAACTCTTCAAACCATTTGTCATCAGCTGGCTCATCAAGGGCGATTACGCCCACAATATCCGTAGTGCAACGCGCCTAATTGAGGCAGGTGAAGCGGTCGTGTGGGATGCATTGGATGAAGTAATCAAGGGCAAGTACGTCCTGCTCAACCGCGCGCCATCACTGCACCGTTTGAGTATCCAAGCCTTCCAGCCAAAGCTGGTTGAGGGCAAGGCGATCCAGCTTCACCCACTCGTCGCTAACGGCTTTAATGCCGACTACGATGGCGACCAGATGGCTGTTCACCTGCCGCTCAGTGCCGAGGCACAGGCCGAAGCACGCGAGCTGATGAGTGCCGTCAATAACCTGCTGAAGCCTGCTGACGGCAGCCCTGTCCTCAGTATCGACCAGGACGTGGTGCTCGGCAACTACTACCTCACATACGAAAAACCCTCGGCTCAGACTGACACTGTTGCCGTCTTTGCCGACAGCCGGGCTGCTGAGCTAGCCTACGACATGGGCAAGCTCCACCTGCAGAGCCCGATTCGCATCCGGGCTAAGGGTGAGATCCGGACAACTACCCTAGGGCGTGTCTTCTTCAACGAAATCCTGCCAGAGGACTTCCCCTACAACAACAACGTCCAGACCAAGAAGGAGCTCAAGCGGGTACTTGGTCAGATCTTCGAGCGCTATGGCGCTGCTGAGACTGCTATCACTGCCGACCGCATGAAGGGCTTGGCCTTCCGCTTTGCCACCACTGCTGCGGTGTCGACTGGTATGGAAGACTATCTCAGCTTCGACGAGATTGCCGACTTTGTGGCCGAGGGTGATGCACGTTCTGCTGCGATCTCGGAGCAGCTCGATCAAGGGCTCATTACCGAGGACGAGCGCTACACATTGACCGTCAACAACTGGCGTACCGTCGACCGCAAGGTAGAGGACTTCTTGCGCAGCCAGTTGGCCCACATGGACACCTCTGTTGCAACGATGGTGAACTCTGGTGCTCGTGGTAGCGTCAACAACATTAAGCTGGCGAGTGCGATGATCGGTATCCAGGTGGATGCCGCCAACCGTGAGATTGAGCTGCCAGTCCGCAGCAACTTCAAGCGGGGGCTATCAAGCCTGGAGGCCTTCGTGGCAACGCGTGGTGCTCGCAAGGGATTGATCGACACCGCCCTCAAGACGGCCGACTCTGGTTATCTCACGCGTCGTTTGGTCGATGTCTCGCAGGATGTCTTTACTGTTGAGGATGAAGAGGGCGATGACGATGGCTTCACTATTTACCGCAATGAGTCTGAGGAGACAATGATCGAGTTTGGCAACCGCTTGTTTGGTCGCTACACCGCCGAGGCAGTACCGGGCCACCTCGACCGCGACCAGCTCATTACACGTGAGATTGCCAACGCTATCGAGGCAGATCAGTCGATCGACCAAGTACGCATCCAGTCTGTCCTCTCTACTAAGAACTTGCACGGTATTCCACGCAAGAGCTACGGGATCGACATGGCAACTGGCCAGCTTGTCGATGGTTCGCAGCCAGTTGGTGTCATTGCTGCTCAGTCGGTCGGCGAGCCAGGTACACAGCTGACGCTTAATACTTTCCACAGCTCTGGTGTTGGTGGGTCAGACATCACCCAGGGTCTGCCACGTGTTGAGGAGCTCTTTGAGGCACGTAACCCAAAGGGTCAGGCCTACGTCACAGAAGTCGCTGGTTTGGTCGATATCTGGGAAGATGGCAAGAAGTACGTTGTACAGGTCACGCCGCAAGCAGGCAAGGTAGAGCGTATGCCGCTCGATGGTCGCATGGTGATGGTACAATCGGGTAGTAAGGTCAAAGTTGGCGACGTCATTGCGTCATTCGACGATGGCACGCAGCCACTTACTGCACCGTTTGATGGAGTGGTTGAGTCCACCGGTGATTCGCTTGTCCTCACAGGCAACGCGACAGCACCAGTCCGCTACGAAATCCCTGGCACGATGTACCTCGTCGTCAAGCCAGGCGATATGGTCGAGCCAGGCGATCGCCTGACACTTGGTTCGCTCAACCTGCACGACCTCATGCGCCTCAAGGGTACAGAGGCAACGCAGCGCTACATCATCAACGAAGTGCTCCGCATCTATGCTGCGCAGGGCCAAGATGTAGCTGGTAAGCACCTTGAGATCATCGTTCGGCAGATGTTTAGCCGGGTGCAAATTGATGATCCAGGCGACAGCACCTTCGTCATGGGCGACATCATCTCCAAGGCATCAGTGGTTGATGCCAACAAGGAGCTCGTTGCCCAGGGCAAAACGCCAGCCCAGTATGCACAGCTACTGCTTGGTATCACCAAGGTGAGTATCTGGAGCGATAGCTGGCTGTCTGCTGCGTCGTTCCAAGACACAACTCGCGTGCTGATCAACGCTGCCACCAGTGGCCGCGCCGACCACCTCAAGGGTCTTAAGGAGAACGTCATCATCGGTAACAAAGTACCGGTTGGTACGGGTGCGCACCCACTGCCGCTCGAGGAGAATGACTCTCCGGAGGATGAATTTGTCGCCGAAGCCCAGGCTGAAGAGGCCGAGCCAGAAGTGACAATTGCGACTGATGAGCTGTAGGGAAAGCTAGTCTAGAGCAGAAGAGCCCCATTTGAGAGAGTGGGGCTCTTTTATAATCATACATTGAACGTGCTATGCTACTAGATTTATCCTTTCTTGCTGAGAATTACTTTCTCAAAACACGAGTCAAGCCGAGCTGAACTGACCACAAGGTGCTCTCCCTATTGAAACAGAATACAATGTATTTTTCGGGATTTATCATATA
>CALIMM010000011.1 GCA_938045445.1 uncultured Candidatus Saccharibacteria bacterium
AGAGCGCACCTGGGTCTGTACCAAGCTTTTCAAATGGCCGGAGCGTCTCGGGCTGCCAGAGCGCACCAATAACCTTCGCGCACCAATAGGAGGTCAGACCGGCCATGAATACGCGCGTGTAGCGTTGGTAGCGTTGGGCTTGAGGTGCACGAAAAAACAGTGCAAAAAGAGCTACAGCGACAATCGGGATCATAAGCCCGTCAGCAACCAAGCGAACAATGGCATTCATACCCCTATTATACCACTGCTCGGGGTTTTGTGTGATGGATTTAATCCACATCTAAGATTACTTTTGTATCTGTCGAGCAGGCTGCTGATTTGCTTTCGGGATATCAATCAACTCCCCAACCGCATTGATGATCTGCTGGATAACTGTTGGCTTGGTCGATTGTTCCATCTTCAGGCGCGCTGGTGGAGCTTTGATAACGTTAGCTGGCGGCATGTTGATCGTATTAGCTGGGGGCCTTTGTACTTCAGGAGGTCGCTGTAGTTTTGGCTTGGTTTGCTCCTTCTTCCTGACATTGGCAATCACAACATTGATACGGTCGTCGTCGAGGACTTTTTTGTATGACACTTCTGCGCTGTCGCCACCAGTGTATTCTCCACCAGCTTGCTGAGCAATTTGGTTCGGATTGCAGGCTTCGGGATTCTTAACACTGCAAATGCGGGCAAGTGGGCATGCATTACAGGCCGCTTGGCCAATCCGCTCCTGCGCAATCCGCCGCGCATTTTCTTGCCAGGCTGCAATTTCCTCCGGCGAGCGCTTGGTTGGTGTTTTGGCAAGCTGCTCACTCATTCGAAAAACACCTCTGTTGCAATACATTTACTCGCAATACCCCGCGCAGTGAGTCCCTGCCACATCGCTCGCGTAAATGCAACTGAACCGCACACTAGGTAGTGTGCCGCTGGGTTGATACACATATCGAGGTCAATTCGCCCCTGGCGTATCTTAGGCGGGACTGTTGCTTGACGTGTCACGAAGTGGTGAAGCGACAGCTGCGGGTAGCGCACCTCATATGCAGCAAGGTCGGCCGCAAAGACAATATCGTCGACAGTCCGATTGCTATACATGAGCTGAATATTCCGATGTGGATCACGCGCATATTCGCTCTTGATAATGCTCCACACCGGGCTAATACCGACTCCAGCTGCAATCCCCACGAGTGGGCGATCTGTCAATGGGTTAAAGTACCCATACGCCGCCGAAAACGTTAGTTGGTCGCCAGCCTGTCGGCTGCATAGGTAGTGGGAATACTCACCGCCAATATCCTTCACGGTAATGCTCAGATGTGTTTCGCCAGGCCAACTCGATAGGCTATATGCCTTACCCTCAGGTGTACACGACTCTGGCTTGATAATGGTAATGTATTGTCCGGCCGTATAGCGAAACGGTATGTCGCCTCCAACATCAAACACCAACGTCGTCACATCACGCGTGTGCTGAATCACTTGCTGGATTGTCCCTGTATAGTACTGCATCAGTGCACCACGCATTCTGTTACATAGCGTTGCATAATGTGCTGGGCCTGGGCCATCTCCTCGTCGGTAAAGCTCGTTTCATCGCAAAAGCGGCTACTCACCAGCGTATCGCTTGCAATAAAATGCTGCAGAGCAAAGCGCTGTGCGCCTTGCACCATCTGCCCGACCGCATCTAAGTCTGCCGGCTCAAGCTGCCCCCGCACAATCGTCGTGCGAAACTCGTGATCGACCCGGCTTCGGATGAGGTCGATACTTTCCATAATCGCATCAGTGTCAATTGGCCGCGCAGCAATTTCTACGTACTTCTCCAGTGGCCCCTTAATGTCCATTGCTACAAAGTCGATCAGTTGCTCATCCAGCATCTGGCGCAGCATCGCCGGGTGGGTCCCATTGGTATCGAGCTTGACGAGGAAGCCAAGCTGCTTGATGGATCGAACGAAGTTAGGCAAGTCCTCACTCATCGTCGGTTCTCCACCGCTGATCGCGACGCCATCAAGCAAGCCAACCCGCCGCGCAAGAAAATCAAGAATCTCCGCCTCAGGGATACAGCCAATATACTGCTCAGGTAAGACGAGTTCTGGATTATGGCAGTAACCGCAGCGCATATTGCAGCCAATCAAGAAGACTGCCGCACAGGTGTGGCCTGGGTAGTCGACTGTGCTAAACTTTTGGATACCACCGATCTGAACCATCACCATCCTCCCTTCTTCCTAATTATTTAGGCATCGATTGTATCGGCTGCTTTGTCGTAGTGGTAGCGCAGTGCAAACTCTGCTTGCTTGCCCTTATTCCATTGCTGCACCGGCCGCAAATAGCCCACCACTCGCGAATATATCTCACACGGCTCCTGGCACTGCGGGCACGCCTCATGTTCACCGCGCAGGTAGCCATGATTCTTGCAGACACTAAAGCTCGGACTGATCGTAAAGTATGGCAAGCGGTAATTGTGGCAGATTGTTCGCACGAGCCCTTTGAGTGTCTTGGGGTCATCCATTCGCTCACCAAGGAAGAAGTGGATAACGGTGCCGCCAGTATATTTGGTCTGCAATTCGTCTTGGAGGTCAAGTAGCTCGAAGAGATCGTCGGTGTAATTGACCGGCAGGTGTGTGCTGTTGGTGTAGAACGGCGCTGGCACCGCCTTGCCAATACCGTTGGCAAAATGCGCTGTTTCTGGGTAGTCGCGCTGGTCGATCTGCGCCAGGCGGTAGGTCGTGCCTTCGGCTGGTGTTGCCTCAAGATTGTAGTTATTGCCAGTTTCTTCTTGGAATTTCACGAGCGTCTCACGCATTAGATCGAGCGTCCGCTCAGCAAATTCCCGCCCCGCAGCCTGACCAATATCCGCACCAAGGAGATTAAGCGCTGCCTCATTCATGCCAATGAGGCCGATTGTCGAGAAATGATTCTTCCAGTATTCACCAAAGCGCTGCTTGATATCGCGCAGATAGAACTTGGTATAGGGGTAGAGGTTGGCATCGGTTAGGCGCTCGAGTGTTTTGCGCTTAACTTCGAGGCTGTCACGCGCTTGCTCCATCAGGTGGACGAGACCAGCCCGAAACGCTGCTTCGTCACTCGACTTCAGTGCCAAGCGAGGCAGGTTAATCGTCACCACACCAACTGACCCCGTCATTGGGTTACTCCCAAACAGGCCACCACCACGATATTCCAGTTGACGATTATCAATCCTCAGGCGGCAGCACATACTGCGCGCATCTTCTGGGCTCATATCACTATTCACAAAATTACTAAAGTATGGAATGCCGTATTTTGCACTGGCTTCCCACAGGTTGTCAATCACAGGATTATCCCAGTCGAAATCAGCCGTGATGTTATACGTCGGAATCGGAAAAGTAAAGACCCGTCCGTTAGCATCACCCTCCGTCATCACCTCAAGCAGCGCCCGATTGAAGGTATTCATCTCATCCTGGTAGTCGCCGTAGTTGCTCTCTTGCATCTCTCCACCAATGATCACCGGTGTGCCTGCCATATGTTTAGGGCATTCGAGATCAAGCGTGATGTTCGTAAACGGCGTTTGGAAGCCAACACGCGTCGGCACATTAACATTAAAGATGAATTCTTGCAGCACCTGCTTCACCTCATCGTACGTTAGCCCATCTGCCCGAATAAATGGTGCAAGCAAGGTGTCAAAATTGCTAAAGGCCTGAGCACCAGCCGCTTCGCCCTGCAGTGTATAGAAGTAATTCACGACCTGACCCAGCGCCGTGCGAAAATGCCGCGCTGGCTTGCACGAAATCTTGTTTGGCACACCAGTAAAACCCTGCCGGAGCAGATCCATCAAGTCCCAGCCCACACAATACACACTCACAAGGTTAAGATCGTGAATATGAAGGTCACCCGACCGATGAAGGCGACCAATCTCTGGGCTGTAGATTTTATTTAGCCAGTAGGTTTTGCTCACCTCACTTGAAATGTAATTATTAAGGCCCTGGAGGCTGTAGCCCATGTTGGAATTCTCATTAACCCGCCAGTCAAGCTTGAGCAAATATTGGTCAATCAGGTCAACATGCGCACTCGCAGCAATCTCGCGCAGCTTTTGATGCTGATCGCGATAAATAATGTACGCCTTGGCGGTCTTTTTATATGGCGAGCGCAGCAAGGTATCCTCTACCGCGTCCTGCATCTGCTCCACCGTGAGTGTATCATCCGCTATAGTCTGCTGCGCCTGGGCAATCGCCGCCTGAGCTAACTGATAAGCCTCTTCCTCAGCAAACTCACCTGTCTCCAGGCCAGCTCGTTCGATTGCTGCCATAATTTTTGTGTCGTCAAATGCCACGATGCGCCCATCGCGTTTGGTAATTGTGTGATACATATCCCTCCCTTTACTTGCCATGGCAGCGCGTGTGCCACGGCATGAGTGTTTATCCTTGTTTTTTATGATTGTACAAGCATCGGTTACTATTGTCATAGACACCATATATAGCGCTTACTATGCACTATACTACTCTATATACTGTGGGTCAAGCGTAATATTCACAACTGATACACTGGCACGACCTCTGTTATATGAAGCATGTGACTGTGGTCGGAGCAATTTGTTGTTATTTTTATTCAGCAACACCGCAACCCACCAAAAGTCGATCAATCACAGAGTCTCTACATTTAATATAAAGCACAGCCCCAACAAACTACGCGCTATTGATCCACCTTCGCAAGCATGGTACAATACGGAGGCGCTACGCGATGATGGGCCGTCGCCAAGTGGTAAGGCACCAGGTTTTGGTCCTGGCATTCGGGGGTTCGAATCCCTCCGGCCCAGCCAAGCTATCATTATTACCAGCCTTTTGTCGGCTGGTAATTTGTTTTTATCGCGACTTTATTTGGGATATCTTGTTCGATCACGCCCCCACTCGGGTTTTGCCTATTTTATATGTATCAGCTCTTCAGTTTTTTATTTTTCTGATAAATCAAAGTTGATCGGACTGCGATATTTCGACCGAGCACTGAAGTCTAATACTCTCGAAAACACCGACCACAGTGGTACTCCCCGGAGTGTGTGGAGAAAATGCGGTAATTAATAGCGAATTTTTACTATTTAGGCACTCTAGGCTGATCGTTCATCAATCACGAGTGGATTTTTGAGCCATTTGCTTCGCGCACCACAAGCACCACCGCCACGCCAAGTAAGCCCGTGAATACTACCGTCCACCAACCATTGAGCAGTGGCAAGGTTGCCCCAAAGAGGCCCGATTCACTCATTGGCACAGCGAGAAAACACCACAGCGCCACACCAAACCACGCTGCACTGACTGCAAGTAGGCATGCCTGCGAAACCCAGCGTGACCCCCGCGACATATCCATCGAGAGCAAAAATGGCAAACTACCGAGCTCAAGCAGTGGCAATAAGCCAGCCAAGAGAGCAGCCATTATGTTCCCGCCAGCCACATGCCACCCGCTGGTGATATCAGCAAACTTCTCAAAGGTAAAGAGCTGCGTGATGATCAAGAACGTCACGACGATACCAAGCGCAAGACGCCGCCAATACGCAGGGTCGCGCCGCAGATGCTCTGGAAAAATCGCCTGAAATAACCCAAGCCAAAATCTAATCATACGCTGCTTCATAGCCTTATCATATCAGATATTACCCTGTTTTACACGTATTTCCTTGCACTTGTGCCACATGTTCGCTACTATAGAAGGAGCGAACGTTACAAACATAAACATTTTTATACATACTTGTATCAGTCGCTCTCCGATATATCCACCACAACAGAACGCCCGAGTGTTTATGGCATACTCGGGTGTTTCTTTTGTATAGACAGGGCTAGTCATCTACTGGGAGCGAATGCTCTGCACGCCAAGCCGCAATGTTGCCGTGGTGACCACTGAGCAATACCTCGGGTACTGCCATCCCCTGCCACACCTCTGGACGCGTGTATTGCGGAAACTCCAGTGTCTGACCATCGCTAAAGCTCTCAATCGCTGCGCTCATCTCGCCACCAAGGACGCCAGGGATCAGTCGCACAATTGAGTCGATAATCGTCATCGCGGGCAGCTCACCACCAGTCAGGACATAGTCACCCACTCGGAGCGCTTGGTCAACCACCTGCATAATTCGCTCGTCGTACCCCTCGTAGCGCCCACAGATGAAGATGTAACCATGGTCGGTCTGGCTATACTGCTGCGCAAGCGCCTGATTCCACCGTTGGCCCCGCGGCGTCATGATGAGCACTTTAGCAGTCGGGTCGCGCTCTTTGGCATAGCGCACTGCTTCCCAGAGCGGCTCAACGCGTAGTAGCATGCCATTGCCACCGCCATATGGCGTGTCGTCAACCGTGCGGCGTGAGCCAAGCCCAAATTGGCGCAGATCAATCGTCGTCAGCTCCACCAGGCCTCGCTGCTGCGCCTTCCACAGCATTGAAGCTTCAAACACCCCAGAAAACATCTCCGGAAACAGGCTAATCACTTGGAATTTTTTCATCCCTCTTAGTGTAGCAAATTACTGCAAGACCGTCTAACATATTGCGAGAGAAATTTTCAGGTCTTTACGCTTATGTTTTTTATTTGTTATACTGGTTATGCTATGGATCTTGGATCAGAGACAGATAACACTACCGCGCAGCGTCTCGAACTATCGAGCCGACGTACGACTATCACGCCGCTCAACGAGAATATTACACTCGAGCAGTTCGACGGTGAGGCAGCGGTGTCTCGACACCTTGTAGAGCCAGCGATTGCCAATATCTCAATTGATACCGAAGCCACCCGCCACGATCCGCGCCATACTCACGGCTACAACCCACCAAGGTACCAACCCCATTATGGTTTGCTGATTGTGATCATCGGCGTTTTACTCTTACTTATTGCCGGTATTGCTGGCTTAACGAATATTTTGAGCCGGTTGCGATAATGTCTCCTTGACTTGTTCGCTTTCACGAAATATGCCAATCCGTTATTATGACAACTCAATGAAGTACGTACTTTTACAGGGCATTCGGCTTAGACTGCCATGAATGCAATTGCAATCATTGGACCCACGCCAAGTGCAATATTGACAATCCAGTGAGCAATTACCATCGGCGCCAAACGCTGCTGCCGATGAACAATAATACCTGCCGTTACACCCCACGCCAAGAACATAAAGGCGTACGAAATCATACCGCGAACGTCCCCAGCAAACATCATGTGTTGCAAGCCAAAGAGCACACCCTGAATAAGAATGGCGATTACAGCACCAAAGCGCTTCGCTAGACCGTGCTGCAACCAACCTCGATAAATAATCTCCTCAATTGGCGCATTAACAAGAAATACAACTGCACTAAAGATACTTATGACCGATAAAAAACTTGACGGCAGCTGCGGAGCAGACTTGGCAAATACCTGCTCGAAATGCGAAAACATTTCCGCACCAAACATGAGATACATCGCTGCCATAAGCATAATTATCATCGGGAGATAAGTAACAAAGAGCCATAGTACACCCCAAGCAATATCTTTCCCAAGGCGCCGCTTTTCAAACCCAAGATACTCCCACACCGAGACATGACACCGCTGGAATTCACGCCAAATAACAATACCACAGATAATATTAACAAATGGAAAATAAATCATATCAAGTGGTGGAAAATCACTGCTGATACCTGTAAATTTAAGTACAGCATACGTGATAGCTGCTAAGATTGCCATAGCGACCAAGCGAACGCCGACGAGACGGAATGGCTGAGCCTGTTGAGTAGTAACGATATCTTTCATAATACGAGGCATTGTAGCATAAGACTACAGTTATGCAAATATATATACTTCCTTTGGTTAACCGTGACACTGCTTCGTATACACTCTGGTTGATGTATTTGCTCACTTCAATTGTGAAGTAGTATTCCGCTATTTTGAGATACAACTATTACGATAACTGACAATGAGGTAGTAGCATTATAAATAGGTTACTCAATACATCCAACAAAAAAACTGCCTCCACAGCAGTTTTCTTGCACAAATAAGGCTCTCAAACCTTGTTGGTTTGCTCGCAAAGAGCGTTTATTTTTTCTCGCAGTTCGTTTCTGAACTGGTTGTATTATATATCAAGGTCGTCGAGTTCTGCAAGCTCTTGGCGAGACTTTTTTGCAAAATCCGATTCGCTCTCATCATCGTTATCCACTGTATCAGTGGTTAAGTTATCCACAGACTGGGATGCTGCGGTGTGTGGCTCATCATTGTTCACCACCTTAAGGTTGTAGCGAGCACTGTTTTTCGTGCCAAGCGCGCGCAGCAAGGTGCGCAAACTCTGCGCCGTACTGCCCCGCCGGCCAATCACACGGCCGAGATCCTCCGGATTGACGGTGAGTGTCAGTAGCACACCCTTCTCGTCGATCACCCGATCGACCACCACGTCGTCTGGATGTTCCACCAGCGACTTTACGACATATTCGACAAACTGTTGATCAATTGTCGCCATAGCTTTCTTCTTTCCCTCCTTATGCTGTCATTCAGATTTATTGTGATTGTGCTTTCATTGTAGCATACCGGCTGGATTCTACCAACATACAGCGCGTACGGCTCTATACACTGAGCCTTCTGACGTCTCTGCATACCCTTTCCTAGTGAACGAGTGAAATATACGACTGCTCTTTATCAGAGCCTTCTCTTGCGTTGCCTCTCCCCAGCACTATATTCAGATAGAATAGATTGAGATAACCGATTGCTGGCTCTGGTGGGGGGTGGCAGTGAGGAATATCAGCTCTTGCAATATTCTTGAGAAAAGTAGCGGTAAGTAGAGACCAAGCGAATCGATATTTTTGCAATTCAGATTATAACAATACTAATAATTACAAAACTGCTCCACGATACGTGGAGCAGTTGGTGTATGTGTCACAAGAGAATCGCTTTAGGCTTCTGCCTCTTCCTTCGGCTGATGCTTGCGCAGCTTCTCTGGGTTGCGGACTGCCTTGTGCTTGTCGCCAGCGGGCTGTTTAACCCACTTTGGCAGCGATACACCAGCAGCAGCCAACAGCTTGACCACACGTGGTGTCGGCTGGGCACCATTATCAAGATACTTCTGGGCAAGCTCGGTATTGATATGAGCCTCTTGGGTGTGCGGGTTGTAGTTGCCAACATAGGCCACTACACGGCCGCTTGATGGGTGGCGCTGAGCCTCTTGTACGGCGAGCCGGTACACTGGGTAGGCTTTGCGGCCAAGACGTTGCAAACGAATTGCGAGCATAAATAAAACTTCCTTTTCTTGACTTATATTTGCGTTAGTTCGTTCTGTACAAGTCTACACTGTTTGGCTGGCGATGTCAATTTGTTGCTTGTCTGTAGGTCAAAACTTGTCTGAGCTCTTGGCTGGCTCTTCTGCCTTCTCCGTCTGAGTCTCTTGCTGCTGGTAGGCTGCCAGAGCAGCGCGAGCAGCCTTTTGCTGGGCGGTCTGCTTGCTAGGACCAGTGCCGCGGCCCATCAGCCGATCATTGACAAAGACACCAAGCGTAAAGGTTTTGTCGTGGTCGGGGCCATCCTCCGCCAAGACACGGTACACCGGCGTAGCACTGTCGATCCGTTGACTCACCTCTTGCAGATGACTCTTGGGGTCGCGCCACGAGCCATCGGCTAGGATGGCATCAAGCTTGCTAATGGTATGCTTGGCAATAAACTCAGCTGCTGCCCCGTAGCCTCGCTCCAAATAGATTGAGCCAATCACGGCTTCATACGCATTAGCTAGAATCTGGCGATGCGCTCGCTTGCTGCCATGCTTCTCACCCCTACTCATCCGGATGAGCGGGCCATAACCCAGCGCTTCGCCTGAGTCAGCGTTGCTCTCTGTATTGACCAGCGCGGCGCGCCAGCTCGTCAGGATGCCCTCTGGCTCGGTGTAGTGTTGATAGAGATAGTCAGTTACCGCAAGTTCCAGGACAGCGTCGCCCAAGAATTCCAGGCGCTCGTTGTGCTCAGTAACAGATTTTTTGTGCTCATTGACATAGCTGCGGTGGGTGAGTGCAGTAACTAAGAGCTGAATATCGCGATATTCAAACCCAAGCACTTGCTGCGCCCACGCTTGGTACGGGCCAGTTGGCATGCCAGACATAGTAACTCCTTTCGTTTCTGTCGTTATAGACGCTCCTCGCGGATGCGTTTCTTGGCTTTGAGCATAAGCTTGGCAATATCTTCGTACTCGATGAGGTCAAGTGCTTTACTAAAGGGAAACCACTTGATGCCATTCATCCATTCTTCTTTTTGGATCTCGTTGCCACTGGTGCGGACGCGGGCGAGATAAATCTGCGTCGTCATCAAGACAAGCTTATCCATCCGGCGGTAGCGAAAGTGAATTTTGCCCAGCCAGCCCAGCATATCAAGGTCGTGCAGCCCAGCCTCTTCGCCGATCTCACGGCGTGCTGTTTGCACTGCAGTCTCCCCTTTCTCAATATGCCCTTTGGGGATCGTCCAGCGATCCTTAGCATCCTGAATTAGGAGGATTTCGAGTTTGTTGTCGCTATTGTAGCGGAATACAATGCCGCCAGCCGTCGGTTCACGAACAATTTCCTGAATAGACGGCTTGCGACGGCCAAAATATTTTTTAAACCGATTGAAGTGTCGGTCAAAGTGTGACGGTGTTGGCATCGTCTGGTGTCTCCCCAGGCAAGTTGCGATAGGCGGTGCCGAGCACACCGTTGATAAACTTGCTTGAATTATCTGAACCAAACGCTTTAGCAAGCTCCACTGCTTCGTTAATCGCCACCTTGGGGGGGACGGTTGCGCGGCAGTGCAGCAATTCGTAGAGGCCAAGCCGCAGGATATTGCGGTCGACACGAGCAATCTGATCGAGCGGCCACTCTGGCGCAATCGGCTGTAAGTGGGCGTCAAGCGCAGCCTGCGTCTCGATTACCCCGGCAACGAGCGTATCGACAAAGGCTCGATCGCCAATGATCGACTCATAACGCTCAAGATTGCGCGCCAGAATCTCTTGTGGCACGGCCTGCGGATCGTTCGCCTGCTGGCGAAATTCATATTCGTACAATGTTTGGAGTGCAACTATACGCCCAAGATGACGGTTCGAAGCCATTTGGTTGGTTCTTTCTTTTGTTAAAATTCTTTGCTATCGGCGATAAGCTAGCGAGCTGCCTTGGCAGCGCCAGTCTCGCGCTTGGTTGTCTTGACCTTAACTGGTGAGGTCTTATTGACCATGCGAGCAAGCTTGAGGCGTAGGTGGCTGCGGCGCAAACCGGTTTTGCGTGGGCTACTCTGTTTTTTTGGTTGAGCCATAGTAAAAATCTCCTTCTCTTTAGGCTGACGTAAAACTTGTAGCTATTATACGCTAAAAGCGCAAAATTCTCTAGTGTTTGTGCTGTTTTGTATAGAAAAATATATTTGTGGCCAATTGCCAAGCGAGCTATTACGCCTTGTTACCCCATCAAGAATACACTCGCTACGACGTCCGGTATATAGCTTTGGTATGATAAGCGCATGTTTATTGTATAATAATGGTATATAAGGTTAGTCTCAGCAAGGAGCAAATATGGCGACGAAAATAGATGGAGATATCAATCAATACATCAAATTGATCGGAAGAAGCGACGAATCAGTTAAGACTGAAGTACAGCAAATCATTGATGAGTTGGGCTGCACTCCCGTAATCCGGGAGATTGACAAGGAGTTTACTGGCTACGGCTTGAGTAAATCATATTGGCTGCTGCACGATGCTGGGGTAGAATTCCGCTGGTCAAACGATCTGCTTAAGGCGGTGTCACTGTATACACAAAGAGGTGAATCATCCGTTTCGGAATACAAGCCTTATGCAAATCCGCTATTCTCGAACTTCTCCAACACTGCAACGCATGATGAGATTATTCGCCATCTTGGAACTCCCGCTAATGAAGCAGATCAAAACGCAACGTGGGTGCGCTCAGCTTGGGTTCGTTATAATCACGAGACTGGCAACTGGATACATTTGCAGTTTGACAGCGATATGCATCTGAATATGGTGACGATCTGTGTGCCCATCCATTAGATCAATCATCTTTTTGCCATCCAGCCTATTAAAGCAATTATGTTGCCTATTTCGTAGGTTTATCAACATCCACTGAACACGCTGAGACCGTGGTCACACAACCTAAAACAGGGCGCTCCATGAGACGCCCTGCTTTTTACGGTAAGATTAATAAAGGTGACTATTTCTAGACAACGATACTGACAAGCTTGCGCTTGACATAAATAACCTTCTTAGGCGGCCCAGTGAGGTATTTTGCGACGCGGTCGTCTGCGAGGGCCCGAGCGGTGATATCGGCTTCGCTAGCATCTGGCGCGGTAGTGAGCTTGGCGCGGACTTTACCGTTGACTTGCACAACGATGGTTATCGTATCGCGGACGATCTTTGCTTCGTCCCACTCTGGCCAGGCGGCAAAATCGAGCTGGTCGCCATAACCCAGCTGCTGCCACAGCTCAGCGGCCATGTGCGGCGCAAAGGGCTGCACCAGCTGGATCAGCGTCTTGAGTGCTGGCTGCCACTGCTCAGTAAAGCCAGTTGTCTTGAGCTTGTAGAGGTCGTTGACGCACTCCATGAGCGCCGCAATGGCTGTGTTGAAGCTCAGGCGGTAGATATCACTTGTGACCTTTTTCGTTGTGGCGTGGATGATCGACTCAAGCTGTGCAACGTCGACCTGTCCAGGCGCTCCACCCTGTTGCTGCCAGTCATCAAACTCTTGCACCAATGTCCAGAGGCGATTCAAGAAGCGATAGACGCCAGCAATTCCTCGGCTACTCCAGCTTGAGTTTTCGTCGATCGGCCCAAGGAAGAGCTCAAAGGTACGCAGCGCGTCTGCCCCATATCCCGCATCGATCACCTCCAGCGGGTCGACGACATTGCCAAGGCTCTTGCTCATCTTGCGGCCATCCTCGGCTTGAATGAGGCCATGGTAGACGAGCTTCCGCACTGGTTCGGCAAAGCTTGTGAGGCCAAGATCGCGGAAGACGTGCGTCCAGAAGCGCACATAGAGCAAGTGGGCCGTCGCATGGTCGCCACCAACATACATATCAAGCGGTGCCCAGTGGTTAGCCAGCGCTGGGTCCCAGGCCTGCATAGCATTGTGTGGATCGGTGTAGCGTAGAAGGTACCAGCTGCTGCAGGCATAGCCATCCATCGTGTCGGTTTCGCGCTGAGCTGGGCCGCCACAGGTCGGGCAGGTCGTCGCCACCCATTCTTCTTGAGCAGCAAGGACAGACTTGCCATCACCACGCGGCTGGAAGTTTTGCACCGCTGGCAAAACCACTGGCAAATCTGCCGCTGGCACGGGCACAGCACCATGCTCGGGGCAATGGATGATCGGGATGGGTGCACCCCAGTAACGCTGGCGGCTAATCAGCCAGTCACGCATCTTGTAGGTTACCTTGGCGTGGCCGTGGCCTTCTTGCTCGAGCCAGGCCACGATTTGCTCACGGGCATCCTCACTGCGCGTGCCATCAAATACACCAGAGTTAACGAGCACGCCTTCGCCATGGTAACACTGGTCGGTATCTGGGTCGTCGTCGGGCCGCTCAATGACGGTGACGATGGGCAGCTCGTATTTCTCGGCAAAGGCGGCATCGCGCTCATCATGAGCCGGCACAGCCATCACTGCACCGGTGCCATAGCCACCAAGGACATAATCGGCCACCCAGATGGGTATTCGCTCGCCCGTTGCTGGATTAATAGCATAACTTCCGGTAAAGACCCCTGTCTTATCCTTCGTGTCATTGGTGCGCTCAATCTCCGATTTCTTGACTGCCTCGGTAATATAGGCCGAGACCGTCTCGCGGGCATCACCACGCGCAAGCTGCTGCGCCAGCGGATGTTCGGGAGCAAGCACCAAGAAGGTCGCACCAAACAGCGTATCGGGGCGCGTCGAAAAGACGGTAATATCGGCGGTGTCACTCTCCGTAGCTGCCACGGGCTTATCAAGGGCGAAGCGGATCTCTGCTCCCTCGCTGCGGCCAATCCAGTTGGTCTGAGCTTGCTTAATCTTATCTGGCCAGTCGAGCGCAGGGATGTCGGCCAGGAGCTGGTCGGCGTACTCAGTGATCTTGAAGAACCATTGCTTCATTGGCTTCTTCACCACCACTTCTTCACAGCGCCAGCACCGACCATTGATCACCTGCTCATTTGCCAGCACGGTCTTGTCCTTGGGACACCACCACTGGAGTGAGTCCTTTTGGTATGCCAAGCCCCGCTCAAAGAGCTGCGTAAAGATCCACTGCGTCCAGCGATAATACTCCGGGTCGCTCGTGTTGATCTCGCGGCTCCAATCAATACTCGCGCCAACGCGGCGAAGCTGAGTAGTAAAGTTAGCAATATTAGTCGCGGTCGTCTCTTGCGGCGTTTTGCCTGTCTTGATGGCGTAATTCTCCGCAGGGAGGCCAAAGCTATCCCAGCCCATCGGGTAGAGCACCTCATGGCCCAGGCTGCGGCGGAAGCGCGCCACTGCATCGACAATGGAATGCTCCATAAAGTGCCCTGCGTGCATCCCTGCCCCACTTGGGTATGGGAACATGCCGGTCACATAATACTTTGGTTTGGGAGAGGCGTCATCCGCCTTGTAGCGCTGGTCGTCTGCCCAGTGCTGTTGCCATTTTGGCTCGATTTCTGCAGGATTGTATCGTTTCATGTCTTTCATATTCTACCATAGTGGGCGAGGGCAAAGACAACCCCGCTTCTTTTCTCGAAAGCGGGGTTGGATTTGTGTGCGGCGTTTTGCCTACGCTTCGCCGGTAGCTGTTGATGACGTATCGCTGTCGTTATCTTTACTGGTACTACTGCCCTGCATGAGCTCACTATACGGGATGCTCTCGCTTGGCTTGCGCAAGTCAACCTTCGTGTCGTTGACGTTGATCGTCACTGGCTGCTGAGACGACTGGCTAGTTGGCTTCATGACGATGCGCTTCACATCGTGCGAGAATGGCGACACCCAGAGCTCAAGATCTATCTGGCTAAAGTCTGGTGCTGAGATAGCAGAGCGCCGCTCGGTCTTGACGGTCCGGCCGTTTTGGCGTGTTGTTACACGAGTTGATGTCGCATTGCTGCAGCGGCGGAGCAATTCCCCAACACGGGTGTTACCTAGATCGCGGCTCAGCGAACGGGCTTCGTGGCTTGACGGGCTCGCTACCGTCACCTTGTAGCCCACTGCACCGTTATCGAGCGCTGGCTTATTGAGTTTCTCTACTGTAAAGACATCACCGTGCTTGCGAAGTACTGCAGCGATCTCATTGCGAGCCTTAGTGTCGTACATAGCGTTAATTGCGTCTGTACATTGCTGAGTCGTCGTACTATTTGGGCTCATTTTGCGCATCTCATCTTGCGTCATCTTGACCCACTTGCCATCGATTTTTTCGATAATAGGTAGCGCTTGCTTGGCATACTGCTCGCGCATCTTACTCCGCGCAGTATCTTTCTCCTCATCAGTCATGCCAGAAGTACTATAGCGCTTCATTGCCTGGTCGATCATGGCATCAATATATTTTTCATATACTTTCTTGATGCCATTGACGCGGAAGTAGGTTGCTTCGCGATCCGCATAGATCTCGGCCTTGACAGTAATCTGGCCAACCTGCGGGAGGTCCATCGTTACCTCACCATTACCACCAGCAACTTGGTTAGCATATTGCAGATTCACTCTGTAGGTGGTCTTCGATGGGCCCGAAGTGCTGGTGCTGCTTGGCGTAATATCGCCACCCATGCTGTATGATGCGTGCCGTGCGCTCACCAGATTTACCACGCCATCCGTCACCACCTTGTGTGGATTCTGATACCAGAAGAAGTACAATAGCACACCAGCAATAAGTGCCAGCAGAGCTACACCACCACCGGCAAGGCCAAGAATCAGCCCAAGCCGAGACTTCTTGGCGGGCTGAGTGCTTACGGCTCGTGGAGTCATGTGTGGTTGATATTGTGGCTGGGGCTGAGTTGGTTGCATGGCCGGAGCAGCTGGCTGCTCTGGCACTGGCTGGCTAGCAGGCTCAGCTGCTGGGGCTGGCTGTGCTGCTGGAGCTGCTGACTCACTAGCCTTGGCTGAGGCTTGCACCGATTCATTTTTTGGCGACGTCTTGCGCGTTGTACTGCGCTTGGTTGCCTTTGGTTTTTTCTCTGTTGGCATAGATAGTTCTCCGCTTAATGCACTAGTCTCATACGTACGAATATACCATAAATTGCGTATTAACGCTACTGGCTTGGCCCGTCAAAGAAGTTCTCGTACTCCGAAAAATACGGTGCTTTGATAGCCTGCCAAGCAAGTGATTGACGCACCAGCTCGGTATCTTCGCTCAAAACGCAGAGGATCTTAACGGCCTCCTCAAGGAATATCCCACCTTGCGATCCCTTAGCAAGAATCACTGCACCAGGCCGTGCCACCGAACGGACAAATTGCCCTGCCTCGATCGCATTGCGGCATACCTTCACCTGGCAGCCACGCCGGCGGGCAGCGGGCGCAAGGTACTTCTCTGTCTCGCCACCAACCGTGACTACCCAGTCGAGCAAATGCGAGTCGCACGCCATGCCCAGCTTCTCGTGCTCGGCCTGGCTCGAGGCACCCAGCTCATTCATATCACCAAGGATAGCGATCCGCTGCGGTGCCTGCGCAAAGCTATAGAGCGTCTGCAGAGCAGCCAGCGCAGCAGCTGGGCTGGAGTTGTATGTATCGTCGATAATTGTTGTATCACCAAGCCCCAGCAGTGGATTCATCCGCCCAGGGACAGGCTTGATGAGCGCAAGACCCTTCACTACTTCATCCGGTGTGCAGCCATAAAGTAAGGCCGCTGCGACGGCACCAACGATCGGCCTTAGGCTGTGCTCACCCACCACATTAATGGCTGCCGCGAATGGCTGAGCGATGTTTGGTGGCGCAATAATCCCCCCCCGATAGCCTACCTCAGCATCAAAGTTCTGCTGTTCGAAGCGATACTCAGCAAGGCCAGTCGTGCCATACGTACTAAAGTGTGGAGTAGCGATCAGGTCGGCAAAGCGCCCCTCAATATCATCACGATTAATCAGTGCTCGGCGCGCATACTGCGTCACGGAGAGCTCCTCTTGCGCCACCGCCTCAATCGAGCCAAAGAACTCCATATGCTCTGGCGTTACTGCCGTCACCAAGGCGAGATCGGGCCTGAGGTAGCGACCAAAGTCGGCAATCTCCCCTGGCCGATCGGTGCCAAGCTCCTGGACAATCACATCGACGTCAGCTGGCTGAGTAACCCGCCGCCGAGCCGCTGCAAACACTTTAAGCCAAGCACCAATACTGTGCACCTTACTGGGGTATGTTACGCCGAGAATACCACATGGCGCCGAGAGATTGGTATTGTGGTTGTTATCAAGCATGCGCACACGGTAGCGCTGCGATAGCAAGGTAGCCACCGCTCGCTTGGTGCTCGTCTTGCCCACGCTCCCCACCACAACAATTAACTTGACCTCTGGATGGGCTTGAAAATACCGGCTCACATACGTCTCGAGCCGCTTTTGGATAAACTTTTTGAACATATCCTTATTTTATCAGAAACAGGCGGGAATGCTACTGGTTGATTCTCCCGCTCGTTTGTGCTTGAATAGAGGGAGTCGTGGGGATATAGCTCAGTTGATAGAGCGCAGCATTCGCATTGCTGAGGTCGAGGGTTTGAATCCCTCTATCTCCACCAGGTGTTATTATTTCTTTATTGCGGCGGACTATATTCCCGTCGCTATTTTTTGTAATGACGATAATAGCTGAGAGCTGGTAATATCTAGTGTCTCCACCACCGCCACTCCGGAGCCAAGTTGTCTTGTTGAAAACTATCGAATTCAAGATCCCGTAATTTTGGCAAGAGTGGGCGGAGGCGTTCTTCGAATCCAGACATTCTGTCGCGATATGTTGAAACTTTACTGATGAAGTCTTTGTCGCGGATAGCACCACGTTCTATGGATCTTGCGAGGAATGCGAGAACGCTTTGCCCCTCGTCGAAGCTTGTCGCATAGTTACTATGGTGCTCCCATTCGTAATCCTCATCAAACCAGGCGGCTGAATACTTCGAGACGTTATCAGTTAACTTAACTAGCCAATCGCTAAACAGGTAATCCATGTTCTTGCAGATTCTATCTCGAGCAAATTGCGACTCAATCCTAGACTCGAGTGCCGTCGTGACATTTTCTATAGCATCACGAAGTGATTCGTAGTCAAATATTTCTGATCCTCTGGGGGCGCGATTGGGGTCCACTTGCTCAAACGTTTCAGTCATCATCTCTGCATGAATAAGTGCCTCAAAATAATGAGGGGCTGCTAACCGATACCCTACTCTCTGCTCTTCGGCGGCTATTGCCGAATAGACAAAAGCATCGTTTAATTCAACGACACATCGATGATATGCGTCGTTTGTCGCTACCGTGAGCGACTGATCCACTAAGTGATTCCACCATTGAGAATCTGGTGTTACATTTGGATCATTTTCCCATAGATCTGATAGTTTTGACATGATAGCTCCCTACTTCGTTATTATTAATAAAAAAATAAGCGAGATGTATCCTCGCTTACCTCAGGCCTTAACTAATGCTGATTATGGCTCAACACCAGAAGGGAATAATCTCAAAATGGTGGATCTTGCAGGATTCGAACCTGCGACCTCACGAATGTGAATCGTGCGCTCTAGCCAACTGAGCTAAAGATCCATGGTGGAGCATACCAGATTCGAACTGGTCACCTCTTCGCTGCCAGCGAAGCGCTCTAGCCAAATGAGCTAATGCCCCGTCTGCTATAGACTATAGCAAAAAATCACCTCTTTGGCTAGAGGTGATTTGCCGGTAGCTGCTACGCGCCCACCCTGGGGCACAATGTTTGTTTTGGCACGATGTTTGTGTTTGGACGCAACGGTACCCCTTTTTGCGTACCAGCTTGTCTTTATTATGCATCACCCTTTTACAAAACACAAGCAGTTCGCCGATTAATTATCACACTTTTATGGTTCAGGCACTCTATGGCTCTTACGCTTCATCTGGAGAAATGTCCAGTTAATACAAGCGTCAAAGCATCCAAGCAAGGTGCTCATACAAGTATCTTAATACAAGATCTCCCCTTATTGTTATTTACAAAAGCAAAACACCACCTATCTTGGTGGTGCTGATGTGTCGCGAGGCATCATATCTGGTGCGGACGAGAAGACTTGAACTTCCACGAGCGCAATGCTCACCAGCCCCTCAAGCTGACGCGTCTACCAATTCCGCCACGTCCGCATATCTCGCGACACTGTTGATTATACCGCATGTTAGGGGGTTTTGTAAACATCTCGCGTTGTCACTGTCCAACGGAGGACGTCTGCGTAGCGGTCCGCACCGGAAACAAGGGTATCGCCCTGCTGGATAGCCTGGACGCCAGGGCCTGTCGCATACACACTAGCCGACCGATAGAGACCAATCGCTGGCACATCGCTATACCACTGCTCGGCAAACGCTTTATACTTGGCAGCACGCAACTTGGGTTCGAGACGCGTCCGGGCACTGGCCAGCGCGGCATCTGCGGTGCGACTCGTGTAATTGACGAAGTTATAGCCCTGGTAGCCAGTCTGAGATGAGTGCCAATAGGCATAGACATCGGGGTCGGCACCAATTGCCAGCTCATAGAGCAAAACATCGTAGCTTCGTCCCTGTAATGTCCCTTGGACAAAGGTGGATGACGTTGCCGAGCGGTCGATCACTTGCTGCGTCACCGCGACGCCAAGCTGCTGCCACTGCTCCATTACCTTGGCGAGGACCGCTTCGTACTCTGCGCCCTTCGTAGTGGTGATCATAATCTCCAGCTTTTGGCCATCTTTGCTGCGGACTTTGCTGCCATCAGCGAGCTTCCAACCGGCTTCATCCAGCATTGCAGCAGCCTTTGTTTTGTCATGCTTATCTGCAGATGGTGTATTGATACCTCCAAGCTGACTGGGGATAAATGGCCCATCGAGGCGCTGCACACCGTCACCCAGCGAGGTGCGAATCGCAGCGGTGTTGGTGCCCAATTGGAGGGCTTTACGCACCGCGCGATCTTTGAGGATGGGGTTGGTATTGTTCATGAGCAAATACACCCCACGGTCGGTCGGTACAGTAGTCGTCGTGTATTGGTTACGCGGGATATCTTTGCGCATCACAACGGAGAGGTCGGTTGCGCCACTCAGTTCACCAGCTTGCAAAGCCGAGACAATATCTTGCTGCGTGCTATAAGCTTGGAGCTCGAAGCGATCAAGCTTGGGCCGGCCACCATAGTAGCCATCAAAGGCAACGACATGCACTGTCTTTGGCCGGCGAGCATTGTTGGTCGATTGCAAAATCTGGAACTTAAACGGCCCACTACCAACTGGTGAATGATTAAACGGCGCCTGGCGCATCGAGCTTGGCGTTGCTGAACTCAGCATATGTTCAGGTAAAATTGGGAAGGTCAATGCATGTGGGAAGGCGGCATACGTGGCAGGTAGCACAAACTGCACAGTAGTATCATTGACTGCCTTGGCCTGGACGTCGACCCAATTGACGCGCAACGGCGAGCGCACCGCCGGGTTCTTGATGAGGTTGATCGTGAAGACAACATCCTTGGCGGTGAGCTTGTGCCCATCGTGCCAGCGGACGTCATCACGCAATTGAACGGTGTAGGTTTTGCTCGCTTCGTTATAGGCAAGGCTCGTCGCAACATCTGTGTGGAGCGAGCCCTTGGCGTCGTAATGATAAAGTGAGGAAAACATGAGTTGGCTGGCCGAAAGCTCGGCACTGCTGGTTGCAAAGAGTGGATTAAGCGTCTCAATCGGGCCGAGCGTCCCCTCAATATACGTCCCGCCAGTCCCACCAGTTGCCGTCGTCGCGTCGCGGCGGATAAAGATCTGAGCAATAATACCAAGCAAAATCACTGCAATGAGGACAAGCCACAGCACAACCCGCCGCCGGGCTCGGCGCAAGCTCTCGAAGCGACTCCCTAAGAACTTACCAACATGGCGCGTCGCGCTATCTTCGAGCTGCTTGAGGTCGCGGCGTGGTTTCTTGCGGCGCGATGGCACCGACTTCGCTGCTTTGGCCGCTCGCAGCGACTCGTCCTCCTGGGGCGCAACTGCCGACGAGGTCTCACGGCGCTGGAGGTGCTTCTCCTGCCGATTCGCCATGCCCTACCCCGCAGACGGCAACAAGAGTGCCGCCAAAATAGACCCAACAAAGGTAACAGCCAAGAAGATCGTTGCCTCGAAGAGGTTCTTGTCGAGGCCACGCCGCGTGGTATAGAGCTCGCCCGAGGCACCAAAGCCTGCACCAAGCGTCGCCCCGCGCTGCTGAAGCAAAATAGCCAAGACCATCAAGACGGCCGAGCCAATCATTATTGTTTGTAGAATACTATCAAGATTCATGTTGTTCCTCCTGCGTGCGCCCATAATTTAGCTCGAGCGCGCTGCTTACTATATAGTTTACCAGACTCATAATCAGGCCTGTCAAGATGGAGTGAAGAAACGTCATCTTGAGGCCTGGCGCTAGTATTAACGAAATATAGACCATAAAGCCATTGACGACGACGGTAAAGAGACCGAGCGTGACGAGAATAGCAGGAAGCGATAGGATAATGGCAATCGGCTTAAAGACTGCATTGACGACTGAGAAGATAAGCCCAGCCAGCAAAAACACCGCAATGCTCATATCGGGTTGGACACCGATATAGCCTGTACCAAAGATACGTACGGCAATCCACAGCCCAAGTGAATTTAGCACCCAGCGGATAATAAAGGCAAAAAATTGTCGTTTCATTTGCTCTAGTATAGCGGTTTTTTACCATTTTGTCGATAAGCTGGCGCTGAGATTATCGTGGCCGCTCGGCGTAATGAGAATGTCATCTTCAATCCGGACACCAATGCCCTCTTCTGGAATGTAAATCCCTGGCTCAACGGTAAGTACCATACCAGCGCGCAGCACCCGCGGCGCACCCAGGCTGTCGTGTGTATCGACGCCAAGCCCATGGCTGGTGGCATGCGGATAGTAGCGCCGGAAGGTGGCTTGGTCGTGACGATCGCGTAGGAGGCCAAGCTGCTGCAAGGCATCGCGCATAATGTCGTCACTCTGCTGGATGTAGTCGGTGACAGGGAGATTTGGCTCAAGTAGCTCTATGATGTGTTGCTGCGCCTGCACCACCGCAGCATGGACATCCCGCTGGCGCTGCGTCGGCTCAATGCCATAGGTACGAGTGATATCCGCGCAATACCCATTGACCCGCGCCCCAACGTCGATCAATACCATATTCTCAGCGTTCAGCGGCCCTGCATTATGGCTGTAGTGCAAAGTACAGGCGTTAGCGCCACCAGCAACAATCGGGCTATAGGCATGGCGAGCATTATGACGCCGGAATAGATAGTCAAACTCCGCCTCACACTCATACTCATACTGACAGTGCGGCAAGCGCTCCTTGGCTACCTCAAACGCTTCGATCGTCAGCGCAATTGCCTGGCGCAGCGCAGCAATCTCCTCCGGCTGCTTGATAGCCCGCAGTTCACGCAGCTGACGGAGACACGATTGTACCGAAGGAAAGATCCGCTGCAGTACTTTGCTCAGGTCGCGCGAGGCGGGGTTGAGCATAAAACCATAGTCGGTGCGGTCGTTTACTTCGTATACAACCGTATGGCGCTTGGCAAGTTGGCGTAGCTCTGCCTCAAAATCGTGGGCATCAATCACTGCATCAGCGCCACTGATCCGCTTGGCCTCCTCACTACTGAGTTCACCAACGAAGGTCTGCTGCACCGCATCGAGATGAGGTCGCACGAGTGTTGTACGACCACGCAGTCCATCGATAATCAACTTCCAACCTGGTCGCTCAATCCCACTGAGCCACCAAAAGTTCGACTCCTGCTGAAACGGCGCTGGCTCATCGCCACTGCCCTGCACTTCGTCATACGCAGTCAATACTGCCAGCCCACCCGCAAGCGCATCAATGCAACGCGCTCGATTCTGACGAAAGTCGATCATGACCGCTTGATACCCCGCAGTACCTCTGTTAATTCTGCCGGGAAGAGGATCATCGTCTTCTGGCTTGGCTCGGCACTAATGCGCTCAAGTGTCGTGAGCGTACGCAGGTTGATTGCGCCCGGGGTGTTAGCAAGAATCTGAGCAGCTTCTGCAAGGGTCTCTGCAGCGGCTTTTTCACCATCGGCATTAATGATGTTGGCTCGGCGCTCACGCTCGGCTTCGGCTTGCTTGGCCATAGCGCGCTTCATATCGCCTGGCAACTCGATGTTCTGAATCTTCACGTTCTCAACGTCAATCCCCCACTTGTCAGTCTCAGCATCGACAATCTCTTTGATCTGCTGGCTGAGCTCTTCTCGCTTGGCAAGCAGGTCGTCCATGTCAATGTTACCCGTCACATCACGCAGCGCTGCCTGAGCAAACTGGCTGGTAGCGTAGATGTAGTTCGTCGTCTCGAGGACGGCCTTTGGCGCATTAATGACACGAAAGTACACCACGGCGTCCACACCAACTGTCACGTTATCTTTCGTAATGACTTCTTGCTTTGGCACATCGATCGGCGTCGAGCGGACATCGACCATCATAATCGTCTGAAAGATTGGCACCACTACACGCAAGCCTGGCGCGCGCTGACCTGAGAAGCGCCCAAGCGTTAGCACCACACCGCGCTGGTATTGATTCACCACCCGAATCCCGCTCAGCATGAAGACAATCGTCGCCACGATGATGCCGATAATGATATATTCCATATTCCTCCTTTGGACTAGCTTATTGCTTTTATCATACCACATTGTGGCAAAATAGCGAGACAGCAACAGCCTTGGGCATCTTACAGCATTATGAGAACCCCTTCTCACACCGCTTTTGTCTGGTAGAGTGTAAAAACAAATTACAATAAGCTACTTTAGTACCTATCCTATTGCCAGATCAGATATAGTTCGATTACCGAAACCGACAGCCCTTCGACGCGCAAGCCCATTTCCGGTATACTAGATAGAACTATGCCTGAGCCAGATTCGTCATCGTCATCACGCCAACCACTAGCCGAGCGGCTGCGCCCACAGTCGCTCGATGCCGTGATAGGCCAGACACACTTGCTGGGCGATGCCGAGATTTTGCGCCAGATTGTCGCCAAGAAGCAACCCGTAAGCCTCATCTTCTGGGGGCCACCGGGTACGGGCAAGACGACGCTGGCGCGGATTATTGCTCGCGAGGTGGAGGCCGAGTTTATTGAGCTCAGTGCCGTTACCAGTGGCAAGAAGGACGTCGAGCGAGTTATCCAGCATGCCCGGCAAAATTGGAATCTTGGCCTGCGTACTGTTCTCTTTGTTGATGAAATTCATCGCTTTAATAAGGCGCAGCAGGATGCCTTTTTGCCTCATGTCGAGTCGGGGCTGATTACGTTGATTGGTGCGACGACTGAGAATCCAAGCTTCGAGGTTATTACCCCACTACTGAGCCGGATGCGCGTACTCGTCTTGCAACCACTGAGCAAAGACGAAATTCGCGCTATCCTCCAGCACGCCATCACTACCTTGGGCAAGACAGAGCACGTCACGCCAGAGGCGCTCGATTATCTTGCTGAGCTATCGGGCGGCGATGCCCGAGTGGCGCTCGGTAACCTTGAGCTTGCCCTGAGTCTCGCTGAGACAGTGACGCCCGATACCGTCACAGCTGCCGCCCAAAAGAAGCTCCCTGGCTACGACAAGCAAGGCGAGATGCACTATGATGTGATCTCGGCCTTCATCAAGTCGATGCGGGGCAGCGATGTGCGCGCCACCCTCTATTATCTAAGCCGAATGATCGACGCTGGCGAAGACCCGAAGTTCATTGCTCGGCGCATGGTGGTATTTGCCAGTGAGGACATCGGGCTGGCAGGTAATGGTGCGTTATCTCTAGCGGTCGCGACCTTCCAAGCGGTGGAACGGGTTGGCTTGCCTGAGGCCCGCTACAATCTCTACCACTGTGCCACAGCGCTTGCCCGCTCAGCCAAATCGCGCGAGATCACCGACCTTATGCACGAGGCAGAGGCTCTTGCCAAGCGCTATGCCGATACACCAGTGCCACTCCACCTGCGCAATGCTCCCACCAAACTCATGAAGGAGCTCGGCTATGGCAAAGGCTATCAGTGGCAAGCAAACTTCCAGCATGAGAAGGGATTTTTGCCAGATGAGGTAGCCCAGCAGATGTCAAAGGATAATACATAAGAAAACTACAGGATAATCTTTATCCGCTCCCGACGCATTAGTCTCCTGCATTACACCTCTTGTCGCAGCTACTAGCTAAGAATGAGAAGTAACTGCTGAATATCAATCACGACATCGCAATCATCTAGTATTTTCCTCTCTTATGCACACTGTCTGGTTTACTGCAAAAGGCAGCTATCGCTGGCTCATTTTGCCAAGCAAAAAGTCTGGGCAGTCTAGCAACAAACTGACTTTAAATATTTGTTGTGTCATATATCTTCCCAAGGGTATCAGCTACTGCTGCGCTACTCCGAGCTGCTCATCCTTGAGTGCTGCGTACACCCCATTCGTCCAGCCAAAACCATCTTGCAGAGGATACTCCCCGCCGCCGCCCGCACTGGCGGTGACAACATCATACTTCTCGACCATTTTGCGCTTCTGGGCAAAGACGGCTTCGTTGGTGGCGAGCCAGCGGTCGCGGATGGTTGCCGCCAATGTATCGTAGCCGTAGTTGCGTAGCCCCACAATAGCAAACCACTGCAGTGGTGCCCAGCCGTTGGGGGCATCCCACTGCTGGCCATTAGTGATGAGCGTTGAAAGAAGTCCACCTGGCTGCAAAAAGTCTTTCTCGAGCCGTTGCGCTACCGCTGCAGCTTGCTCATCGGTTGCAATTCCCACATATAGTGGCATCACCGCGGCAAGTGTTAGTCGCCCTGTAGTCTGGCCCGTGGTGATGGCATAATCCTCAAAGAATTGCGTGGTAGGTTGCCAGCAGTAGCGGCGAATTGCTCGAGCTCGGCGCTCGGCTGCTGCCTCAAAGCGCCGCGCCAAGCGACGCTGTTTGATCAGTCGGTAAGCCTCGGCGATCGTCATTTCGAGCTGGTAGAGGAAGCAATTAAGGTCGACCGGCACATACTTTGTCGTCTCGATAGTCTGAATCTGACAGGGGTCGGCAAACCACCGGCTGCTAAAGTCCCACCCACTCTCGGCTGCTGCCCGCAGATCAAGGAATGTCCGCGTCGTATGCGCTGAGGCTGCGTGATGTGCCGTATGGACATCTTCGCGGTGCGACTCAGGGCGTGGTGTGGTGCGGTTATCGTAATAACGATTGAGTGGCGTGCCATCAGGCATAACAGCGACGCGGAGATATGCTGGGTACTCAACGGCCTTGGCTTTCGCAATCTGGCGACGACCTTTCATCCAAAAGCGATACTCAGCAAGAAGGCTTGGCAAAAACTCTGCATAGACCCGCTTGCCTCGGTGACGTGCCAGCAGCTGTACCATCGCCGCAAACAGAGGTGGCTGCGACCGGCTCAAAAAGTATGTCCGATTGGCCGTGGGGATCATCCCAAACTTGCGCAGCATGTAGGTGTAGTTGCGCATCATATGCTCAATGGAGCGCCAGCGCCCATCTGCCGCTAGGCCAAGCATAATGAAATACGTATCCCAATAAAACAACTCATCAAAGCGCCCACCCGGCGTTATATATGGATACGGCAGCGCAAGGAGCGAACCCCGATTCTTGCGATTGCGGCGCTCGAGCTGCCGCCAGAGCTGACTCACATGTTGGCGCGCAGTAGTGGTGTCGGTTGGTTGGTAACTCGAGGCCGGGTATACTGTGGTAGAAAAATGCTGCCCAACGAAGGTCGCGAGGTCGAAGCCGGGCTGGCGACGCTGCCGACGATACCGTGCCATAATCGTCCGGGCTGGCTTGGTGGGCGTCATATCGACAAACGCCTTGCCGTCACCGTAAATCTGCTGCGTTTGCACCTCGTCAAAGAGCTCGCTAAGCGTCTCGTCGGGTGAGCTTGGCGTCGGGCGCACTAGCTCAACCGTCTGCACGGCAGCGGCTTTGGCATTCTCTTTGGTATCTTTGGTAAGAGCAATGATTTTCGCAGCAAAAGCGCGGCGGACGTTGTGCATGATAGGCAATTTCTCCCTATGATATTATGGTTGATGTTTGGCGGCGCGTTTGCGCTCATTGGCGTCGAGATATTTCTTGCGGAGGCGGAGGGCGTGCGGCGTGACCTCAAGCAGCTCATCATCTTCGATAAAGTCAATCGATTGCTCAAGGCTCAGCTGGGTGTGTGGCGTCAGTTGGACGGTGCCGTCGCTTGATTTGCTGCGCATATTGGTGAGATGTTTGGCTTTGCACACGTTGATCTCGAGATCATCCGGGCGGTTATTGAGGCCAACGATCATCCCAGCATAGACATCAGTTCCCGCCCCAACGAAGAGCTCACCGCGCGCTTCGGCCGCTTGTAAGGCATATGGCGTGGTCGTGCCTGGCTCAAAGGCGATCAAAACACCGTTGCGCGTCCGCGGCAATGCACCACCAACCGGCTGATAGCCATGCGGCAGGCTATACATAATGACCGTCCCCTTCGTATCTGTCAGGAGGCGGTTGCGCAGGCCAATCAATGCTCGAGTGGTAATGGTATACGTCATCCGCGTTGCACCACTGGCGGTTTGCTCTTGCTTGCGGAGCTCGGCTTTACGCTTGCCAAGCTCTTGGCTAACAACACCGACGAACTCAGGGCCAATCTCAACCAGCAGCTCCTCGACTGGCTCTTGCTCGCTGCCATCCTTGGTGATCGTCACAACCTCTGGCCGTCCAACCTCAAATTCGTAGCCTTCGCGGCGCATCGTCTCGATCAATACACTGAGGTGAAGCTCGCCTCGCCCCGATACTACAAAGCCAATACCAGACTCTGCCACTCGCAGCGCCACATTAGTCTCGAGTTCGCGCTTGAGGCGATCACCAATCTGCCGGCTGGTAGTGAATTCACCCTCGCGGCCCTTCATCGGGCTAGTATTCGGTCCAAGATACATGCTAATAGTAGGGGCCTCGACTGCCATGACAGGTAGTGCCTCTGGTTGGTCGCGGCTCGCGAGCGTCTCGCCAATGTGCGCTTCGGCTGCACCAACGATGTAGACAATGTCACCCGCGCCTGCCTCGCTCACCTCTTCTTTGGCGAGGCCGCGGCTGATGAAGAGCTTATCAATCTTGGCATTGGTAGTTGTGCCGTCTGTCTTGATGAGGGTGAGCGCTTGGCCACGCTGGGCCACCCCACGATGGATTCGGCCAATCGCATATTTGCCAAGGAAGGTGTCGTACTGGAGGGCCGTCACGAGCATCTGGAAAGGCCCATCTGCCACCTGCGGCGCTGGGATATGCGAGATAATCGCTTGGAAGATTGGCGCCAAGCTGGCTGGCTCACTGGCATCACTTGGCATTACTGCCCAGGCTTTGCCTTCGCGCGCCACGGCATAATACACCGGATATTTGAGCTGCGCTTCGTCGGTGGCGAGCTCGAGGAAGAGGTCAGCTAGCTCGTCCTCCACCTCGGCAATGCGCCGCGCAGGCTTATCAATCTTATTGATAATCACCACCGGCGTCAGACCTAGCTCAAGCGCTTTGCTCAGGACAAACTTTGTCTGTGGCATCGGGCCTTCCTGTGCATCAACTACGAGGAGTACACCATCAGCCATGTTAAGCGTGCGCTCCACCTCGCCACTAAAGTCGGCGTGGCCGGGTGTGTCGATGATGTTGATCTTGTAGTCAACTGCTGACTCAGCATCGGTCGGCTGGTAGTAGACCGTCGTCTGCTTGGCAGTGATAGTAATGCCACGCTCACGCTCCTGCTCGCCACTATCCATGATGAGCGTCTGGGCCATCTCGGCTTGGTTGCTGCGGAATGTATTGCTCTGCTTCAGCAAACCATCAAGCAGCGTTGTTTTGCCGTGATCGACGTGGGCAATAATTGCAATATTACGAATATACTGTGGATCTGTCATAACATAAAATAACGGCCCGAATTATATCAGACCTTCCTTACTGCTTATAGTACCATACTGGTGGCTGGTTTGCCTAGGGTAATGTGTATAATTACGATGCATACTGGAGAGGCTCACTACACCTCATTTCATCACCGTGCGACCACTGTTATTGTCAGGCGATCAAGCAGGTCATCCACTGTCTCCGCCGTGGCAATTCGACGCCAGCCACGCGCCCCGACGACCATCCGTAGGTCATCGATCATACTGACAATGGAAGGCGCAGACTGCTCTCGATAATCAACCGTCTGCAAGCGCTCTAAGAGGCGCTGCCAACCACCCTGGGCTCGAATCATCCGAATCATAAGCTCATACAAGTTGTAGACCTGGGCCGAATGATCCTCCCGGCCAGTTACAAGCAAATATTGCCGCTCGGTATGGCGCCCAGCCGTGCACTCCCTATCATATCCGTGGTTATAATACCCATACGTTCGCTGCAGTAGCGCAGCGGTATTGGCCTGGATCGCATGCGTAAGCTCAATGAAGACGGCCGCTCGCGGGTCGCCTGGCTCGAGATCGATCGATATATCAATCGTATACTCCATCACATCTGCTTCCCACTCCTCACGCTGAGTAATGATGCCACATGGCGCTGTCTCGCCCAAGCACTGCAATACGTCGATATCCTGAGCATCATACCATGGCTCGGTATCAAGCTGGTGTAATGCCTCGTGGAGCGCGAGCCGGTCATGGTACGTGAGCGGATAGCCCTTCTCGGCAATGATTTGCCGGAGCGCACAGTCGATCATCGCATCATCATACTCCGCCACTGGCTGGCGCAGCTGCGCCACAAAGCGCTCGGCCTGCATGGTGTAGAGCGTCACATCGATCCCCATCACCCCGGCATCAAAATAAACGACTCCATAGGCCTGGTAGTCAATCGCCTGAAACAACCCCGCCTCAAACAGTTGCCGATGCATTGTCTGCATCACCAAATGCTCGTAGAGGTGTGCCACGAGATGATCGCCACACGGCTTAAAGATATGAAATGACTCCATATCTGTATTATACCCTACTACTCCACATTCCAGTTGATTATGCTATACTAGCCATATGATGTTACAAAATGATACACAATGTTCGTCAAGTGATCGCCCCACGGTATCCCCACGGCCACTACGAGTGGCAGTTGTTGCCCCACCCTGGCTGGCTCTCCCCATCAAAGGCTATGGCGGCATCGAGCTCGTCGTCGAAGGCTTGGTGCGTGCGCTGCAGCAGCGCGATGATGTCGAGGTAGAGCTCTTTGCCAATGGCGCACGGCGGATGCGCAACGGCACACCAACCCACTCGTACTACAAGCGCGAGCTCTTCGATACCATCGACGACCCCTACTACGACGCACCACTCCAAGCTCTCCAGACTCATCTCAATTTTGCTCTCCACGCCATCGAAGCCGATGGCAATTTTGATATCATTCACGACCACAACCCCTACATTGGGCCAGCCTTTTTCTCACCAGTGAGTCGCATACCGGGGTTACCACCAGTGTTGCATACCTTTCATGGGCCACCATTTTCGACGCCGCAAACTATCGAGGCAGGGCAGATGGATAATCGCCCACAGCTCAAGTATATGAATCCTGGCCGCCTCTACATGACGTGTATCTCGGAGGCAATGGCGCGCAAAGCCCCACGTGAGATCCGTCCCCATTTGCTACCAGCTGTGCACAACGCTATCGACTGCAACGCCTTCCCCTTCGTCTCGCACAAGCAAAATTACTACATCACTCTCGCCCGCTTCACTCAAGACAAAGGCCAAGCTACTGCTGTAGCCTATGCTGCTCAATACAAGAAGCGCCTCCGCATGGCGGGCACCGTGGCGGGGATCGGCAGCAACCGCAAGCTGCTCCTCGAGCTCTCCAACCCACTCACCAACTACCGACGCAACGAAGAATTCCGCTACTATAGCGACCACATCCTCCCGGCCGTCCTCAAGCATCGGCGCATCACTTATGCAGGTAACCTCAGTGGCAAGAAGAAGCTCGACTTCGTGGCTAATGCCAAGGCACTGCTCTTCCCTATCGAGTGGGATGAGCCCTTTGGTATGGCAGTCATCGAGGCGCTGGCTTGCGGCACGCTAGTTGTGGCGATGAAGCGCGGTGCCATGCCCGAGATTATCACCCACGGCGTCAATGGCTTCCTTGCGAGCAACCAAGACGAGTTCTTTGCCTACGCCAACCGGGTAGACGAGATCGACCCAGCCGCCTGCCGTGCCAGCATTGAGCAAAAATTCTCCGCCACTATTATGGCGCAAAATTATGTGGAGCGGTATCAGGAGGTGATTGCTCGGGCGCGGTGGTGAGCATCCTGATATTTCAATTGCCTATGGTATACTACCTATACTACTGAAAATCTTTCTCGCAAGCTTCCGGTAATAACTATGTGCGCGTTAAATTGTTGACAAAACAAGTATTTATGTTTGCATGAAATTTAGATAAAACATCACGAGGTTGACCATCCCCGTGAATCTGTGGAATGGAGGTCCGGTGTATATGCTTCTAACGATTTCAAATATGATAACGTCTATTCATACCGAAATATGTATGGTTGCGGTCGCCGCACTATCCCCAGGTTTTGGGTTATCGCTACTAGAATTGCTTTCGTTGATTTTGGTTGCCATCAGAGTTAATAAATATCGGCCAAATACTTTAGTTTGACCAATTGACATACTAGCGGCGTTTGTATATCCGTTCGATGTAAACCATACGATAGCACCGTCGGAAGAAATAGACGAAACCGAAATTTCATAGTCTTGCTTTCTGGCTACAGTTGTCTCAGCTAAGATTATGTCCTCTTCTGGTAGAATCATTGTTGCACTTTCGAAGATCTGTGACAATTGAATATTATATGAATGTAATTATACGGGGCAATATGACATAGAGTCAAGTTAGCACGCACCTTGATAGAAGGCAGGCAACTTTCTTCAGCTGAGACAGCTACAGAAGCTATTTCTTAGAGTGAGGGCTTATATAGCAACCATGGTGCTTATGGTGCAGGATAAGTAAAGTGAGATCATGCACAGTTTCTGTAGTCAAGTCGTTACCACCCTTTCCAACGCTATGCATCACTTCTTCAAGCTCGTATCTTTATAACGGCAATATATAGCCGCCAGTATAAGTGCCATTACTACAAAGAATATGACGATATGAACCGCAACGTCTGGTGTCTTACCAGAAATACCATCACCAAATGCAGTATTGATGGAATTATAGATTAATAGCAGCGCTGCAAGCAAGCATACATTGTAGGCAATTTTATATCTGTATTCCATGAGCGTTGTTGCTTTCGTTGCATGTCGTAGATTTAATACGTATGCCCTTATTGTACATTATTAATAGAACCAATTTTAAAGGGTGTTTGCTACTAACTGGTAGATAATACACAGTAAGCTATCTAGCCATGTCAATTCAGGCTATTCACCTAGTTGCATTTTTGCAATAAAAAAGCACCTGGTAAAGGTGTATTTGTTCGCATTTTGTATGGTGCGGGTTAGGAGACTCTAACTCCTGGCCTCTTCCATGGCAAGGAAGCGCTCTAACAACTGAGCTAAACCCGCATGTTGCTGAGTTGTATTATATGGAATAGTACGCAAAATTTCAAGCCCTTTCTTGTACAAATCATACTATTCGCTCTTGCGCACTTCGTCCCGTCACTATTCTAGGATATGTACGTGCGGCTATTGTGTACTCACCTCTTGCTTTTGAAGAAGCAGAAAATAAATTATACTCCAACCCCTCACCATCCATTGAATAACGCAGAAAAGATATGTATTCTACTCTGCCGCACCAAAGCCACGAATTTTGCCAACGGCCGCTCGATCAATCGTGCTGACGTGGATTGCGTTGCCTTCGTTGCCGCCAACGGTGGTGATCTTGCCATCTTGGTAGCGCAAAAGGATGTTAACGTGCTCACCACGCGAGCTGGTTGTGTCGTAGAGGATGGCATCGCCTGGCTGGGGCGTATAGCCACTATCAGCTGAGTGCCAACGACCAGCGGCGCGATAGTATGCCTCGAGGCTGCGCACGCCAGGGATGCGCCAGCCACCATTGTGCGGGTTGACAAATGGCACACCTGCCTGCTGGTGTACCCAACTAACGAAGTTTGCACACCAATCTTGCCGCTCGCCCTGGCTATAGAACGTGCCCGGCTGCGGAGCGTCAAATTGCTGGTGAGTAATCGTGATGATCTTCGCTCGGGCGGGCGACAGCTTCTTCGTATCTATTGCCGGGAACTCCTCTTTTTGCCTAAGCTGCTGGACTGGATGGGACTGCACGCGGCGTGGTATAAAAAACAAAGCACCATACACAATAGCACTGCACAGTACAATCGCAAGCACAACCCACAGCGCAAACAGAGCGAGGCGCCGCCAGGAGAGAGGTGTGGGCTGATGGAGTGATTTCATACCATTTACTATACACGGGCGTCTCGCTTGTGGGTAAGTGAGGCAGAGCCTTCTCTTGCAAGCGCTATGTGAGCTGGAGTTGTTCTGACGGCCCAGAAGCGAGAGATTGGTCATACCAAAAAGTAAAACACCCTCTTGCTATAAAAGAGAGTGCTTTACTGGTGGCTCCTACTAGACTCGAACTAGTGACACAAGGCTCTTCAGGCCTCTGCTCTACCAACTGAGCTAAAGAGCCACAGGCAACGTCTGTCGCTGCTCCTTATTGTACTAAAAAACCACTCCTCAGGCAAGAGCTTCAAAGTCTCAATTCTTCTGATGTTATCGTTGTCTTGGCTTCCCCTCCTCACCGTATTATCACCAGGCAACGAAAAATACATTCGCACATACTATGCTATACTATGCGCCCCATCTTTTGTATAGATGAGAAGGTGTAACAAGACAGGGCGAGCGAAAGAGAGATAGAGACTTTGCACCTCGCAATAAATAGTTAGCTTTTTGCTCTGCAAGGTGCTATAATACAGCCAGCGCGGGTATCGTATAACGGCTATTATGTATGCTTCCCAAGCATGAGACGAGGGTTCGACTCCCTCTACCCGCACCACAAGGAGGATCACACTCAGTATAGGAGTGTGTTTTTGTTTCTATGACATATGATCGTAAGCTTGTTATCGTTCAGAACCCTTATAGCACCCGCCATCGCGAGGTGCAGGCTGGTGTGTTTGACCGGCTTGATACAGCGGGCATTCCCTACGACACCATAACGACGCGCTATTCGCAGGCAGCGGAGAACATTGACTACCTTGCTGGTCGCCTGCCGAATGACGCTCATATTATCAGTGCGGCAGGTGATGGTACGAGCACGCAGGTGGTCAACGCAGGGCTAAGGGCAGAGCTTGATGGCGCAGTGTATAGCTTTATTGGCTATGGCAATTGCAACGATCTAGCGAGAGGCCAGCGCGATCCTTTACCACTGTTGCAGGCCAATCGCCACACTATTATTCATCAGCCGCTCTCTATTGAGGTAAATGGCGAGCCATGGCGATACGCCCCTGGCTATATGACACTCGGCCTGACTGCTCTGATTGCCAGCGGCTTCGCCAGCACGGCATCGCGCGAACGCATGCGCCGCACACCACCCCACACCAAGCTTGTGCGCAGCATGGGGCAAGTTGCCACCACCTACCTGCGCGCGCATAGCACCTTCTTGCCGCCCTTCACAACCAACCTTTCTACTATAGAACAGACTAATCTAACCGATGTGATGATGATCAACAGCCAATGCATGGGGCGTATGATTCGCTCGTCAATCGACTACCCGCAGACCGACTTTTTTGGCTACCATCAAGCCGACTTCTCGTCTGTCTGGAAAAATATTCCCTTTGCCTGCAGCGCCATAACGGGCCACACACCAGCCGAAAGAATCACTGAAATCACGCTCACCTTCTGTGAGCCAGCCACCATCCTCGCCCAGACCGAGGGAGAACACGCCGCACTGCCGGCGGTATCGACAATTCGCGCGTATAAAGACCCGGCAAAGGCTATTCGGGTTGTGCGTCGTGCAGTATAATGACGGTGTTTATGATTAACCATGCAGCATCTTAGCAATCTCAAATACCCTCCGCAAAACTACAAAAGTATGACAATCGACGACGGTGGGTTCGCGGAGTTTGGTGAATTATTTCGCCAACTCCGCTCGCACTGGGTTAAAGTTGAGTTTCTCCAAGAATATGATGAGACAGGGTCAAAAGCCTATGAATCATTCATACAGGGTGACTATGACGATGCCAAACGACGCGTTACAAAGGATGTGAAGTCCCAATGGGTATATGAACATTCCAAGCAATACAATGTCAGTATGACACGTATCCGCGTTGTCAAGTATCCAATCTCTCGTTACCTTCTCCGCTTTGAATACCATGCGTACGTTGCCGACGAGGAGATGGGTGAACAGATTTTTGTCGTACCGTGGTCTGAAATTTCAGACGTTATCTCTAAGACTGGCATTTCTGACTACCTTGTATTCGACGGGGAAAAAGTGGTTGCTTTGCTCTATGACGAGCATTCATCGACAGTACAAGAGGCTCGTCTTGTTGAATCTCAGAAAGAGGTTGCACGTTACATTGCTATGACTCAGTTTCTTCTCGAACACAGTGTGCCGCTTAAGCAAAGTGAGTTAGCACGCATCGCTACGACACGACGTGAGTAACCATCTAGAGAGTTTCCCCCTTCTGGTACTGGTACATAAGTTCTGGATTGGCGTGTGGCTACACGTAAGAGGAATGTAGAATCACTGACTGTGTCGTTGGTTGAGTGTGTCTCATCTACTGCAGCCCCTGCCGAATCTGCGCTGCGCGTGCCTCCCCCACCACTGCCACTAGCTCTGCCTGGCTGGCACGCATAATACCACGCACGCTACCAAACTGCCGCAGGAGCTTCTGCTTGGTTTTGGGGCCAACACCAGGGATGCCATCGAGCGCGCTTTTTACGCCAGCTTTGCGCTGGAGCGTAGTGTGGTAGCTCACGGCAAAGCGATGTGACTCATCGCGGATCCGCTGAAAGAGCTTAGTAATGTCACTGGCTGCAAGCGGCGCGGTAGCTACCTGGCTAGTGCTGCTGGCTGGCTGCTCCTGCACGGCAGAAGCAGCCTGGGCCGCCTCTGGCTCATAGCCTGCGGCACTCCCGCGCAAGTTCTTAGAGTGCGCGCCGGCGTTGCGCTGCCCCGGGTGGAGGTTGACCACATAGACATCGCCATCCTCGTAGACGGTAATACCATTCGGGCGCTCGGCCTGCAGGCGCTGGATATACGCCAACCCCACCTGCGAGCTAGTTTTGTGTACCAGGATCTCTTCCTCGCGCTTGGCAATGCTAATGATCGGCACATGTACCCCACGCGCATCACGGGCCGCAATCGCTGCCGCCAGCTGGCCTTTGCCACCGTCAATCAGCAGCAGGCTCGGTGTGCCCCAGCCCTTGATATGGCGCTCACTCAAGCGGCGAAAGATGACGTCATGCATATTGCCAATGTCGTCGTTTTTTTCGCTGACTTTAAACTTACGGTACTCGGCCCGGTCACTCACCCCATTACGAAACACCACCATGCTCGCCACCACCTGGCGGCCGCTCATGTGGCTGATATCGTAGCCTTCGATGCGGGTTGGTTCGCCGGCTAGCCCCAGCAGCGTGGTCAAATCCGCCAAGGCCCGATCCTTACTAATAGCCACAAATTCCTTATCGCCAAACATCACCCGGCGCTGCAGCTCCTGCATGGCGCGCAGCTTGTTGCGCAGCTGGGCGGCCCGCTCAAATTCGTGCAGCCCCGCGGCCGTTTTCATATCGCGCTCAAGCTCGGCAGCGATGGCTTTGCGGTTGCCTTTGATGTAGCTTATCAGCGTGCGCAGGTTGGCTTTATAGGCCTGCGGGCCGTCGCTGATTCTGGGGCTCAGGCCTAAATCTTCGTCCAGCTTTGATTGCCCAGGCCGGCGCTCACGCGTTAGATACGGGAAGATTGGCCGCAGGTGGCGCAGGGCTTTTTTAAGCGCAAAGCTGTTGTAGAAGGGGCCGTAGTAGTCGGCGCCATCATCCGCTGGGTTGCGCGTCAAGCTCACTACTGGCCACTGGCTCTTCATGTTGATCCGCACGAAGGTTTGTGATTTATCATCGCGCAGCAGCACATTGTAGCGTGGCATGTAGCGCTTGATCATCTCACTTTCCAGAAAGAGGGCGTCCACCTCGCTTTCGGTCTCAATCCAATCCGTATCGTGGATCTCCGCCACCAGCGCCATAGTCTTATTATCCCGCCCGCGCGAATCCTGAAAATACTGCCGCACCCGGTTGCGCAGCACTGCCGCCTTGCCGACATAAATCACCTCCCCGCTGGCCGATTTATGAAAGTACACCCCCGGGCTGCGAGGTAATGTTTTGAGCTTGGCGTAGAGGGCGGCGTTCATACTCTCTATTATAGCGCGAAGCTACTGCTTGCCGGTAAACAGCCGCAACAAACTATCGTGCTCACCCTGAGCAAGCTTAACAGCCCAGTCTCTCGTTTCGAGATCTGCCAAAAGATGTGCTTTGAGCGCAGTCAAGCCAAGTTTCTGTCGCGCCTGTTTGACCTTCTCTGCTTGCTCAGCAAAGGCAAAAAATTGCTCGCGATATTCCTTTGGGATGTCGCTGATCTTGCCGTTCGGCATGACAACGTTCTCGAGCCCTGTTAGTTTCCTTTCATCCTTTTTGCGCACACCAGTAATCGATCGATTCATATACGCACCAAGCTGAGCAACGAGGCCAAGGATATTACAAACTGTTTCACCGTCTTGCTCAATACGCCAAGGGTCAAGGCTTTCAAGTGGAATCTTCGTTTCGCTGCCAGCAAGACGCCAGTAAAGTTCCTTTTCACCCCCGTTACCCTCTTTGAGGTAGCGATCACCAGTGAAGTGGCTCAAACCTTTGAGTGTATTCATCAGCGGAGTGCCATATGGCTTGAGGCCAAATGCCGAAGGGACAAGTAATCCACCTAGCACATCTTCCATCTCATCTCGATATGCTGCTACTGTATCTGTCGTATGCACTAATGTGTCGAGATCTCGCACCGTGCCATTGCTCTCACGCCGCCGCGGCAGATAGATATTACCAATCCGCACCACACGATCATCCCAATCGATCTCCTCAGCATGAGTGACTGCGTGTAAACCGAGCCCACCAACCACAGTATAGGGAGCATCTCCCACATCTTCCATCCGATTGTGAAAATCTGCTGCAACTAATGTGAAATATGAATTGTCTAGGGTTGTTTCTGGGGATCGTCTCATACACTTGGTTATACCATACTTTTGTGCACACGAGAAGTGTTTTGCATACTATTGTACACTCTGGTGTATTAGTTTTTATCTTGTTCGAATAGTATTCATGGTACGTTCTATGTAGGTACGAAATACAGCCGAGCCATTCCTTGGTAGTGCTCACACGCTCTTATCATTATTCTAAAGCTTGGTAAACCTTCTGCTGCAGCACCGGCACAACCTCCGCCTCAAACCATGGGTTATGCGCTCGCCAGCGAGCAGTCAGCGGCGACGGGTGCACCAGTGGAAAATACTCTGGCAAATAGTGCGCAAAATGCGCCACCGTTTCTGTTAAGTTTCTCTCTGCCTGGCGGGCAAGATAGTACTTTTGCGCATAGGCACCGACCAGAATCGTTAGGCGCACCGCTGGCATCTGGGCACGGAGCTTTGGGTGCCATTTTTCAGCAAACTCCTTGCGTGGCGGCAAGTCGCCGTGTGCACCCTTGCCAGGGTAGTAAAAATCCATTGGGATGAGCGCAAAGAGGTCGGGGTTATAAAACTGCTCATCGCTCACGCCAAGCCACTGCCGCAAGAGGCGGCCGCTGGCATCATTCCACGGCACTCCTGTCTCCTGAGCAATGCGACCCGGCGCCTGGCCAACAATGATGATGCGCGAGCTGGCTGAGGCACTATAAACTGGCGACCAACCCCGTGCTGCAAAATCAGCATTCATTGGGTCGGCACAAATTTGTTTGTATAGGAGTGGCTGTAATTGCGCGTTTGTCATATCTTTTAGTATAGCGAAGTTGTGTAGCTGACTCAATTGCTCACCAGCCGCAGGTTATACTACCGTATTAAACATACCTCTTATACACGCAACTACATTTAAAATTTAGTCGATGCTTTTCAAAAGCTGTATCTGCGCCATGCGTTCATCACGCACTGCTGTTTCGTCGTTTGGGTGCATAATGTTGATCAGAGTGATGGCAAAGTCGCTTGCCCACAGCCCGTGATATTTCACATGCGGGCTCGCCGTGAGCTGTGCCATGGTGCGCAAAAAACGCTCCACTACTCGGTCAGTTGCAGAGCGTGCCTGGCGGCCAATCCGAAAGCTCGCGTTGCGCGCTGTATGGTAGTTCGCCTCGCCAGCAAGCCACTGCTCCATACCAGCATACGCGTCAGCAATATCGCTGCTATACGGGAAGTCATAGCCAATGAGCTTGTGTAGTCGATGACCATACGCACAGCAAAAGCGCACGACTTGCTGGTGTGTCTTGGCATCATACACCGCGATACATTGCTGGCGCAAAGCCTCGTCGTCGGCAATAGGCCCAAGCGGGCGTTGATAGGCGTAGATATTCATCAGTCCCCCACCGTTAGCTCAATTATTTTCTGGAAGGTTTTGCCGTTACGGATTGTTAGTTGTTTGTAAAAGCGGGCTTTGAGGAGCTTTTTATGGTAGTTTGATGTGAGATAATCAGCTTGATCGTGGTTGCAATAGAAGAACGCAGTGCACCCAAAATAGAGCTGCTCACGGCTATTTGCCCAGGTGGCTGCCTCTGCCTCAATCGCCGTCTTATCCGCCTCTGGTAAGTAGAATAGCGCATCCCGTCGGTAGGCCGTATCATCCTGCCACCAGCTCGGTAGTTGAGCCACCTCGCGTTGGAGTGTGGCAGCACTGATAATAATAAACGGTACTGGGAAGTCATAGGTCGCGTCAAAATAGCGCGCTAAGGTGCGCTGGATCGCCTCCTCCGGCTCGCTGCTATCAAAAAACAAATTGCCGCTATTGATATACGAGACGATATTGCGAAAGCCCAGCTCCGCCAGATCCGCCTTCAGGCGATCCATACTCACCTTATGCTTACCACCAACATTAATACCGCGGAGCAGCAGCGCGTAGCGCATTGGTTGTGCTGTGGTGCGGTGGAGCGTGTGCATAGTGCTATTATACAAAGATACACGGCGAGCGTCATGCTGCTGGGCGGTAGTTACCATCCACTACTCAGGCAGCAGCCAGTGGCCGCTCAGCAAGAAGGTTGCCATATCTGCAAGCAAGATAAGCCCGCACAGCACGATGACCACTGTAATACTCGAGCGAATCAGCGTACTGTACTGGGCTCGCATCCGCTCAAACCAGGCTATGAGAGGCTGGTGCCTATCGCACATAATCGCGATGACAAGGCCAAAAAATAGCCCCTGACTGACAAGCAACCACACCACGTGCGCGATGATAACGACAAGCAGTGACTGCTCGCGACTCGCTATAGTAATCACTGCGAGGAATGATGGATCAGTAAAGGCGCCAGCTGCATAAATAATGCCGCCAAGCACAATACTACGCCCAAGCCATTGCAAAACTCGGCTATCCTGTGGCTCCTGTGGTTCCTTATCCGGCTTTATATGCCTGTGCAAGCGAGCTGCCGCCCAGCCAAGCAACCCCACACTTGCCGCACCTTCTGCGCCTACCCATACACAAGCTGGTATACGATGGAGTGCCTGGGCAAATAGCTCAGCACTACCGCCAAGTAGGAGCGATGCTGCTACGCCAGCGGTAACCGTTCCCACTAGGACGATGAGCGCAAATGCAGCGATCCTTTGCTTAGGTATCTTACTCGCCACCAGCAGTACAACCAGCACCACGCCAAACACATCAAACCCAGCCACACCAAGGCCAAATGCAAGTGCAATAACATTCATGGTATCTAGTATAGCAGTAGGTTGTTGGAGATGGCATACGTATCTCTCATCACACTATAGATTATTATGAGCACCTTACCGCCAACACGGCACGCCTTATCCCTGTTTACCTAGTAAGAAAATACGTGGCTCACTTCAAGCTATTGTACGCCGCGCAAAGCACCTGCTCTTATTTGCTATATCCAACGAATCCAGTAGTATTCCCTATCAAGCGATCAACGATGATACCGTTGCTATTAATAATCATGGTTGGCCCATCTGTACCCGCCAAAACAACGGCTGTTTGCGCCTGCCTGGCACGAATAACACTGTCTGCTGCGTGAAATTGCTTTTGCAGATAGCCATACTCAGGATCACTCACTGGAATATAGGCAACGTCACTCCCCTTGAGCCGCTCAACAATATCTGGGTAGTGTATGTCATAGCAAACATATGCCGTAACTTTCGTAGCATTATGCGTAGCAATTACGCGTGAATAACGCGCTGTACCAATTGATTCATCTGGCGCAAGATGCGCTTTGTAATTTGTTAGTATACTGCGACCAGACTGATCTACCAGTGCGACTTTTTTGTATATTCTTGTATCGTCTTTTTCTGTTGTGTGGTAGACGATGTTGATCGATTCTCTTTGTGCAAAGGCTGCAATTGTTGTGTGCAGCGCAGGTGGGATAGAATTTTCTGGCCAGACGATTGTCGCATGAGGATATTGGTACTGTGCAATTGCGCGCTTTGTCAGATGTATGAGGTCATCCACATCAGCCTTAGTAGCAGGTATATCAACGCCGCCACGTGTCATCTTTTGGAGTGCAATCACTGGAGGGAGTGGCTTGGCTGGCATATGCACAGCAATACTATTTGCTATCGCCACAAGTACAACAAGCCCGCAGCTCATACGTATCCATACGCTCATACGAACATGCACTATTAGCCACGCTATACTCACGCCACAGAGTAATACAATCGCTTCGAGCACTGCTTCGCCGCCATAGGCACTCCACATAGTGATACTATCATTACGCCACACGCTATAGCCAAGATGAGGAATCCACCAATCCTCTACCACTGGTGCATGAGTTCGTATATACGTCAATGTGCACCATGCAATAACAAAGAGCACTACAGCACCGTATGTCCGAATATACCGACGCAGAGCTATAATCCAAAACAGATTAGCCTGCAAAAGCGCCCATCCAACACTTGCACCAAATGCCACGCCGGGCGACATAATGTAGTAATACCAATAGGTCGTTGGTAAGAGCCATGCCAGCAAGAAACAAGCACCAACGCCATAAAGATGGACGCCCGACAGTCGTCGCACTGCTATAAATAGCAATGCCAATGCAAAAAATACTGGTAGCTGCAGAAGCCAATGTGGGGCAAAAGCCGTTCCTGCCACAACAATGCCAGATATCGCCGCAAAAATATACGGCCGAGCCGCTCGCCGTATTGTTATAAAGCGCATAGGTTTCATGTGCTCGCACACCATAGGCACTACAAGCCAGCGCCGCACCCGTCGGCAGTACCACTCGTAACGCTCGTCAAAGACGTGATGGAGGGTGTGCTCTTCGATCGGAATAATCAGCCAGTTTAGCACGCCAAAGCACACCACTGGGCACAGCAGCGCCAGCCATGAGCCGCTCGCCAAAGCACAGCCAAGCACTGCTATGGTATATGCAAGATAAAGTGGATTGCGCGAGAAATTAAACGGCCCCGTGGTGAGCAGCTCGCTTGGCTCATCAAGCGGGTTGGTTGAGGTTGCAGCTCGGCGCAGCGCACGCATTGTTGCATATATTGTCAGCACGGCCACAACAATACAGGCAATACCTACCAACCACCACTCGCTGGCAATTACTACTGTCCCTGGCCACACCCATGCCACCGCAAAGGCAATAAAACCAAAGCCAAAGAGGCAAAAATCAGGAATATGGTTATATATACGATTCTTCTTCATGCGTATGATTATACCACTTTATTACTGATATGACATAAACATGGTATACGTTCTTATTCTGTACGTATTTTCCCTGACTCATTTATCGGAGATGCGCTGCCTGCAGGGCGTCATACACACTTGGCACAACTCGCACTAGTTTGCACGGCAATGTCTTGCGGTGCAGCGCGTGAAGAACCGGACGTTCTTGAGCCATTACTTCATACTTCTTCTATCTTTCTAACGCATCTCTCTTTATCTCTATTCTCTATCTTTCTTTATATATCCATATATCCATACATATCGATTTCTCTCCTATTATATATAAATATATAAAAAGAAGAGAAAAAAGAACCCACGCTAACAGGGAAAAAACAGGGTAAAACAGGCGAATTTCGAAATTCGCCTTTTTGGATATAAAACTATGCCTTGATATACTACCTTGTGAGGAGCTTATTATATGCCAAAGTACGTTCATATTGCTGGTTTTGCTATATTACTTTGTTTGCTAATGTATGTGCTGCTGCGCATGCTAACACCAGCGTCACGCTCTACCCCGCAAGGCAGCACAAACCATTCACCTTCTCATCATGCATCATCACATATGCTCTATGGCCTGACAATCGACGACAGCTGGGAGAGTACGAGACGGCTTGCTGATATCGTGGAGGCTCTTCAGCGTTTGCCTGCTCGGCCAACGGTGCGGATCGTTATGTCTAAGGATAGATCACCGCAGAGTTACCGTGGGCTATTCAAGGCAATTCATCGCGTGGCCGATATCATGGCCCAGCCCGTTGATTCCTCAAGCATGCACAGCTACAGCACTGAGCGCTACCAGCAGCGCTTTGCTGAGTCTTACCAGTATTTATCTCACTATGTAGCGATATGGGAGGTTGGCAATGAAATAAATGGCCAAGAATGGATCCAAGAAGACCCGCATCTTACTGCCGCGAAGGTGACCAGTGCTTACCGATATATTAAGGATAAGCATGCCGCGGCAGCGCTTGTGCCCTACTACTTCCCGCCAAACGGAAGCACGCTGAGCATGAAAGAGTGGCTACAAACATACCTACCAGATGATCTAAGGCAGGGCGTCGATTATGTCCTCGTCAGCTACTACGACGATGACAACGATGGCTACCAGCCTAACTGGCAGCAGGTCTTTGCTGAGCTTGAGACGCTCTTCCCAGAGGCCAAGCTTGGCATTGGCGAGTGCGGCACACCCAGCGAGCATGCCCCGATGACGCATAAACTACAGCTATTTCGGCATTATTATGCCATGCCGCAGTATACCCCACACTACGTTGGTGGGTACTTTTGGTGGTACTGGGCGCACGATGGCGTGCCGTACAAGGATAACCCGCTCTGGGAGGAGACCGCGAGGTATATGAAGAAGCAATCGTGAGCTAAGGATGCTTTGGCCTCGCCCCATTCCGCTAACATGCAGCATACTACAACCAATACATCATAGAACTTATCACGATTAAGCTTTCTTACGGGCTGATTTTTTATCTTCCTTGCTTTTTTGGAGTAATTTGTTTTTGAGTGTCAGCACCACATCCGCCTCTTTAGCCAGCTGCTTGCTGTGGGTGACGACGATGACACATTTGTCGTTTTCGTGGGCGGCGCGGCGCAGGATGTCGATGATGTCAGCGGCGGTGGTTTCGTCCAGGTTGCCAGTTGGCTCATCCGCTAAGATGATCGGTGCGTGCGAGACGAGCGCTCGCCCAATCGCCACGCGTTGTTGCTGACCACCGGAAAGTTTCATGACGTTGCGGTGAATGTGATCGTCGTCTAGGCCCATGGTGTGCAACGTTTCGTTGGTAGCTTTGGGATTAACCAGCTTCAAGTTTTCTAGCGGCGTCAGGTAATCGATCAGATTATAATTCTGAAATACCAGCGAGATATTGTGTTTACGATGATGCGAGTAGCCCTGCTCGGCAATGTCTTCATCATCAAACAAAATCTGCCCACTAGTCGGTGTGTCTAGCCCGGCTAGTAGCCCCAGCAGGGTCGATTTACCAGCGCCAGAACTACCGACGATGGCGTAGAATGTGCCTTTTTCAAAGTGATAATTGATCCCATTCAGCACGTTGCTGGTGCCGCCTGGGTATGAAAAGATGATATCGCGTAGCGTAAGTAATGACATGATAACTCCTAACTTAATGTTGCTAAAATTTGCTTTGGTGATTGGCGCATGATTGGCGCGGTGGCAGCGATGGCGGATAGCAGAACGACTACGTAGCCGAAGGCGAGAGCCTGTAGGTAGGTCGCTACTGGCGCAGTTTGTACCACGGTTGTTTCGACGCGCTGGCTCTGGTCGGTTTGCGCCGTGAGAGCAGTAGAAATTTGCGATGAGGCGACCGAGCCAATGGCGAGCGCGAACACCGAACTCACGAGAGCGATGATGGCGAGTTCCGCCACAAACTGCCCGATGATCTGCCGCCTGGGCGTGCCGATGGACAGCAAGACGCCAATTTCATGCAAGCGGCCGCGCACCCAGAACACCAGCACCAGTGACAGCACCGCCAGCCCCGCGGCGGCTGCGCCGATGGTGGCAATCGTCAACATGTTTTGAATGCCAGCGATGTTTTGGAGGACGCCAGCGAACACGGCCCCGTTGTCAGTCAGGCTAAATGTTTTCCAATCGACATTTGGTAGGCTTTTGGTGCGGTCTGTTAGCGACTTCAGCTGATGCGGATGTTCGGCGAAATACGTCGCCCGCGTCAACTGCTGGCTACCTGTCAGCTGCTGCGCTGCAGCCAAGTTGGTGATGAGATGATTCTCCGCCATGTCGGACTGCAAGACCGCTGGCTTTTCACCTGTGCCACTGAAGATACCAGCAATGGTTACCGTCACCCGCCGGCCGTCTTTGGTGATGTCCAGCTTGTCGCCTGGCTTGATATCGTTTTTCTCGGCGAACGTTTTGTGAATCAGGGCCGCGTTTTGATCGTGCGCCCCCAGATGCTTGCCCTGCTCTAGTTGGTAAAATTTACCAGTGAACTCGCTCAGCAAATCGCTCTGTGTCGCGCCCGTCACCTTCGCCTCGCCAGTCACGTTAGAGTCCAGCTGCACGCCGCTGCCTGCTGTGTCGATCAATTGTTTGCCCGGCAGTCCCGCAGTGGTCTCTGCCTGGAAATTGTGCGCTTTGACCTTGTCCAGGTGCTGCACCCACTGCGCGATATCCATCGGCACCTCGCCCGACGGCTGCTTGCTGGCGATACTAAAACCGGCGCGGATATTACGCTCGACCGATTGCTTCAGCTGCGCCATCGTCTGCTGTACCGTCAGCGTGCCGATGAGCAGCGTGAAAATCAGCGTCATGATCAGGGCGATGGTCAGGCTGCGACGACGCCGCCGCGCCACAGCCGTCCAGGCTCGTTTGATAATCGTCATCATTCGCCCCTAGTCCACTTCGGTTAGTAATTCTTTTGGTGTTGACTGGGTAATCGGCCGCGAAGCCAGCAGCACCGCGATGATAATCACCGCCAGTCCAACGCCCCACACTGCCAGCAGATCCGTTGGTTGCACACCAACCGTCACCTTATCCAGCGTGCGCGATGACGTCACCGAGTCAGCGTCAGCACCAAGCGACGCACCGCCAAGCGAACTGCCAGCTTGACGCGTGGCATTCTGCGCCGCCTGCGACACCACGTGATCACCCAGTTGCTGAGCAATCAGCCCCGCGGTAGCATACGACGCACCGAAGCTCAGCACCGCGATCATCACCAGCTCAGCGATGTATTGCAGCACAATCTTTGACTGCGGCACACCCGTCGCCAAGAGTACGCCCGCTTCGCGCTTGCGTTCGTTCATCCACAAGTACAGCACCATGCCGATCACCGCCACACTAACCAGCGCCGTCGCCCACAACATACCGTCGATCAGACCGTACACACCGTTCACTGCGCCAGTTACGCCAGCCAGTTCCTGGCTATTCTTATTCAATTGATACTTTTGCCAATTGACCGGCAATTTATTTGCCCGTGCCATCACCTCATCCAGCTGCTTGGTGCCTTTAGTGAAGAACGTGGCATCTTGGTAAATCTCATTTTGCTCGGTATAGGCATTCAACTGGCGGGTCGTCGCGATGTCAGTCAAGAACACATTCTCAAACAGCTCCACCTGGTACGTCGCCTGCTTTGGGTTCTTGCCGTTAAATATACCGACGATTTCCACTTCAACCTCGTCCTTGGATGGATACTCGTTGTCGGTGTCGTATTGATTGGCCTTCAGTTTAATTTTGCTGCCCAGCTTCAGATTGTTGGCCTTGGCAAAATCTTCGTGCACCAAAATCTTGTGCGAATCGTTCTCGGTGATGTGCCGGCCAGCGATGAGCTTGAGTGCGCCAGCCCGGAACTTGGTTTCAAATTCGGATTTGTTGACGCCGATGATGGTCGCGGCGTTGCCAAATTGTTTATCTTTCTCGGCATCATAACCGCTGCCGCCGCTCGGTAACGGCACAAGTTTGGTATTGATAAAATCGACCGTGGCGTTCTGGCGCTTGACATAATCCGTCACGCCCTCCAGATTCTTCACCGCGTCGATGTCTTTGTTCGACACCGTTCCCGAACCGCGAGCTGTTCCCGGATTGGTACGCGGATTATTGCCCAGCGTGAAGCCGGCCTTGAGCGTTTTGTCCAGCGACTGCGCCGCCGCATCGGTCGAATGCTTGATGGCAAATCCACTCAGCATAATCGTCGACATACACAGCAAAATCGCCAGCAAAATCAGCGTTTTGAGTTTTTTCCTGGTGATATACAGCCAGGCACGTTGCACAAATGACATAGATCTCCCTTCTTAGTTTGATGTCAGTGTAGCAGGGGTGTGTGAAGGGAATATGAAATGGGCAGTATTCAGATGAGTTTCCCTAACTTGCTGTCCTGTTTCTCAATCTCGATAACGTGAACACCGAGGCGTTCCTTATGCGGTGGGTAGATCTTGTGAAGGAGGCGAAGCGCCTCTTCTTTGCTTTTCGCTTGCGGCACGATCTGCTGCCATGACTCAGCCGCCAGCATGTCGGCAAATGTATTATAAATTCGAATTGACTTGATTCGCACAACACCAGACGCATATCCGTTTTCGAGCTGCAATAGCTGACCCTCCTTAAGGCGCTTGATGCTGTTGTAGCCGATGCGGACTTCTAAGGTCTTGCGACCCGACATGATTGCGTCGTAGTACGGACGCTTGATGCGCATCTTACGCATAGACACTCCTTTCTTGTTGAGACTGATTCCCCACTATTGAACAACACTGTCGTGGCATGTCCTCCTGGGGACATATCTTCGGGTGTTCAGTCATGGCATATTTCTTTATAATAGTAGCTCATGCCGCCAAGCTGTATCTTCTGGCGCTTTTCATCGTATAGTCGTGATTCGATGGTTTTATTACCAGAGACTATTACATCAAAAGGTTCTGTTGCTAGTTTTAATTGGTGTGTAATCATAATGAATTTATTATATCAGAATAAATAACATGAGCTATCGGGGCAGCGCGTGGGCTTTGCTGTATCGTATTTAACATCATTAATCAACCCGCTCGGTAAGTGACATCACCTGATAGCCGTATTGATCAATGTCTTCTTGTTTCCAAAAATCGATTTCTTTCGTGCGTAAAACTTCGCCGACTACGTGACGAACCTTGCGGCCGGTTGGTGTTCCGTCATAATTTACCTCAATCTGTTCCAGGACGTCGCCGGGTTGGATGTCAAAATCAGCTACCCTCATATCAAATGTTTTCTCGCCCGCTAGGACTTTTTCGAATAAATCGGGGTAAGATTTTTTGGTAATAACTTTCATACGTTTTATCAATAAGCCGTCAGAATCAGCTTCCCGTCCACATACTCTCCCAAAAATACGTCACTATACGCCTTCAGCCCCTGCTTTTTCATTTCTTTCAGCAGCCATTTCTCGTCCTTGCCAATTACCTGTAGAATATCGGTCTGCAGTTGCCCATCTGTTATCAATGGGAACTTTGGATTTTCTTCCCCTTCCTGCGTGATAATTAATTCACCGTTTTGCTCCACAACGGCTCTTTTTACCTTTTCTGTCGAATAGATATTCTGCGTTCGCAATTTGAAGGATACGTCATGAGCACTCAAACCAACTTTCTTGCAATTTTCAATGTTGATTTTTCCATTATCAATAATAATTAATGCCTTGCCATCTATGAGCTGCTTTGCTCTCACATTATACTGCTTGATCCATTTCAATGTCAGCACCAGCGCGCACCATATACACAAAATGCCGATGTAATCCAAAATCTGAATGCTATTGTTATAAATAACGCCGCCGATGATGCCACCCAGCACATAATTCTGGACTTGGTCGCTGGCAGATGATGGTGCTAAATTACCTTTACCTGAAAGATTAATTATTATCGTTAGGGCAAAAAAGCCAATCAGCAATTTTATTGCCACTAAAATGAATCCATCCATGATTTCCTCGTTGCGTGTTGAGCTTTGCTGATGTTATATCTATTAGATTATAGCACTTTTGTTACTGTTAGTTGGGCGTAATTACATTATTACTCGTGAACCACTGCCAAAGTGAGCATTTTGTATTTTCTTCATAATGATAGACCAAGTATACTGGAAGAAGTACTATCTAAGAGATTATTCATTATATGACAAAATCACGTATAACTGCCACTTTATCATACCCAGTTGAAAGAGTTTGGGATACGGTTACCAACCTTCATGACATTCGCTGGCGCAGTGATTTGCAAGCTATAAAAGTAATCGATGAATCTAACTTTATCGAGGTGACCACACAAGGAGTTGAGACTCATTTCAAAGTGACACATGTAGACCAATACAAATTGTGGGAGTTTGATATAGAAAATGATGCCATTCAAGGCCACTGGACAGGCGTATTTTCGCAGCACGGTACGATGACGAATCTCGAATTCACCGAGGATATTATTGCAAAGAGATTTATTATCAAACCCTTTGTCTACTTCTATCTACATCAACAGCAAAGGCGCTATATTCGAGACCTCAAGAATAAGCTAAGCAAGGAAAATAACTGAGTTGACACGATACTTCTAGGCACGTCATACTCGATTGGGCAATTAACAAAAGGAAAGGAAACATCATTTTATATGGGTGTATACAAGCAGCTATTTGATACCTACAGCAAGTATTATGATACCAGCGGTGAGGCGTTTACAACACTCAAAGAACAACTCTCTAGACAAAGCGACAACCAAGTAATCGACCGCAAAAATTTCTTGGGACATTTTACTGCTTCGACATTTGTCGTTTCAAAAAGCACGTATCACGTTGCCCTTGTTCATCATAACTTCCTTGGAAAGTATCTCCAACCAGGTGGACATATTGACGAAAGTGATAGTTCCCCACTTGATGCTGCTCGGCGTGAGCTACAAGAGGAGACTAGTATTAATAGCGCACAGCTACTTTACCAAGATGTTGATGTATACAACGAGTGTGTCCCGTTTAACGTTGGTCTGCAATATATACCCGAAAACCCAAAGAAGCAAGAGCAGGCACATTATCATTACGACCTACAGTATTTATTTTGGAGTGATGACGACTTAGCTATCACGATCGACCAAAGAGAATCAAGTACATTTGCCTGGGTAGTATGGGATAGTTTTAAGGAGATGGACGATTTTACAGACATAGCCAAGAAGATAGAAGCCCTGGCTGCAACACCTTTTGTTACGAAGGTTTAATGCTCTATGACGCGAGCTTTACCACAAACCGCATGCCCTGCCCGTGTGGTGCAAAGCTGTAGTCTAGACCCTTGGCGTCGAGCAGCATCTTTACGGTGTAGAGGCCGATGCCGCTGCTGTCGGCGTGCTGCTTCGCGGTTGTATTGCTCCGATAGAATGGGTCAAAGACGTGCTGGAGTTGTTGTTTGGTGAGCGGTTTGCAGGCGTTTTCGATGGCTAGTTCGTGCTGGCTACAAGTAATCGTTATCACGCTTCCGGCGTCACCGTGGCGCACCGCATTTGATACCAGATTCGAGATGACGTGGCGCATCATGTCGCGATTCGCGTAGATGGTCACTGGCTGGGTGTTAACCGTGAAAGTCATGCCGCGCGTTTTCGCCAGCAGTGTATAATCGTCAACCACCTCTGTAATCAGCTTATCGACCCTCAGCCGCTTCTCTTGATGCAAAGCCTGCTCGGCCGCGCTGCCAGAGCGCAAAACGTCATCCACCATTGCCGCCACACGGTCAACCTGCGCCAACGATTCCGCCAGGTACTGGTCGCGATTCTTATATTCGCCAATGTTCAGCTGCATATTCTCAAGCATAATCCGGAGGGCTGCTAGCGGCGTTTTTAGCTCGTGCGAGGCCGCACGGAGGAAGGCGATTTTCTCTTTCTCAAGCTGGGTTATCCGCTTATTTTCATGCTCCAGCGAACGAATCGTTTGCCATAGATTTTGATAGAGTTCATTAATATTTCGCCCCAGCACGCCGATTTCATCACGGCTATTCACTGGGTAGTGCGCGTCCTTTTCCAGCCGCTGCATGGTCGTGGTCACCGCCGCCATCTGGCGAATCGGCCGCGTCACAAAGCGGCTATAGATGTACGAAAACACGAGCGCCACCAACAGCGAGCCGAGCATGGTATAAGGCAATACGTGCAAGGTGGCGAGCTTGGCCTGGGTAACGGGTGCCACATCTGCCAGCAGCTTGACTGCGATCGTTTGACCTTGACTATTCGCCACACTCCCCTGCCGCAAAATCACCGAGCGCGGATCAACCGTTTGGCCGTCAGCAATTTTCACCACGCTCGTGTCGACCGATTTGCCGCTGTCCGTCACGATAGTAATAGACTCAAAACCCTGAAAATACTGGTCGTGCCCGTCAATCGTCAGCGTGATATTAACATTTTTCACCTGAGCAAACTCCTGGCTAATTCGGCGCATTTCCTCAGTCGATTTACCGCGCAGTTCAGCCACGAGCGCCGTGAGATTGTCCGCCGCCTCGTGCTCTTTTTGTTGCAGATAAAATTGCGGCATCAAGGTGTAGACCAGCGCATGCACCAGGATGATCAACGCCGCGAATAAGCCGATTGACACCAAAAATGTTTTGGGGAATAATTTAAGATTCTTCATAGCGATAGCCCACTCCTTTCACCGTGATAATGCAGTCGAGATGCAATTTCTTGCGCAAGTTTTTGATGTAAACGTCGATCACTCGGTCGAACGGCACCTCGTCACCATGCCACAGCTTATCGATGATAGCCTGCCGGCTCCAGACCATGTGTGGGTTATCGACCAGCAATTTGAGCAGCTGCACTTCCTTGGGCTTGAGATGTGCATCATTGTCATCATAAAATCCCTGATAGGCCGCAAAATCCACCGAAGCCAGGCCGCGCTGCCACAAGGTTTTCTTAGCAGGCTGCTGGCGGCGAAGCAAGGCCTTGATCCGCTTTTCCAAAATCACCAGTGAAAATGGCTTACTCATATAATCATCCGCCAGCTCGTCAAAACTCGCAATTTGCGTCGGCTCATCATGCAGCGCCGTTAGCATCAGCACCGGCACGTCGCTCGCTTGGCGAATTTGGTGCAGCACCTCGATACCGCTCATCCCTGGCAGCATAATATCCAGGATAATCACATCCGCCTCAGCAAATTGCTCCAGCGCTTCCTCACCACTAGCCACCGTCAGCACCGTAAAGCCGCGCTGCGTGAGGAACTGCTCAGTACCAGCTCGGAGGGTTGGTTCGTCTTCAACGAGGAGAATATTCACTGCTCGTCCACTCATACGTCCATACTAGGCCCTTCTTTGTTATATTGCTGCACAATTTTATCCCCTCGTCATACCAATGTATAGGACTATTGTAGCGCATCGCAATTTTATATGAAAAGTATTGTGAAAAATATGCGCGGTATGCTATGGTGTTAGTATGACATATCGACACAACATCGTTATCGTTGCTCGTCGTCGCCGCTCTGACTCAGAGGGCTAATTAGTCGTATAGTATAAAACCAACGAAAGAGCCCTCATCCGAGCGGCTCTTTTTAATTATTATAGAAAGGAAGGATATGAATCACGACACACCTCACTACACCAAGGTTGCCAGCCATGAGGCGACAAATGGCGAGTTTGATACGTGCCTCTTGCTCTATTCGGGAGGCCTCGACACCTCCGTCATGCTTAAGTGGCTCCAAGAAAAGTACAACTGCAACGTCATCACCCTAACGGTCAACATTGGCCAGACGGTTGACGATCTCGACGCCATCGCCGAAAAGGCCAAGATGCTCGGCGCTATAGAAACCATCACGGTTGATGCTCGCGATCGCTTCGCTGATGAGCTACTATCACTGGCCATCAAAGCCAATGCTGATTACCAAGGTGGCTATGCCCTCTGCACGCCACTGGGGCGCATCATCATCTCGCAATTAGCCGTCGAATATGCCGAAAAGTACAACTGCACAGTCATCGCACATGGTGCCACTGGTAAAGGCAACGACCAAGTTCGCTTCGAAACGTATATCACCACACTCAACCCTCAACTTAAAATCTTAGCACCAGTGCGTGAGTGGAGCATGGGTCGAGAGGAAGAGCTTGCCTATGCCAAGAAACACCATATCCCCGTGCCACACACCCAGGAATCGCCCTACTCAACCGATGAAAACATGTGGGGTATCACCAGCGAAGGCGGTGAGATAGAATCACCATCGCTCAAGCCAAACTACCACACCATCCTCAATTGGTGCTCGACCATCAAATACACACCAGACGAAGCCGAAGATATCACCATTGAATTCATTAAAGGCGTGCCAGTTGCCGTCGACAACCGTCACTTTTCACTCCAAGCACTCATCCAACACTGCAACCAGATCGGCCGCAAACACGGCGTGGGCGTATCAACCCTTATTGAAGATCGGCTGGTCGGACTGAAGGTGCGTGGTGTCTACGAAAACCCTGGTGCTGCCATCTTGATCGCGGCTCATCAAAAACTTGAACAATTAGTCTCGACCCGTGTTGAAAATGAGCTCAAAGCCGAAATGGACAAAAAATGGGCTTACCTCACCTACGCAGCTCAGTGGTACGAGCCAGCCGTCCATCACATCAATGCCTACATCGACGACCAGAACCAAAAAGTCACCGGCACAGTGACGGTCCGCCTATACAAGGGTACCATCACCGTCGTCAGCGTGGACTCACCACATTCGTTGTTTGATATCAATCTTGCAACGTTTGATTCCAACACCGCATTCAATCAGAATTCGTCCGCCGGATTCATTGAATTATATTCATTAAGTCAGCGAACAGCTGAAGGAGCATACTCATATGGCAAATAAACTATGGCAATCAACCGCAACTGGCTCACTCCACCCACTAGTCGAGTCATACACCGTTGGTGACGATCAAGTGCTGGACCAACATTTGCTGGGGCATGATATCACCGCCACCAAAGCGCATGCTCACATGCTAGAAAAAATTGGCGTGCTGACCAGCGACGAATATCAACAATTGGCAGCCGCCTTGGACGAGCTGCTGAACGAGTGGAAAACTGGTGCCTTCACGCTCACCAGCGAGCACGAAGATGGCCACACCGCTATTGAGCTATATCTGACAGAAAAACTCGGACCAATTGGCAAAAAGGTTCATACTGGTCGAAGCCGCAATGACCAAGCCTTGGTGATGATGCGACTATTTATCAAAACGGAGCTTGAGGCAGTAGCCAAAAAGCTGGAAGCAGTCGCTCAGGCCTATGCTGGCAAAATTGCCGTCATTGGCCAGACCGAGATGCCTGGCTACACCCACACCCAAAAAGCCATGCCAACCACGGTCAGTATGTGGCTTGGTTCCTACCACGATGCGTTCAATGACCTCCGACAATTGGTAGCACACAGCATCGCTGCCATCGACCAAAACCCGCTCGGTAGTGCGGCTGGTTTTGGCGTTACTCTACCACTTGACCGCCAGATGACAACGAGCGAACTAGGCTTCGCCAAAGTACAGGAAAACCCCATGTACTGTGGCCTGTCGCGCGGCGTTTTTGAACTCATTGCCGTGCAAGCGCTCAACCCAATCATGGTCTTTGCTGGCAAATTTGCTGAAGACATGTTGCTGTTTACCTCTCAGGAGTTTAATTATTTCAAACTGCCCGTCACCATGACCACCGGCTCGTCCATCATGCCACACAAACGCAACTACGACGTCTTTGAGATTATGCGTGCCACCACCCACGCTTATCCAAATTACGCCCTGCAACTCCAAGCCATCTCGACGGGCGCTGGCAGCGGCTACCACCGTGACCTGCAGCTGACCAAAAAGATCACCATGGACGCCTTCACTTCGGCCCTCAATACGCTAGAGGTTTTGGCGCTTTGCGTAAGCGAGCTAGAAGCCAACACTAAGCGATTGGCTGAGGCGATGACCGATGAACTCTATACTGTCGCCAAAATCAACGAATTGGTGGAAAAAGGCGTGCCATTCCGCGACGCCTACCAGCAAGTTAAGCAATCGTTTTTGGCGAATAATCAATAATCACTGATCTTGAGAGGAAATGAGCGAAGCTTAAATGCAACTACCGCCGCACGATGCGCTTGCGATACTCTGCTGCCGTCATGTAGGTCGTCGTATCTGTCACTCTGTCAAAGAAAAGTATACCCTGACAGTGGTCAGCTTCGTGTTGAAAGACATGAGCAACAAAGCCATCCAGCACCGCAGTATGATGCTCACCCCACTCATCATCCCACTGAGCATTGATCTGTTGGTAGCGCTGCGCCTGCGCAAAGAGCCGCCCCTCATCGCCGCTGGCGCAGCCCTCCCACATGCCCGTTGTCTGGCCAATGCCAGTGTATGACGGATTGATAATAACCTGCTCAAACGGCTCACGGTCTGGGCGGTTTGGCGTTGGCTTGATAGCAATTACGCTCAGCGCCAAGGCCTGCCCCACTTGGGGCGCAGCCAGCCCAACCCCATAATCTCTCTCCGCCACGGTGTGCTTAATATTTGCAATAAGCCGCTGCACCGCTGGTGTGGTGATCTCTTCGCGGCTCACGCGCCTCGCTTTCTCACGCAGCACCGGATCGCCCGCTTGACAGATTGGTAGGAGTGTTTTTTCTTGACGCATTTCTAGTGCATAGTATACACGAAAGTAGCTATCAAAAGCTATTTTATCTTTTTCCGTTTTGTAATATAGTTTTGTCTATGGTATACGATATATCATCTTCCTTTCAGTATGGCGGCAAAACCATTTTTGTTTCTTGGTGTACTATACGACAAAAATCTGCTATACCCGATCTCCCCTGGCAACAAGTCTATACGATCGGTAATTTAGCTGGTTCCGTTCCGCTCGTCTATAATGCGGTCAAGAAAAGCTATAATCTCCCTGGCGGTAAAACTGAATCTGGAGAGACAATTGAGCAAACCATCACACGAGAGATGGTAGAAGAATGCAATATGCGCGTTATTGAATGGCAACCACTCGGATACCAGTGCTGTCTTGAGCCAAACGGCATGCGCGTATACCAGTTTCGTGTCTATACAAAGCTCAAGAAAATTGGCGAGTTTACTCACGATCCTGGTGGTGATATCATTGCACATACCCTTGTTGATATCAACGATGTAAACCGCATCATTAGCCAAGGAGATATTGGAGCATGTATGATTCAACAAGCGAAACGGTATTTTTTTAATACCTAATCACACTAGATATTTATGCCCCCTGCTCGTTGTCTTTCGTCCACGAGTCAAGCTGTTTGAGAAGAATTGCATCACTCTGTGTTTTCGCTGTTTCGTTTGCGTCATATTCTCCTCCAGCTCGCATACCACGGATAACAGGTGGGCCGAAGAATACATGGCCAGCATTTGGATACACCTCAAGGCGGCTCGAACGCGGATAATGCTGCTTGATGGTTTGCGCCATCGTCGCCGATGGCCATACACTATCTTTGCCGCCAGCAAACATAAGCAAGTTAGCTCTAACATTATTCGTTGAAATAGTAGCCTCTGATTTATTAGTGGCTCGCTGGATAATGCTCTCATACATAGTCGCAAATTCTATTGGCCGCCCAATAATCATATCGGTGAAGAACCCTGCCGTCGCCGAACCTGATGCATCACTTAATTTCAAGAAGGGTAAGTCCTTACCTTTATATGTCCATGATGACTGTACGTTTGAATAATTCATCGACAGGCCCTGCCACACATACGCTGAGGGCGAGTACAGCACTAAGTTATCAATATCATTTGGATAATACGAAGCGAGCAACAACCCAAATTCAGCACCCTTCGACGTGCCAATTACCGTTAGAGGCTTTGGCTGCTGAGTATTCTCCGAGACGTATGCCTTGATATGCTCGAATTGCTCTAGCGGCACACGCATTAATTCTTTTTGGAGGTTCCCTTTACCGAAGAAGTGCATTGCAAATACTTCGTAACCATTCAAAGACAATAGAGCTGCCGTATTTGGGCTTACTGATCCTTCACTGCCTCCAAATAATATGATCGACCCCTTGTGTTTTATCTGCTGAGGCTTAAAGTGATAGCCATTGATATGCTGGTTGTTAATTGGCGATATCGTTACGCCTGGCAGAGAACTCTTTGCAATATTATCACGGTTTAGCCCCTTGAGGTAGCTATGTTGGTCATAAGTACGCTGCTTCACCTTAGATAAACGTTCGCCTTCAGCACTATTGACCCAATACAAAATACTTATGATAACTACTATTGATACAATCACTATAACTATGCCGAGCAGAACCTTTTTTACTCTTTTCATGACACTATTTCCTTGTTAGTTGTACCTATTGCTTGTGCTCCTATAGTATACCAGATATGTTGTGATTATCTACTTTTTACCTTGCACTCCTACCTAGAGTCATCTGATCCAGCAATAAACAAACCAGCTTAACGGGCTTGCTGCTTGCGAAAGCAACGACGCTGACACTCCATAACAAAAGGACCAACACATCTGTGCTAGTCCTGAGGGGAATCTGTTGGTAAAGTGATTTAAGCGTCTGCTTGCTTGAGAGCGTCGATCAATACTTGCTTTGGCTTCATGCCGACCAATTCTGCCACCACAGCACCACTCTTGAAGATCTTCATATTGGGGATACTCTGCACTTGGTGCTGCAAGGCAAGCGCTGCATTGTCTTGGCTTGCTTCGGTGTCAACCTTGACGACGTCGAACTCCGTCTCTTCTGCAATCTGCTCAAGCAGTGGTGCCATTGCGCGGCAGGGTGGGCACCACGGTGCCCAAAAGTCGACCAGCACTGGCCGCTCACTCTGGAGGGCGCGCTCCTCAAATTCTTGCTTAGTAGTGGTATTGTATAGTGCCATGATTTTTCTCCTTATAAATTATGATTATCGTGATGACAGGGGTGGCATGTGCCAGTAATGATGAGCGGCCCATCGACAAGGCAGTCTGCTACCTGCCGCGCAAGCTCACGCCGCAGTGCTGGCGCGATGGTGATATCGTGCAGGCCGTCGCAGGAGCTGCAGACAAAGTGGTCATGCGGCACAGGATTGCTATCGTAGCGCAGGCAGCCATGCGCCGTTGCTGGTGCAAGACCAATCACCCCATCCGCCTGCAACCGCTGGGTGATGCGGTGTACTGTGGTCGCACTGACACGGGGGTAGTCGTGGCGTAGTGCGGTCGCAATCTCGGCGTTGGTAGCATGCTGCAGCTGACGAAGAATCGCGATCACTCGATCGGTGTATTTCGTCGTCCGGCGCTGTACTGAGTGCTCCATGCAGCTATTGTAATTCATTTACAATAAAAAGACAATGCTTTTCTTCGATTATTTTCCAAACCCTATATGTTCAGTGCGAGCATCCCCTGCTGCCAGTGTTCGTTTCAAGAAATCAATCCGCTCGAGAAATATCAACTCGTATATTATTAATATAGGGCTTCAAAGCCTAAGGCGTAAACTCTTGCAATAGATGTTACTACACCCGAGTCATATTGGTTATGCTATACTAATGACATGACAACACATCCAACTCCCCTGCATGAATTACTGAAACTGACCGGCAAGACGGTACTCATCACTGGTGCCGCGATGGGCATTGGCAAGGCGATCGCATGGCGCTATGCCGAGGCTGGTGCCACCCTCCAGCTTATCGACCGCGATGCCGACACATTGCAGCAGACCGCTACCGAGCTGCGCGAGCAATTTGACGCTGCCGTCACAACACACATCGTCGACCTCTCCGATAATGGTGCTATCACCGCGCTGTGGCGCGATATCACCCCAACGCCAGACATCCTCATCAATAACGCTGGTATTTTTGCGCCAGTCAAGCTCGCTAATATCGATCAGGCAACCTTCGACAAAACAATGCAGATCAACACTCGGGCCGTGCTCACCATGTGTCAAGAAATGATCGCTCGCCGCACAGCACCAGGCACTATCATCAACATCAGCTCCATTGAAGCCCTCAAAGGTATGACCTACGACATGACGCTCTACGCTATGAGCAAAGCCAGCGTCCTTGCGCTGAGCCGTGGGCTCGTCAAAGACTTTGGGCGGAGTGGCTGGAGAGTCAATACTATTTTGCCAGGCGGTATCAGCACACCAGGTGCTCAGAAGATGGGGCTTGCGGCGCTCAAGAAGCTCGACTTCTCCATCATCAAGACTGGCCTCACCTATAACCTCCGCCTTCCTGCCAAGAATCTGGGCCAGCCCGATGACGTTGCCTGCACTGCGCTGTGGCTTGGTACGCCAATGAGCCAGTACGTCAATGGGGCGGAGATTGTGGTGGATGGCGGATTCCTCGCGGTGTAGTAACTGCATGATTACGGCCAATACAGCATAAGAAACCAGCCTCACATGACTGGTTTCTTTTATGATTGATCGCTCTCTTGTAAGTATTGCTCGCTAGGTGCTATGCTGCCGCATCCTCGTCGCTACCCTGCTCGGCCGCAACATCCTCCGCATCCGCGCTCTCGGCAGCACCAGCAGCCGCTTCATTAGCGGCAGCAAGGGCACTTGGCTCATAGGCACTCGCAATGACGAGATCCTTCACCGTCACGTCATCATCGGCAGTACCTTCACGGCCATCATCATGCTCGACCAGTTCAACACCCTCAGGCAGTGTGATGTCGCCCACCGTCACGCGGTCACCTTCGCTAGCCAAGCCAAGCACCGACACATCCAGCGCCTCGGGCAAGTCCATCGGCAAGGCCTTCACCTCAACCTTCTCAACTGCTTGCAGCACGACCAGCCCATTCTTCTCAGCTTCAGACTCACCCATGCCAATAAGGCGCACGGGCACCTCTGCCGTGACTGGCTCGTCTGCACGCACCGCATGCAGGGCAATATGGCGAATCGCACCCACCCGTGTTGGGTCGTAATCGATACTTTTGATAAGCGCAATGCGCCGCTTAACCCCTGTCAAATGAATTGGTGTGTGGCGGCCAGCTGCTGCCACAACCTTTGCTACCTCACCACTCGGTGCCTGCACATCAGCAGCATCCATACCAGCACCATACACCACCGCTGGCGTTATGCCCTGGCGGCGCAATTGACGAACTTTCTTGCCATGAATTGATCGTGTCTCGATCCTTAGTGTTATCTTATCTCCCATAGTTCTCCTTTCGGATATGTTTCCGGAGTTAAGTAATATTGCTCCTCTAGTATAGCATTTTTATGCCAGGTGGGCCAAAAGCAGCAAAGAACTCCCTTCCCCGAGCAAAGTATGGTATACTAAAGCGCAATGGAGTCACTTATACATGCAATTACTGGCCTCGGCATTGCCGCGGTTTTGCTCGTGGTCTATGCAGAGTCTGGCCTCTTGATCGGCTTTGTCTTGCCAGGGGATAGCCTCCTCTTTACGGCAGGCTATATGGTAAATCAAGAGATCCTTCGCCTGTTTGGCCACCCACTCAATATTCACCTCTTCGTTGCAGCGATCGCTCTTATGGCAATCCTGGGCGACAGCACTGGCTATGCCTTTGGTCACAAAGTCGGGCGCAAGCTTTTTCTCAAGCCAAACTCGCGCTTCTTTAAGAAAAAATACCTCGAGCAAGCCGAGCAATTCTATCAAAAGCATGGCTCACTAACCATCGTCCTGGCGCGCTTTGTACCCATCGTGCGCACCTTTGCCCCAATTGTGGCTGGTGCCAGCAAGATGCACTACAATACGTTCCTCCTGTTTAATATCGTCGGGGGTGCTCTATGGGCTGCCATCTTCACCTATCTTGGCTATTTTGCAGGCGCAATCCTCACCAAAGCTGGGGTCAATATAGAGGTCGCTGCAATTATTATCATCCTTATCTCTGTTGCACCGATGGTCATCCATGCGCTTAAGCAAAAATCGACTCGCGATAAGCTCAAGTACCAGTTTTCTGTCCTGCTACGCAAGGGCACGCGGACGAAGAAGTAACCTCTTCACACTATTTGTAAAACAAAGAGTCAGCGTATGAGCAGCTGACTCTTTGTTTTATCTTGTTCGACTGTCCAATATTTTGTGCTACACCTATTACCTGGCAGCCGGCGGTTCGTCGCCATACATCTGACGAATCTGCTTTTCGTACTCTGCAAATGGCGGCAGACCCATCGCTGCACGGCGCTCATCAAGCTGCTCAGTGTCTTCGACTAGATAGAGATGAAGGGCTTTACCCCGCCCCTGAAACTGCGAGCCGTATATCTGTGGCCGACCACGCAGCAAACACACCCGATCCTCGAGGAAGGCGATATCGCGCAGCGCGACCTCGCCACGTGGCGCTGCCTTCATCAGCTCAAGGCAGTGCTCCATAAAGTCAATATCTGGCGAATGCTGTAGTAACAACCATGCCGCGGTCGAAGCCTTACTGCCCACCATACGTATTGTTGGCCAGCCAATTGCCGCCACAATCGTACGCAAAAATTCAGTCGAGTCAGCATCGAGCGATGCATCCCACACCCCACCATCGGCCAAGTACTGCTGGCGCATCGCTTGATCGCGCTGGGCATAGCGGAGGATAGCGGTGCGATATGATGACCTATCAGGTTGTGGCTGTTTTGATTTCATGTTGAATATTTTGCCTTAGTTTTAACATAGTACTATTAGCCCAAGAGCGGCCGCAAATACTTCCCTGTAAACGACGCTGGGTTATGCGCGACTTCCTCAGGTGTACCACTGGCGATGACGGTGCCGCCGCCCTGCCCACCTTCGGGGCCCATGTCGATGATATGGTCGGCGCACTTGATAACCTCAAGATTATGCTCAATGATAACCATACTATTGCCGCCCGCTACGAGGCGTTGGAGAATCTCGAGTAGCTTCTTGACGTCAGCCGTGTGCAGGCCGGTAGTTGGTTCGTCGAGAATATAGAGTGTCTTGCCAGTCGTGCGCCGGCTTAGCTCGGTAGCGAGTTTGATACGCTGCGCCTCACCGCCGCTAAAGGTCGTGGCAGGCTGGCCGAGCTTGATATAGCCAAGGCCTACTTCGTTGATTGTCGTCAACTTGCGAGCTATCGCAGGAATGTTAGCGAAGAACTCACAGGCTTGCTCGACCGTCATATCCAGGACGTCGCTAATCGTCTTACCTTTGTAGGTGATCTCAAGCGCCTCACGATTATAGCGTTTACCATGGCATTCGGGACATTGGATATAGACATCGGGCAAGAAATGCATCTCTATCTTAATAACGCCATCGCCCTGACAATGCTCGCAGCGCCCACCTTTAACATTAAAACTAAAGCGCCCTGGCTTGTAGCCGCGGATATTCGCCTCGGGTGTGCCCGCAAAAAGCTCGCGAATCTGTGTAAAGACACCGGTATAGGTAGCAGGGTTGGAGCGCGGGGTGCGGCCAATTGCCGACTGGTCGATGACAATTGCTTTATCGAGCTGCTCGACCCCATCGATTGCATCATGTGCACCTGGCACTGCTTGGGCGCGGTGTAAACGGGCAGTGAGCTCGCTCGCGAGAATGCTATTGACGAGCGTCGACTTGCCACTGCCACTCACCCCCGTCACCAGCGTGAGGACACCAAGCGGGATGGTGACGTCGATATTCTTGAGATTATTCTCGCGTGCTCCGCGGATTGTCAGCGCACGGCCCTGCTCAATCGGGCGGCGCTGGGCTGGCACCGGGATTTTCTCCGCACCAGACAGATACCGACCGGTGATGCTCTGCGGCATGTGTGCTACCTCTGCTGGCGTGCCACATGCCACGATCTCCCCACCGTGCACGCCAGCGCCTGGCCCAACATCCACCAGATAGTCAGCCGCCGCAATCGTATCTTCGTCGTGCTCTACCACAAGCACGGTATTGCCTAGGTCGCGCAGGTTCTTGAGTGTCTGGATAAGGCGATCGTTGTCACGCTGGTGGAGGCCAATCGATGGCTCATCCAACACATACAGCACCCCCTGTAGGCCACTACCGATCTGTGTCGCGAGGCGGATGCGCTGCGCCTCACCACCACTGAGTGTGTTGGCTGCCCGCCCCAGCTCGAGGTAGCTGAGCCCCACATTATTCATAAAGCCCAGCCGCGCCATGATCTCTTTGACAACAAGCTTAACGATGTGCTGCTGTTCTGCACTAAATTCCAGCTGGCCTATCATATCCAGCGCATTGGCGACGTCGAGATTGCAAATATCCATAATCGAGAGGCCATTGACTGTCACTGCCAGCACCACTGGTTTGAGCCGTGCACCCTTGCAGGCCGTACACTTCCGCTCCCGCATGAAGCGCTCGATATCTTTGCGCATAAACTCACTATCGGTCTCGCGATGGCGACGCTCAAGGTTAGGGATGACCCCCTCGTACGTTGAGTCGTAATAGCGATTACCACTGAGGTGAATGCGATATTTTTGCTTGCCTGTGCCATACAGCACTTTCTGCACAACATCATCACTTAGCTCCTTGACGGGCACGTGCAAGCTAAAGCCGTGCTCCTCAGCTACCGCGGCGAGACGCTTCATGTACCACGCTTCGGCATTAAAGCGGTTGAAGGGGCGGATTGCTCCCTCGGCAATCGTCAGATTGGGGTTAAGGATGAGCTCTGGGTCAACCTCCAGACGTGTACCGAGGCCCGTGCAAACCGGACACGCTCCCTGCGGCGCGTTGAAGCTAAAGAGCCGCGGCTCGAGCTCGGGGATATCCTCGCCTGGGTGATCCATACAGGCATAGCGCTGACTATACGTCGTGATCTCCCCACTCGTGGCATCCAGCACCTGCACAACCCCACTCGCAAGCTCCAGCGCTTGCTCGACCGACTGCGAGATGCGACTCATCATCGTTGGTGCCATCACGACACGATCGACCACCAGTTCAATATCATGCTTATAGCTCTTCTGTAGTTCTGGGAACTCATCGAGCGCATATACTACGCCATCTACCCGAGCCCGCGCAAAGCCACTGCGCATGTACTGCTCGGGGATGTGGGCAAACTCCCCTTTCTTTTGGCTCACGATCGGTGCCAGTAACATAAGTTTACTCCCCTCAGGAAGTTTCATAATTTCGTCGATAATAGACTGAGCTGTCCGGCGCTGGACAGGCTTGCCACAGCGCGTGCCATCGGGCATAAGAGCTGGGCAATGCGGCACCCCCACCCGAGCAAAGAGCAGGCGTAAATAATCGTAAATCTCCGTCACTGTAGCGACAGTGGAGCGCGGGTTGCGACTCGTTGACTTTTGGTCGATGCTAATACTGGGGCTCAGGCCATCAATGGAGTCAACGTCGGGCTTATCCATAATGCCAAGGAACTGCCGCGCGTAGCTACTCAAACTCTCCACATAGCGGCGCTGTCCCTCAGCGTAGATCGTGTCAAAGACGAGGCTCGATTTACCACTACCACTCAGGCCCGTCACCACCACAAACTGATCGCGTGGAATGGTCACGCTGACATCTTTGAGGTTATTCTGGCGCGCCCCAACAATCCGTATCTGCTCCGACATATCGTCTTATTGTAGCATGTATGATGGTGAGATACTAGATTTGTGCAAGAGGCCAACTGAGCCTCCCCGCATCTTTTAGGGCACTACACTCGCGATGTAAGCCGCTCCTCCTTTGGTCGGCTTGCCGCAACATAGGAGACGAGGCCACACCAATACAATGGCATAATACTGTAGATAATCCATGCCTCAGATGCTTTACCAAAGAGCTGCAGCGCAAGGGCCGACTCCGAGGCGGCAAGTATTGTCCCATTGCAACTGCCCACGCTCCACCGCAGCCGATAGTCTGTCAGAGCTGCCGCTGCCCCACTCGTCATCAGCACCATAAGTACAGCAGCATACACTTTTATTGCTCCAGCAAGGAGCGGGCTTTCTACACGCGGCAACACGTTGTGCAGTGTCGAATATACCATTATTGCATTGCCCATGAAGGTAGCTAGCAGCAATCCCCAATTTATGCGCCTGGCAGCTCCTTTCACAAGGGCAAAGATGAGACGCCACAAATTTATAACACAGAGCACCAGATACGCTAGCAAAGACACCCCCAGCCCAACAATGAGATGCGAGAAGGGCAAGAACGCCACCAGCGAGTCGGCCACAGCAAACAGCACAAGTGCTACGAGAAGAAGCCACGTTGTTGGCTGCCGCCGATCGCTATAGCGCCAAACTGCAAGAAAAATCATCATCGTTGTGAGTGGGCTCATTGCTTTTTGCAGCCACCACCACTGGTCTGCTGGGGCAAACTGCAGCAGCTGCCACACCACCGCGCAGAGAAACGCTGGCCAGAGAGCCCTCAAGAGTTTCGTTAGTTTCATCGTTAAATTCATAGAAAATATAGTAGCCCATCCTACGCACAGACTGCAAGGCAACCAGTGTATTATCCATAGCCAGATGTTTCTCACTCAAATTTACCGAGCGAAATACCGGGCAATAGCCTCTTCCGCCTCCGCCCAGGTGTGGCACTCAATAGCGCGCGGATCGTCGATCGTAGCGCCTGGGTGCCAGGGCCGTTCGCCAAACAAAATCGCCAAGCCAAGCGGCGCATCATCCCCCTCAAGGCCACGCTCGAGGTGATGCGGCGAGTCATCAATCGCAACCGTCATATTGTACTGCCGGTATATCTCTGTCTTGGAGTCGGTCATTATCTTGATGCCATCCTCGGTTTCGACTGGCCGCCGCGTCAAAATAACCTGCTCAAAGACATCAGGCAAGTACTTTTCGATACTCTGCTTTGTCACATCTACCAGACCGTAGTGCCGAGCCGAGACTGCATAGAGTCGATACGTGGCCGCTAGTCTTCGCAATGCCTCAATCGTCTCTCTGTCTGGGACTTGCATCTCCTCAAACCAATCAGGCTTCGCCATGCCTGGTGTCGCCCCCAATTGCAATCCATTAAATCGCTCTTGCACTTCTTCTTGTGGTACGTCCCAGGTCGATTGTGGCATATTGGGCCGAAAGTTGGTACCGTAATGCTCATTATATGCTGCCACTAGCCCTTCAGCACAAGGAAAGACGACATCATCAAGGTCGACGGCAATAGCAGGTTTGTCATTTTTTGTTCGTTCCATATTACTCCTCCGTTGTTACTGATTTATTGTCATTGCGTAACACTCAAAGCCCACACCTCTGTTATTTTATCCAACAGACGAAGCTGAGACACAAGCGAAATCATCGCGCTGCTGTGTGGCTCTTAATCATTACAGGCTACAGCAACTCTGGCCGCTCCTGCTGCACATAGTGTCGCAATGAGCTGATATAATGCACCGCCGCCGCAAAGGGATAGTCGGTTTGCGGCGTAATGGGCTGCTGCATAAAATCATCTGGTGTGAGCCATTGGTAGCTACTGTGCTCCCAGCTGAGGGTAATTTCTGGCGCATCGCCATCAACCAGTGCCGCATAGCACATATAGCTCAGCCGCTGGCCATCAGGGTGCGGCAGTACATGCTCGAAGGCCACACTCAGCTGGCTCGGCACAAAGCCAAGGCCAGTCTCTTCTTCTATTTCCCGCCGGGCTGCTTCAAGCGGTGTCTCGCCAGGCTCGACTATGCCACCAGGCAGGTCGGCACCGTGCGGAAAGAGCGGATGTGTATTACTGCGCTCAAGAACGAGAACTTTGCCAGTCGCATCAACAATGAGTGCTTTGGCTAAGAAATGGGGGTGGTCATTCTCTGGTTGGATTGCCCGAGTAAAATATATGTTTGTCATGGCGTCTATTATACACAAAAGAATGGAGGCTGATTGCTGCTATATCCTTTTTGATCTCACAGAAGGTTAGTCGCTGAAACATCAATGCCTTATATTGCTCTTATGAGTATACGCACTTGACGCTAAGAAAACAGTGCTGAGCAAATCACGTGCACCTATCAAAACTCGCGTTAGTTAGCACTCTTGCACCGAGAGTGCTAATTTGCTACTATACCAATAGGCCACGCGGCTGATACCCAGCGCGATCGGCCACCCGTTTTTAAGCAACTAATCGGGCGTTCTGTTGCCCGCACTATATAACTACAATGATAACTACAAGGAGGAATATATGCCACCAAACATGAACCAACAAGATAACAAAAAGCCTCTCGAGCAATTTGGCACCGACCTCACCGCTCTGGCGCGCGAGGGCAAGCTCGACCCAGTGATTGGTCGGGACGAAGAAATTCGCCGCACCATGCAGATCCTCAGCCGGCGCACCAAGAATAACCCGGTGCTGATCGGCGAGCCGGGCGTTGGTAAAACCGCCATCGTCGAGGCGCTGGCGCAGCGCATCGTTAAGGGCAACGTACCGGCCTCGCTGAAGGATAAGCGGCTGATTAGCCTGGAAATTTCGAGCTTGCTAGCCGGCGCGAGCTTTCGTGGCCAATTTGAAGAGCGCCTCAAAGGCGTATTAAAAGAGGTAGAGGAAGCGGCCGGCGAGATCATTCTCTTCGTCGATGAAATTCACACCATGGTCGGTGCTGGCAAAGGCGAAGGCAGTATGGATGCCGGCAATATGCTCAAACCTGCCCTGGCGCGCGGCAAACTCCATATGATTGGCGCCACCACGCTGGCTGAGTACCGCCAGCATGTCGAGAAGGACGCAGCCCTGGAGCGGCGCTTTCAGCCAGTTTACGTTGGCGAGCCGAGTTTTGACGACACTATTGCCATCTTGCGTGGCCTCAAGGAAAAGTACGAAGTCCACCACGGCGTTAAGATTGCTGATGATGCGATTGTGGCGGCAGCGCGGCTATCTACCCGCTACTTGCCTGACCGCTTTTTGCCTGATAAGGCGGTTGACCTGCTGGATGAAGCGACCAGCGCGCTGAAAATGCAGCTGGAGAGCGTGCCGATTAGCCTCGATCGGCTCAATAACCGCCGCTTGCAGCTAGAGATTGAAGAGGCCGCGCTCAAAAAAGACAAATCCGACCACGCCAAGGCCCGCAAAGCAGAAATCAAGCAGCAGATCGCTGACCTCCGGGCTCAGGCTAAGGCGATTGACAGTAAATGGCAGCACGAAAAGGATATCCTGCAGACTGTTAACACCGCTGCCGAAAAAATGGATAGTCTGCGCTCACAATTAGAAATCGCTGAACGCGACGCCGATCTGGCAACCGCCAGCCGTATCAAATACGGCGATATGCCAGAGCTAGAGAAAAAGCTGAGCACCGCCCGCCAGGAACTAGCCGCCATCCCACCGGCCGACCGCTTACTGCGCGAAGAAGTCACGCCCGATGATATCGCCAGTGTGGTGGCGCGCTGGACGGGCATCCCCGTCGAGCGGCTGATGGAAAGTGAATCAAGTAAATTAACCAAGCTTGAAGACTCAATCGGCCGCCAGGTTATTGGCCAAGACCGCGCCGTGGCTGCCGTGGCGAGCGCTATTCGCCGTTCGCGTGCTGGCCTCAGTGACACCAACCGGCCAATTGGTTCCTTCCTCTTCCTCGGCCCAACTGGGGTTGGCAAAACAGAGGTAGCCCGCAGCCTGTGCCGCGAATTATTCGACGACGAGCATGCCATGATCCGCATCGATATGAGTGAATACATGGAGCGGCACGCTGTGGCGCGGCTGATTGGCTCGCCGCCAGGCTACGTTGGTTACGACCAAGGTGGGCAACTGACCGAAGCGGTGCGCCGCCGCCCCTACAGTGTGGTGCTGTTTGACGAAATCGAGAAGGCCCACCCCGACGTCTTCAACGTGCTCCTCCAGGTACTGGATGACGGCCGCCTGACTGATGGCCAAGGCCGGACGATCGACTTTAGCAACACCATTATCATCATGACCAGCAACGTTGGCTCGCAGATGATTATGGACTTTACTGGCGATGACCTGTCTGTGCTGGACAATAAAATGCTTGAGGTGCTACGCCAGCACTTCCGCCCAGAATTCCTCAACCGCATTGATGACATCGTGATTTTCGACCGTATTCACGAGCAAGCGATGCGGGCCATCGTTGACGTGCAGCTGGAGCGCGTTGCCCGCCACGTCAAAGACAGCCGCGATATCACGCTGGCGTTTGACGAGAGCATCCGCGACATGCTAGCCCGCGATGGCTATGACCCGAGCTTTGGTGCCCGACCGCTGAAGCGCTTGGTGCAAAAGCGCATCCTTGACCCGCTAGCGCTGGAGCTGATCGACGGGCGCATTCACGAAGGTATGACGGTGGTAGCGAGGGCAGCTGACGGGCGAGTCACTTTTAGCCCGCAGGCGTCCTCATAGCTTTTACTCCCCAAAGATGCTATACTAGTACGATAACTATTAATGAAGGAGACAATCAACTATGACTATACTCGTATGGCTTATCATCGGTGGTCTTGCCGGCTGGCTGGCATCCAAGGTGGTAAATAAAGGCGCAGACTCAGGCGCACTGACCAACATTATTGTTGGTATCATCGGTGCAATGCTGGGTGGCTGGCTCGTCAGCCTGATGGGCGGCAGCGCCGATGTGCTGACTGGCTTTAACTTCGCCAGCCTGCTGACCGCCTTCTTTGGCGCAGTTGTGCTGCTGGTTATCCTCAAGCTTATCAAAAAATAAGCTCAGGCCAAGCCACCTTCAACACAAAACACCCCAGGGGATGGCTGGGGTGTTTTATTTATCACCATCACCTCGCTAAGCCCTCGCACACACTCGAGACTCAAGGGATTTGCCCACGCTGCCAGCGTCTTCGGTAGGCTAGTTGTTTATGTGTATGTTTTGTGGTTGAAGTTCTTAAAAAATGGCATTTTATCATACTTCTTCTGTTCAAGCCACAGATTTACTCCACTAATTTCACCGCTTTTTTCTCAGAAATATTACAAGAATCGGCATTCACTAACGAATGACTGCTCAGGTTCAAAGCTAAAAGCTTGTTATGATAACCACGCTTCTTACCTACTCGAATGAAATGGTAGAGAGCTAATGGAGAGAACATGGGGGATTTTTAATGCGTAGGTTTCGCTAATCACCTACCGGCACCACAGCCTCAAGCCACAGCTGCAGCTCCTGCAATATAAACTCATCTGCCGTGCCTGCCTTTGCCAGGCGCTGCAATGATGCCATAAAGCTCGGCAGCTGCGCCTGTAGGTGAGTACTCCGCCATTGCTCCCACTGAGCTTGCTCATCATCACTGAGGCTCTGCGGGAAGCTACGCGCCTTGTAGTGGAGTAGCAGCTCAGGCAGGCGCTCATCACGAAAGGCTGGGTGGAAGTCTGCCAGTGCCTTGGCATCGGCGTTGCGCACTGCAGCGATGTGCGTCTTATCTGCATCCGAGACGAAGCTGTCGTAGAGCTGTCCTTCGGGGTCGGTTGATTTTTTGTACTCACGCTTTTTTTCGTAGAGTGTGCGGAGTTTCTCGGCAAAGTCAGGGTGATGGAGCAGAGTATCGCGGTGGCGCGTCACAGTAGCCGCCTCGAGATGGATCTTACTCCAGCCATCACCCTGCTCTAGCACACCAAGTGGCGCAACGGCCGGGCAACGATTGTATTGCAATGGTTTGACAGGTAGCGCTATAAAGCCATCCGCTTGGCGCTCTTCCCAGGTGGCAAAGATTTTCTTAGCAAGTTCCTGCTGGCTTAGGTTCACAAACGGCGTTGGGTCGTAGCGCAGGTCATAGACCAAGACATTGCTATTGGGGGCTGGCGCTAGCGGAAAGGCGACGGTCGTCTTGGCATGCTGCTTATCGTAGCGGCCACTGGTATAGACGAAGGGCTGCTTGGTCTCGAGATTAACCAGCCGCTGCACCGCCCTCTTGTCACGCATCGCAAGGAGATAGTCAAAGAGCTGAGGCTGAGCGTGCTTCACTAGCTTTGTTACTTCTATCAGAGCTGCCACGTCGGCAAAGGCGTCGTGCGCATTATCGTGCGCAATGCCATTAGCTTTAGTAATGAGCTCTAGGCGGTTGGTGGGCTGGCCATTTGCATCCATCGGCCACTCAATGCCATCTGGCCGCAGCGCCCGCGTCAGCCGCACCACATCGAGCATATCCCAGCGGCTCCGCTCATCCTTCCAGCTCCACTCGTATGGGTCATAAAAGTTCCGCCACAGCAGATGGCGGATAAACTCATCGTCAAAGCGCACATTGTTGAACCCCACAGCGATCGTCCCTGGCGTGAAGATCTCCTCGCTCACCATCCGCGCACATGCTGCCTCGCTATAGCCCTCCTCTAGCGTCTTCTGCGGCGTGATGCCAGTCACCATCAGGGCATCAGGGCTTGGCAGAGTATCGTCGCTGAGCGTCACGAGAAAGTTATATGGCTCGCCAATCGGCTGCAAATCCATATCTGTCCGCTGCCCGGCAAACTGCATGATCCGATCCGTCTGTGCCCGGAAGCCACTCGTCTCAAGGTCGTAGAAAAAGAATGTTTGTGCCATAGGTATAGTATAGCAAATTACACTCATTGTGCGCGATTATGGTCTTATATAGTTCATATTCGCACTATTGCTCTATTTATTACCATATTTTGCCACTATGTGCTACAGTAAGGGCATGAGAGACAACAACAACCACCCTCCCCAAGGCAATAGTGACCCACTACCACGCGACGAGCCGTCGTATGAGGGTCAACTGCCCGAACGACTCATTACAAGTATCACCAAGCTGGTCGACCGCGCACCGGTTATCAAAGAGTATGCCGATAAAGTACGGAAGATAACGCCAGACATAGTCGGTAGTCTAAGAATTAAAACAAGAGAGATAGACGTACGCAGCCAAGGCCCACAAAATCTTGATAATATGGTGGCATATATTGATTATTATGATGCCCCTTTTGAGGATGATATTGGCAACATCAAATCATTACTCAGCGCACAGGGTAAAGATCTCTACGAAGAATTTGATGCACAGCTGCAGACTGTACGCGACCAGCTTGATGTCCTTGTAAGAGAAACAGAAGATGGAGATGGAGATGGAGATGGAGATGGAGATGATGTATTGTCGACTAATGATGAGACAACTCATACAAACCAAGCGACTGATCTAGATACAGAGTCTACTGAGGCGGCAGCATCAGACGATAGCAACGATACTACATTTGCTACATTTCTTAGTGATGCGCAGAAGTGCTGTAGCGATGCCGATATCAACTTCAAGGAGTTCGATGCTCACGGAACTGGCCATGATAATGTCGATACACTTGGCTACCATACTGACGCGCTCCGCACTCTATTCAATAAATTAAAAGAAAAAGCCGACCAATGGCGTTACCATGAGAAAAATGAGGAAGACCCAAACCACGAAGAATACGAGGAAGCATTTGCCCAGCAGCTGCAACGTGAAATGCAGGAGATGCTCAGCAGTATGTTGGTGTCTCTCAACAAGATTGCCGACATAGCCGATCTAATGCACTTTAAAGCAGAAAGTGCAGAGCAATCAATCAATAGCCTCGGTACCGCACTCGAGGTATTCCACTATACCCACAATAGCGGAGCAGCAGCCAACGATGATGATATTACAACATAGGAAGCTGCTGCTTTATAGCAAATATACCACCTCACACAGAGGTGGTATATTATATGATTGATTAATGTATTTTATTGCTCCACCAGCGGAAATGGCTGACTATCGCCAATCTGCACGATGCTGTCGCCCTCCGCTCCTTGACGGATGAGCTCGTGCGTGACACCAAGACGCTTCATAATGTCGCGCAGGCGATTAACTGCCTCAAACTGGGCGAAGTTCGTGCGACGAGCGAATTTCTCGAGCTTTTGGCCAGACACGGCAAAGACACGCGGCATCTCGGCATCCTCTCGTGGGTTAGTGAGGCCGCTCTCTACTACCGTCTCGGCGCAGCGCTGCGCCGCATAGCCCTGCAGTTGCTGCACCGCCCAGGCATCGGCCTTAGCTTGGCTACCGAGCGTAATGGTCGCAAGCTCCTCATCATCAGCAAAATCATCATCCTCTTCAGCTGCAGCCTCGGCCGCCCGCGCCTCTACTACTATCTGGCGCAAAGCTCTCAGTACATCAACGATTCCCTGATGAGCCACTGAAGAGATCGCAAAAATCGGCGTCGCTTCGTCAACCACCTGACGCAAGCTATCTATCTGCATCTGAATGATATCGTCATCGAGCCCATCACACTTCGTTAGCACCACGACCTCTGGCCGCTGAGCGAGCTCGGTGCTGTATTGCTGCAGCTCGTGACGAATCGCTTGGTAGCGCTCGGCTACATCATTACTATACACATCAACGAGATGGAGGAGCACAGCCGTCCGCTCGACGTGCCGCAAGAAGGCATCACCCAGACCCTTGCCCTCGCTCGCTCCCTCAATCAAGCCAGGAATATCGGCGATTAAGATAGATCCATCATCAATATCGGCCACTCCAAGGTTAGGTGTGAGTGTGGTAAATTCGTAATTCGCAATCTCCGGACGGGCATTACTCACCACGCTCAGGAAGGTTGATTTGCCGGCATTTGGAAAACCCACCAGGCCAACGTCGGCCAGCAACTTTAACTCCAGCTCCGCCTCAAAACTCTCCCCTGCCTCGCCCAGCTCGGCCATGCGCGGCGTTTGGCGCACACTAGATTTAAAATGCGCATTGCCAAAGCCACCATCGCCACCCTTGGCAATGACCGCTTCTTGCCCTGCCTCAGCAAGGTCGGCAATTACTACATCACCTCGCTTCACTAGTGTCCCTACCGGCACTTTGACGATGAGTGGCTTGCCAGACCGACCCGCCATTTTTTTCTTACCACCCGCAACGCCGGGTTCTGCCTTGAGCTCTGGCTTATAGCGAAACTTGAGCAAGGTATTGAGCTGCTCTGTTGCAACAAAAACAACATCGCCACCGCGGCCTCCATCACCACCATCAGGCCCACCTTTGTCTACATATATTTCATGCCGAAAGCTCACCGCGCCGTCGCCACCGCGACCCGCTACTACTGTTACCTTTGCTGTATCTACAAACATATACTATTAAGTATATCAAAAACACCTCTGCAGCAACAGAGGTGTTTGATAGGCTTATTGCGTGGTATTAGTAGATGTACTGGTAGCGACCACCGACTGCTTCGTTCCATGGGATGTTACCAAAGCCGACGCGGTTGAATCCACCACCCCAGCGGAAGCCGTTCATCTCGCTAACGGTGACCGAAACACCAGGGTTAACACTCTCGACGATGGCAACGTGGCCATACCCACCACCATTTTGCATCACTGCACCAACGGCTGGCGTTGTGCCGACACCGTAGCCAGATGCACGAGCAAAGCTAGCCCAGGTAGCAGCATTGCCCCACTGGCGACCAATAGGCCGGCCAAGCTCAAGACGACGCTCGTAGGCGTAGAAGGTACAGTTGCCCCAGGCATAGCCACCACCGTCACCACCACCCGTCCAGGCGTGGGCTGTGCCGGCAGCACCACCGTAAGCACCGGTGCCGTTGTAGCTATTTGTGCCAGTTGCGCTGGCTGTGCGCGCAGCAGCACCAGAGCGTGGCGCTACATAGCCTGGCTGCTCTTCTGTTGGTAGCGAGCCATCAGGAATGATCAGTTGTGAGCCCTTAGCGGGGGTAGAAGTCAGCTCAAGGTCGTTGTAGAGAGTCAGCTGGTTCTTATCTGCTTTGTATTTAGCGGCAATGCTATCGAGCGTATCACCATCCTTAACGGTGTAGAGGATGCCATTAACTGGCAAGATCGTCAGCTCTTTGCCGGGCTCAAGCGCATCACTCGTGAGCTTGTTAACCCATTTGATAGTCTGCGTGCTAATCTTGAACTTATCGGCAAGGCTTGGCACGCTATCGCCAGCAACTGTCGTGTATTTCTTGATAGTGCGGTTGTCAGCTGTTGGCTGAACAATCTGCGGTTTGTTGATCGTCGTGGCGCTCGTTTGGGTAAACGAGTTCTCTGCAGCAATTGACTGCGAGAGGTTGGCGACGTTGTTGGTGACAGGCAGGTTTGTGCTCTCAGCAATTGATGTAGCAACATTGGTTGCAACGAGCTGATCTACCCCATCTGCTGATGGTGTCGCTGCCGTCTGGCGCGTTGCGCTGATGGGCGCAGCGCTAGCTAGAGCGGTGTTCTCTGCCAAAATTGGCTGATAGCTCATGGCGACAAGTGAAAGTACTAGGACAAAAACCCCGACATAGGCCGATGTCCGTACCGGCGATAATGACTTATACAGTGGTCGCGGGCGCCGACTCCGCACGGTAATAGGTGAAAGTTCGAGTTGTGAAGCCTTCTCGGCTGCTTGTTGTTGACGAATGATCGTTCTCCTGCGCATCTATTACTAGCGCGCTACTACCTCACTCTGTCTTTCTTCTCTCTATGCAAGAGAACGGAGCACACATGTCGACCGATTTTATTAATATTAAAAAAGTTGATTTCGGTGCTCGTACGACATTTAAAGGCAGGCCATTGGTAGAGCAATTTCCCTCTCTTGCATTCCCAGTATCCTCACTCCCCGACTGGCTACCATCCATTCTACTACGCGGTTGTAGTTTAGTCAATGGCTTACCACAGTGGTGGGAGATGATATTTTGTGAAAATTGCAACAGTTTTAGCCTGATATTGTCACATGATGGACTTTCTGTTTTGCACACCCTTGGCAAACACGAAGCTTAGCTTCAATAGTATTTACTTTTTCGTAGGGCTTAATACCTCAGCGCGTTGTTTCATACAATACACGCAATTTTTATAACATATTATTAGATTGCAAGATAAACACCTCTGGGATACTTGGTTTGATTTTTATCCGCACTAGGAAGGAACATTTGAGAACATATGAAGCCACAGCTGAAGCGCTACAACTCCGAGCAAAGCTTCTTGCAGTGCTGCTTGATGTTGGCCTGGTGCTCGGCATCGGTATTGGCGAAGTAGACATTGCCATCATCACCAGCGAGGAAGAACTCATAGCTACCAGGTGCTGGATCGGCCACTGCTTTGAGTGCGCCAAGGCCAGGCGTGGCAATTGGCCCAGGTGGCAAGCCTGGCTTGATGCGTGTATTGTATGGCGAATCAAGATTAACGTTAGGGCTAACGCCGGTGATATCCGCCCCATAGATGAAGGTCACGTCCGAGCCAAGCACCTTATTCTCGCGCAACCGCTTGTAAAAGACCTGGGCAATCTGCCGCTGGATCTGATAGCAATCTTGGCTCGCGCCGCCACACCCCATCTCGCGCTGGATGATGGAGGCAAGAGTGATAGCTTGATAAAGATTGAGCTTTTGAGCTGCGAATTTGTCGATCAAACCATTGTTCTGAATCTGCTCATACATATGCGCGAAAGCTGCCTTGAGCGCTGCCTCTGGCCCTTGATTGGCCGGCACAGAGTATGTATCACCAAAGATATACCCCTCGAGCGAGGTGCCAGCTGGCTTGTTGGCAAAGAGTGGACTGTTGTACGTCTTAGCAAGTGCAGCTTTGATCGATTCCTCGCTGTAGCCAGCCCGCTTGAGCGCCGTGGTGGCATCTTGACCTTGCGGCTTATAGCGCGAATCGACAACGGTGCCACCTGGCAAGAATGTGACAACGCGATTATCATGGCAACCCTGCGAAAGCTTGGTTGCAATCTCAGGCAACGATTGCGCAGGACTAAACTGACACACACCAGTATGGAGTTGATTGCGTGAGCCCGACAGGCGGGTGTAGATATCAAAGGCGCGAACATCACGAATCAGCCCCTGCTCTTTCAGTGTAGCAGCAACAGTCTTGAACGTGTCGCCCTCACCAATCGTTATCGTCTTGGTCGTGGTGTCGGTCCGATCGACTGGCTGTAGATTTTGATGATACCACCAGTATGCTACTGCAAGGATGAGCAAGATAAACAACCCAATACCGCTCAGCCACCACAGCCAGCGGCGGCGACCGCGCTGTGGCCGCTCAGTGTTGTAGCGTGGAGATTTTTTCTGAGAGCCAATCGTCCGACCTTTTGGTGCATCATCTGTAAAAAGTGGCGAAACACCGTCATTACCAAGCAAACTTCCCTGCTGCGGCTCCGGCGTGGGCTGCTGCGGCGGCTGGTCGTCATCAAAGCCGTAGAAGCTATCGTCATCAATCCCAGACGGCAGCGCATCATCCGCAAAATCATCAACCGGAATGGTGGCTGGTTGAGGCTGAGCTTGTGGCTGCGGTGTGGGTTGCTGAACCGGCACCGTATAGGTGTCACGAGATGGAGTGCGGTGAGGTTGGGGCTGAGATACTGGTTGAGACTGAGGCCTACTTACCCGCATGTAGGGGTCATATGTCTGCTGTGGCGCAGGCGATGCTGCTGGTTGTGGCTGGATAGGCTGTGGTTGTTGCCCCACCCCTGGGCGATGTGGCTCCGAGCGGTGCATATACGGTGACGTAGCTCGCCCCGAAGCCCCCACTGCAGCTGAGCGCCCCGACCGCGGCGTGATGCGTTCTGCTGGTGGTGGCGACAGTGGTGGGTTTGAGCTTCCCACCTGGAAGCCTCGGCCTGGCTGGCGGCGAAAATCAGTCATAGTGCGTCTCCAAATAGTCTTGCAAAATAATACTGGCAGCGACGGCATCGATAGCACCCTTGCTATACGGCTTACCTTGAGCACGAAGATACTCCTCAGCCTGTACGCTGGTGAGCGACTCATCTTGAAATGCCAAGCGCGGCGCGATATCCGTCAATTGGGTCGCAAACCGCTCGACATAAGCAGTCTGAGCCGTTGGCTCGCCCGATTGGTTACGCGGGTAACCAACGACCACCACCCCAACACGCTCACTCATAATCAGCTGAGTGATCTGCTCAAGTTCACTACCATCCACTTCAATCGTATCATATGCGACAGCAATTCGCACAGATGGATCAGCAATTGCAACACCAATCCGCCGTTCGCCGACATCAAGTGCTAAGTATGTTCGTTTATTGTTCATTGAGGTCAAATACCACCTTTATACGATTCGTGTCATTTGGTGCTGATTGCACCCAGAATGGTGAGAACGATACATCGGCCGAGCTCACCCCCTCGATCTTCTCCACATGTGAGCGAATCTCAGCATAGCGCTTGCCTTTGGCGTAGTCTTTGAGCTCTCGTTCGTCTACCTTAGGGCCAATCTTGCCATTAGTCGTGATAGTCGCATTGTAGGCATTGCCATTGGCCGAAACATTCGTCACCGAGAGTTTATTGACGCCATTGCTATGGACTTGCTGATTAGCCTTGCCGTCAATTTGCTGCTTGAAGTACGCATCGAGGAAGATGCCTGCCTCGCGCTTCTCAATCGCCGAGAGGGAGTACTCCACCGCACCAGTTAGCTGGGCTTTGCCATCGGTTGCTTCGCCACCCACCTTGACGTTGGGTTGGATGTCGCTGTCGTTTTGCTTGAAGGTGTCACTCAGAATGATGTAGCTGTCACCATTAAACTGTGAGGCAAGCTCACGCTTAGCACCATTGCTATCGAGTGAACTATTGAGTCTATTCCTCGCTTGCTCGATGTCACTGCGCTGCACTGTAGTAATCGTCTTGTCTGTGCCACCAGAAGTATCGTGCGTGAAGGAGACGGAGAAGCCTGAGGGGCCCTTGGCCGAGCCCGATGCGCCATTGTACTTCGTGCCACTCTCTACCGCGGTGACCTCTGTTGTGCGGCCTCGCATGAGGTCGCCACCCGACGCGTTAGAGTCGAATACCACCGATGATGTCGTCTTATACTGCATACCATTCTCGGACGTGATAGTCGTCCCGGCGTCAATCGTCGCTCCATTGCGCAAGACGTCAAACGAAGCCGGCGTAAAGCGCACCGTTCCCGTTGCCTTTGCGCCAACATCTTCTTTGCCAGTGGCAGTGAAGTCAATCGAGATGGTTTTGCGTGTTGTCTTGGTCGTCGTCTTGATTGTCCCTTCTTGCAGGTTTGAGCCAAGCGAATCGCCGATCGTAACGCGGGTGCTGAGCGGCAGATCAGAGGTACGAGCCTTGATCGTGATGGTCGCATGTGGTGCGAAGAAAATTGCCCACACCAAGAAAACAATCAGGACAACGAGTGCCGCACCGCCGATCAAGAGCTTCTTACGCATTTTGTTGAAGTCTGGTACCTTCACCTTCTTCTTGAGATCTGAGGCAGCCGAAGCATCTGCCGCTTTGTCGTCGTCATCTGGCGTCTTGCGGGCAGCCGAGCGGGTGGCAGGACGAACCGGTACAGAAGTATCAGGCGTTACTGGCTCAGGATCTTCTGGTTCTAGCTCACTACCATCAATGACATCTTCGTCATCGACCTCAAGCGCTGGGATCTCAGCCATTTCCGGCCGGCTTTGCAATGTCCGCGCCGTGGGGATACTTGCCGAAGCAGCCAAAGTTGAGAGCGCTTGGTTGCCAGTGATAATGACGAGTCGTTTGCCCGCTTGCTCAGCAGCGCGCTGAACGAGCTTGAGGTTGACAGCACTCTGCATGGCACCAATCCGCTTGGGTGGCACGAGTGCAACGATTTTTTGCGAGGAATCCTTCACCTTGCCAATAATGGCGGTAATGTCGTCCTCGGTATCGATATAAATGACATCTTTTTGCATTTAGATCCTCAACATTTTATTCAATTTATTGCGTAGTGTTTCTGTTTCACTTGCCCCAATCATCGTATCGTAGCCCACGCGCAGGAGGCCCATCGCGGTGATAAATGAGTGGTCGCTGACCTTGTTCGTCAGGTCGACCACACCCGAGACGTCACTGGGCTTAATATGCTGCACCACTGGCCGGCGTGTGAAGGGGAGGTCGGTATACCAATCGCGCGTCTCAAGGGCTTTCACCAGTGGCTTAAGACTCGCCCCACCACCGCAGAGCAAGATTCGATTAGGCAAGTGATCAACCGAGCTAAATTCGCTAAGAGCAAGATCGACTCCTGCTAGCCAGACATCGAGGGTTTTATCAATTGCGGTATCAAAATGCTGCTTAAGCTCTTGTTTCATCTGCTCGTGATTAGTCGCAACCTTGAGTTTCTCAGCCTCGCCATAGCTAATGGCACACTCGTTAGCGATCGTATTGGTAAAGCTGCGTCCACCAATGCCAAACATCCGCGTCCCTTCTACGCCACCATCATTTACCACTGCAATGTCTGTTGTGCCGCCACCAACGTCGGCAAGAATAGCCGTAAATGAGCTATTCGCATCTGTACCTAGTACGCTCCGGCTCACCGCAAAGGGCTCGGCCGCCACCGCCACGAGGTCGAGCGCCAGCTCATCAGCCACGCGCTCGAGCGCGCCAATGTGCACCATAGGAGCAAAAGCAGTGTAGATCTGCACCGCGACATCCTTACCTTGAAAACTAATCGGGTTGCTGACCTTGTAGCCATCGATGTGAATACTGACGAGTGCAGAGTTGACGAGCTTTACCTCTACGTCTTGATTGCCTGTCTCGAGAGCGATCTGCCGCTGCGCCTTGATGGCAGCTCGGTCTTGCACCTTCTCGATGATGAATTCCATTTCGGTCTCATCTAGTGGACGATCGGGCTGCGGACGACGATAGCGAATGGTATTTGTCACGCCCTTCACAAGCTCGCCAGCAATGCCAATCACTGCACGGCGCGCCTGTATGCCAGCCTCAGACTCAGCTTGGGCCAGAGCATCTTCGCAGTTGCGCACGACTGCGGCAATGTCGGCAATCGCACCCGAGTGCATATCGCTGCGGTCTTGGTGCTTGCGCCCCACACCAATAATCTCAATCTCCTCACCATTAACCCGGGCAAGCAGCGCCTTGACGTACTCTGTCCCAATATCAAGACCAACGAGGCATTCGCTAGCACTGTTATCTGCTCGGGTAAGAAATCGATCGAAAACCATAATCATCTCTATTATATACCATATACACGCTTGCCTGCTAGCCCTAAACGGTGATTATTGGCGAATTTATGATGAAATGATTCATTTTGCATCAAGCACTGCAAGTGTCGTTATTGAGAAACATTGCAGAAAAATCATACAGTGGTAGCACCTCCTTGACAAAACAGTGGTAACCACTGTACAATACGCTCACTATGACCAATCGCGAGCCAGTCGATGCCGTGTCTATCGGCATATTTCCACTTGGGAACTACGAGCCAACCGAACTCACCCTGCTTGGCCGCCACCTGTACAAAACGGTCGCAGCGCTTGAAGCACACTATGCCACGCCTGACGAAACAACGATAGCCTACCAAGCTCCCTTTGGGCGCTATAACGAAGGTGGTACATTGGCCGTTGACCTCACAGCTGATGCCACTGGCTTGACTGCTGGCCAGCTCGCCTTTGCCGACCCTGATAAGCACCATTCTTTTGCACTAACACTGGCGGGTGATCGGCACTGCTGGTACAGTCGCACTGACCCTAGCCACACGATGCCCATCACACACAACCACGTGGCACGCCTGCTCGACCGCTCGCACCCGCTTGATGATGACTCGGAATTATTCCGGTATTACGCAACCCACCGCGGCACAACTGCTGCCGACCTCCAGACTCTTCTTGACGAAGCGGTCCTCCCTACGGTTAATCCTGAGCAAGTTCGCCGTGATGTGACCTACTGCTATAATGATATTACCTTCAAAGGTGAACAGTGGTCTGGTGTGCGTCTTGCACTGACAATACGTCGGCTTGGTCAGCTTGCTATGGGCATTACAGCAAATCTAAAAATACCCTACAGCTGTGATGAGCTCGACGCACCAGTGACGTGCCGTATTACCAGTGACGACTTAGAATATACCACACTTGCCTGCTTTTATGATCATAACGAAACAACCTCGCAGCGTCGCCGTACATATGTTGAGCCAGACATCGCAGAGCTAAGCGACACTATCGCCCAGCTAACAGAGGATATGATTGCTGAGCGCTGTGCTCTGCAGTAGGATCACACCCTCTCTTCCGTGCCCTCGTAGGTATTATTGACACTAATAAAATTACAACACCAGCACATATGTTGCTGGTGTTGTGTTGTTTATTTCTGGTTATCTGCTAGCGCTACCGCAAAACTGCCTTGATCCGGCGGATACCGGCTGAGCTCGACTCTTCCTTAGTGATTTTGAAACGCTTGCCGTCTTCGGCCAAGACGCCAGTGTGCTCGACGTGCGGGCCACCACACACTTCGAAGCTCACGCGCTCATCACCTTCGCCGATGGAATAGACCTTGACGGTGTCGCCGTAGCGCTCGCCAAAGGCACCGATTGCACCAAGCTTCAGTGCTTCGTCGGTTGGGTACACGGCAAAGCTCACGGGCAAATCCGCCTCGATCCAAGCATTAACTTGGTCTTCTACCGCTTGCTTTTCCTCCGGGGTGAGCTTATCGTGATTGAAGTCGAAGCGCAGGCGCTGAGCGGTGATGTTGCTCCCATGCTGCTGTAAATCTGGTGCCTTGAGCACCGTGCGTAGCGCTGCCCCGAGCAAGTGCGTTGCTGTGTGGTACTTGAGATGAATTGGGTCGTGACCCTCTAGCCCACCACTAAACTGCCCCTTGCGTGCCGTCTTGGAGCGCTGGCGCTGCTCGGCCATTTTGGCGTCAAATTCTGCCCGCCAGTCTTCAGAGAGCGCAATCCCCTGCTTGTATGCCTCCTCTGTACTGAGCTCTACCGGGAAGCCAAAGGTATCATATAGCGTAAATAACTCTGCGCCAGTCAGGCCATCTGCGACATACTGCTGCATCTGCTTAAGCCCCTTACGGAGCGTCTGCCGGAAGGCTTTTTCTTCCTTGGCGAGCACGGCGATGATCTGTTCGCGCGCTGCTTTGACCTCTGGGAAGTCTGCCTCATATAGGTCGGCAATCACCGGCACCACTGCCTCGAGGAAGTTCTGCTCGATGCCAAGGTCGAAGCTGTAGCGGATGGCCCGGCGCAAGAGGCGGCGCATCACATAGCCTTGCTCCTTGTTGCTCGGGATGCAGCCATCGACCGCCATGAAGCTGGCTGCTCGCAGGTGGTCAGCAATCACCCGCATACTCTCGGTGTGCGAGGCATAGCTCTTGCCACTGAGCTGCTCAAGCTTTTCGATGATGGGCCACATCAGGCTAATCTTAAAGACGTCGGGGTCGTTATTGGCCGCCGCCGCAATGCGCTCTAGGCCAGAGCCGTGGTCGATATTCGGCTTATCTAGTGGGACAAATTGTCCCTCGGCTACCTTCTTGTACGCCATAAAGACATTGTTGCCGATCTCCATAAAGCGCCCGCAGTCGCAGTTAGGGTGGCAGTGCTCACCAAATTTTGGATCATGCTCGATGAAGTCAAACTCATAAAACATCTCGCTGTCGGGCCCGCATGGGTCACCGACTGGCGTCGTCTCGGGCCCGCCGTTGCGACTCCACCAGTTTTTACTGCCGTCGTAGTAGAAGATGCGCTCACCTGGCCGGATACCACGGGCCGCGCCGCGCTCTTCGCTGCCGATGTCGGCACTTTTCGCTTCGATCCCCTTCTCGGCAAATTTCTGCCGCCACAGCTCGGCTGCTTCGGTGTCTTTGGCAATATTGTACTCAGGCGCACCAATGAAACACGTCACATACAGGCGATTTGGGTCAAGCCCCACTTCCTTGGTGAGGAATGTCCACATCCAAGTAATCTGCTCCTTCTTGAAGTAGTCGCCTAGGCTCCAGTTACCGAGCATCTCAAAGAAGGTCGTGTGGCGATTATCGCCAATATCGTCAATGTCTTGAGCACGCAAGCATGTCTGCGAGTCGGCGATGCGCTTGCCCTGTGGGTGTGTCTCACCCAGCAGGTATGGGATCATTGGCTGCATGCCCGCACCGGTAAAGAGTGTCGTCGGGTCGTCGGTTAGGATGAGCGGGGCCCGCTTGATAATGGCGTGCTGCTGCTTGGCATAAAATTCGAGGTATTTGTTGCGGATATCTTGAGCATTCATAGGGGGTATTATAGCACGGACACACTGCCCTATGCATCTTTGGTGGTATTCTACGCTTACCTCACGTTTTGGCGCGACCTCATCATCACACCGAGTATCACTTCTTATACTATTCCCGAGCATGTATAGCGTAATGGCGTTGAGAAGTTTTTCGCATCGCAAAAAGAGTATCGTCAATGCGGATGCCTCCATACAAAAATCGACTCATCCGAGCCGATTTTTGCGGTGTTATACTACTACTAACGCTTGAATAGCTTGTTGCGATAACGCCACAGGCCAACTGCCCCACCAACGAGAGCAACGCCCGCCCCGCCAAGGAGCCAGAGGCTGGCACCAGTGTCGGCAAGCGCAGCTACTACAGGATGCGTCTGCTTGGGCGTGTGGGCTGCCGTCTTGGGTGCGGCGGCAGCTTGCTGCGGTTGTTGTGGTCGCAGCGCAGTGCGGATTACATCAACCCGCCGCTGCAGTGCCGTCTTGGCTGCATTATCTTTGACAGTATCGACCACTGCTTGGGTTGTTGTAAGCAATGCAAGATCCGGCTTAGCTTCGAGTGCATCAACGGCTTGCGTGGCTGTCTTTTGGCGCGCTTGCTCCTCCTGGATGGCCGTGGCTATAGCAGTGGTGAGCGCCTTGGTCGCTTTGGTAAGCTCTGGTGTTGTGGTTGCTTTGAGATTCGCCAGGCGATCTGCCTCAGCCACTGCCGCAGCAACTTCCTTGTCTGCTGCCACATAGGCTGGCGCGGCAGCAAGCTCTTGCTTGGCTTTGTCGTAGTCGGTATGGTCGACGCGGAGGGCATCGATTGCTTGCTGAAGCTCTTGCAATGCTTTGTCGATCACAGCCTGAGGAGATGTCTCATCAGCCACCACAGCACGAGCAATAACCTGCTTGGATATTGCCTCCGCCCTGGTGTGTGGGCTGTAGCCATCCAGCACCAATGGCTCGGCTAGCTTGGCTTCGAGCTTTTCAGTAGTTGCGATCTCTACCTCGCGCGTTACCTCTGCTTTATTGTTGGCATTATCGACCGCACGGTAAGTGATTGTGTATGTGCCTGGTTTTGGGTTTGCAAGGTCAAGGTTTTTTGCGTCGATAACCACGCCATCGCTATTAACACCTGTTCCGTCCGTCCCATCATTCGCTGCCACAGTACGCACCGCATCGGCAATCGAGCGACCCGCTCGCGCCACGAGCTTCTCTGGCTTGGCTGGCGTAAAGACTGGTGCGGTCGTGTCAGCATCGGCATATGCCTGATGCGCCACAAGCTGCGGCCCCACAAGCCCAATGCCACCAACGACGACTGCAGCCGCGGCAATAACTCTCATCCGAGAGTGAATGTGTTTTACCCTCATAATAATCCCCCTTATGGTTGTCTATAAGTGTTAGTATACGAAACTGCCATTTGGCTTGTCAACAGAGTAGCTACTGAGATTATGGCGTGCTATTCTCAGTTATAGCCATGCCCTCTTGCGCATTAATCTCGACTGTCGTTTCCGGAACAGCGCCTAGTGATTGAGTATATATGCCTTGCAGAATGCAGAACAGCCTCTCTGTTTGCACTCATTATTGAGGTAATACAGCAGCTATGAAGCCACGGAATCGACGACAATCCCTCCGCCAAGACACTCTGCCCCGCGGTAGATCACGGCCGACTGGCCGGCTGCCACGGCCCGCTCAGGGTCGCTCAGGTGGAGAGTAGCTTGAGCCTGGGTTGGGTCATACTGCAGCGTGCACTGCCTCAGCTGGCCACGGTGGCGTAGGCGGACGGTCAGCTGGTCATCTGCCGCTGGTGCACCATGAATCCAGTGCAAATCACCCACCAGCACATCATGGCGCCACATCGCTTCGTCATTCATATTGCGGCTCACATACACCACATTTGCTGCCATGTCCTTGCCTACCACATAGTATGGCAAGCCACCGCCGACATCCAGCCCATGGCGCTGGCCTAGGGTGTAGAAAATCGCGCCATCGTGCCGGCCCAGCACCACCCCTGTTTGCTTGTCGATAATATCGCCCGGGCGAGTGGATACATACTGGCTGAGGAAGTCTCGCATACCAACGTTGCCAACGAAGCACACTCCCATCGATTCCTGCTTGCGCGCTGTCCAGAGGCCACGCTCACTGGCCATGTGCCGCACCTGCTGCTTGGTGTAGCCACCAAGGGGGAAGAGCGTATGCTGGAGTGCATCACTCGTCACGCGGTAGAGGAAGTAGGTCTGGTCTTTGGCTGCATCGGTTGCGCGGTAGAGGCGATCAGGCTGGAATGAATGTTCTTGACTAGTCGCTGCGCTGTTATCCTCTGCACATACACCACCAGTCTGCGCATAATGGCCCGTAGCAATGAGGTCAGCCCCACGCTCGCGCGCTGTATCGAGAAAGAGCCGAAACTTAATCTCTTGATTGCACATAATATCGGGGTTAGGCGTGCGCCCAGCTTGGTACTCAGCTAGCATGTAGTCTACCACCTTGTGCTTGTAGTCATGCTCAAAATCAAAGACGATAAAGTCGATACCCAGCTGCACTGCCACCCGCTTGGCGTCGGCCAAGTCCTCCGCCCAGGGGCACTGCATGCCAGGCAGATCTTGGCTCCAGTTTTTCATATACACACCGGTCACGTCGTAGCCCTGCTCCACCAGCAGCGCTGCGGTGAGGCTGCTGTCCACTCCACCGCTCATCCCGACAAAGACGCGCTGTGTCATGGCCGCACCGCCTTAAACCAACCAATTTTCACCAGCTCTTCGATCGTCAGCTGCCAACCACTTGGCGTAAGCCACCAGGTGTCCGACCACTGCCGGTCGGTAGCGACAGGGTGGCTGCGCATGGCGATATGCGGCACATACTGGCCAAACTCCAGTGCAACGCGGCGTGAGTGATAGGCGCTAGTGACGAGGATAATCGAATCAAGATTCTTTTGACGGAGGAGCTGGCCAGTTTTTTTGGCATTTTGGCGAGTGGTTTCGCTTAGTTCCTCGGTGAGGATAGCACGGTCGGGCACACCAGCTGCTATGGCTTGGCGGCGCATTGCCTCGGCATTGCTGGGGCCAGTCTTATCGGCAGCGGCACCTGAGAAGACGATGAAGCGCGCCCAGCCATTTTGGTAGAGGCGAATCGCTTCGGCGGTGCGGGCCTGGGTGTCGCCACCACTCACTGCCACAATAGCATCAGCAGCCTGGCACTGCTCAGCACTGCTCGGGGCTGCTTGGCACGTGGCCAAGTCGTCGCGCGTCAGCCAGCGCCCACCAAGCCACACGAGGAGCATCAGGGCGATAAATATCCCGGCAAGCCAGCGTAATAACTTCACCGCCGCGCCTCCCTCATTCGCTGCTGCTCGTGCTGCACCGCTGCAATAATGCACTGCGCCGCACGTTGGCAATTCTCCTCGGTCGAGAGCCGCCCCAGGCTGATGCGCAGGCTTCCGTCGGCTACCTCTGGCGGCAGACCAATCGCCGTCAGGACATGGCTGCGCAGCCCTTTATTGGCCGCACAGGCACTACCAGTTGCCACGAGCACGCCATCGCGCTCAAGCAAGAAAATCAGCCGCTCGGCATCCACTCCTGGAAACGAGATGTGCAGATGGCCCGCTAGGCGGTGCTTTGCATCACCCGAGACAACTGCCGTAGGGATGTGCTCGCACAAAGTACGCTGCAGGCTATTACGCAACCGTTCAAGGCGCTGCGCCTCGGATTTGCGATGTACCTGGGCGAGCTCCAGCGCCGTTGCAAAGCCGACCGCACCAGCCACATTCTCTGTCCCACTGCGCAGGCCACGCTCTTGCCCACCACCAACGATGAGTGGATCAAGCCGCACTTGGCTGGCTAGCCACAAGAGACCAACTTGCTTGGGGCCATATATCTTACCCGCATTGAGCGTCAGTGCATCCACGCCAAGGCGCGCCACATTAATATCAAGCTGGCCTGCTCCCTGCGAGGCATCACTATGGAGGTAGAGCGGCGTTGGCCCACCTGCTTCGAGTCGTCGTTGGCGCTCACGGGCTACCACTGCGGCAATCGCCCGCAGCGGCTGGATTGTCCCCAGCTCATTATTAGCCAAAGCAACACTCACCAGCACCGTCTCTGGGCGGATCGCCCCAGCAACCGCCTCGGGCGTCACCACACCCTTTGGGTTAGCCGCTACCACTGTCACATCGTGCTGATGCGCTGCAGCCAGCACAGCGTGATGCTCAATATTTGCCGTTACCACATGGCCGTGTACGCCAGCAAACATGAGGTTAATTGACTCTGTTGCACCAGCCGTCATAATAATCTCATCTGGCTTGCCGCCCAGCGCCACCGCAAGGCGGTGCTTTGCCTGGCGATAGGCCTGCCGCACCGCTACTGCTGGCGCATAGGGGCTAGACGGGTTAAAAAACTGCTCTGCAAAGTAGGGCTGCATCGCCGTCAAAACACGGTCATCCATCGGCGTGGCCGCTGCGTGGTCACAATATATCATCTCTGGTTTCACTCCAATTAGTATAGCACTCTAGTCCGGATCGGCGAAACGCTGGCCAGTATTGGGGTCAACGCGGTAAATCTCGCGTGCTACCCGCTCATAATAGAGGCGCGTCGCCATAACGAAATTACGGAGTTCATCACCGGTCAGGTAGCTGTAGCGAGCACCCTCTTGCGCTTTAAGGATGCCCTGGTCGTTAATCTCGTAGCGGATAGTATTGGTCTGGATATGGCGCCTCTCGTCTGTCCACTCTTCGTGCCAGATCCAGGTTTTTTCGTCGAGGCAAAAGAATTCGCGGTGCCGCCCCTTCTCGACCGGGCCAAACAGCTCTGCCCCAATCTCACTCTCAAGCGTGATGAGCTCGCGCTCGGTATAGCGTTTAAACGGCCGCTTCTTCGACTTACCAACACTGGTATCGCCCGCCAGCAGCGCGTAGGCCTTGCCAAGGAGCGAGCTTGGCTTTTTCACTAGGCAGCGCGCCTCCCAGAGTAATAACCGCTATGAGGAGATGGAGATGGAGCTGTAGCCGTAGCTGCACTACGATGTGCTCGTCTTGCTGCGTAATGTGATAGATCTATCACATTACTACTGTCGCCGTTCCCATTTGCTGGATATTCTTGAGTTGTATACAAGGATGAAGCTCCAATCCTATTGCCTTCCTCTTCATCAATCTTCCTATCCCAAAGTCCAGGGTCTATATCAGTTTCACCACCAACAAAGGCTCGCGTTGCCAAAGCCTTGACGACACCATTCGTCCCCTCGGTCTCCTCAAGCTGGCGTGCATCATTGCTGCCATTCATAGCAAGTTCTTGTTCACGCATCATCAAGACTAGAGTCGTCACCCGTGCAGTGTAGAGTATATTTTCACGATAAATTGCTTCTGGGGATACCGTCTTACCCTTATTCTCATCCCTTGTCGTGCCATTATTATATGCACGCAAAGCTTCAGCAAGCCCTGCTGCAACACGCTTCGCCTGCCGCTCTGCCATGAGATCCTCATACGACATAATACCAGAGCGACTCTCATCGCCTTGGGGCTTTGACTCCTGCGTCGCATCGCCCTTATGTGTGGGCTGTTGTTGTGGTGTGTGATCTATCGAAAAACTCTCACCGCTCATATATCAAATAACCTTTGTACATTTGCCGTTGTGGTGGTGGCGATGCGCGCGATAGGCAGGCCTTTCTTGGCTGCTTGGTCACGGGCTACCTCCTCCACATAAGCCGGTAGGTTGATTCTACCACGGAAGGGCACCGGAGTCAAGAAGGGAGCGTCGGTCTCGAGCAGCATGGCATCGAGTGAGAGATCGGTGTAGAGCTGCTGCTGAGCACTGTCCTTCGTGAAGGTGCTAATGCCATTGACGCCAATATATAAGCCGCGAGCACGGCCCTGCTCAAGCTGCGCCTGAGTATCGGTAAAGCTGTGCAAAACGCCGCACACTGGCTGGGCATCGTAGATAGGCCAAAAGTCCTGCCACACTGCACCGTGAGCTTGCTTCTCGTCGCGCACATGGAAGCTAACGGGCAGCCGAAACTCCGCTGCGAGCTGCATCTGCGCCTGGAGGCACTGCTGCTGCGCTGGGCGGGCGCTATTGTCATAAAAATAATCCAGGCCAATCTCCCCCACCCCCACAATGACGGGCCGGCCCTGCCGCAGTGGCTGCTCAGCGAGGAGCTCGCGGATGGCGGCAATGCCTGCCTCACCTGCTGCTTCGGCATCATGAGGATGAATACCAACCGCTGCATAACAGTAGTCGTGCGCTAGGGCAAACTGCACTGCCTGGCGCGAGCTACGCACATCCGTCCCAACGCAGATCATGGCAATGCCAGCCTGGACAGCCTGCTGGTAGGCTGCCTCGCGCGCTGCATCGTCGTAGAACTCGCTATCGTGTAGATGGCAGTGCGAGTCGATGAGGCGCGGCATGGGTGGTGTGTTGCCAAGAGTATGTGTTGTATCACTTGTCATAGCTTACTCCTTTGTTTATGAGGCTGCGTGAGCTCGCGGGTCGGGAGTGTGGATGTAGCGCTTCGGGAACAGCGGTGGGACGTCGGCTGGCACGACGCCAGTGCCAAAGATAGTGTGGATAGCCTGAGCGGTGGCAGGCATGAATGGCACGAGCTCATCGGCAATCTGTAGCAAAGTACTGGCCGCATAGGCTAAGACTTCACTCAGGTGCGACTCGGCATCGTGGTCGGTGGCGCGGCACTTGGCGATCTCCCATGGCTTGACCCGCTCGAGGTATTGGTTGAGGCTGCGGACGGAGCTCCATACTTCATCGAGGGCTTTGTCAAACTCCAGCCGCTGCATCATGTCGCGGTAGATGGTCATATCATGCTCGGCTTGCGGCGCATCGCCAATCACTCCTGCTTGGTAGCGCGTCAGCATGGCTGCCACCCGCTGCACAAGGTTGCCGAGGTCGTTACCAAGCTCGCCATTGTATGCCTTCTCAAATTTCTCCCAGGTGAAATCTCCATCGTCTTGGGTAGGAATATGACGAGCAAAGAAGTAGCGGAAGGCGTCAGCCCCATAGCTCTGGATAATTTCCATTGGGTCGACCACATTGCCGACTGTTTTACTCATCTTGCTACCCCCAACGTGGACAAAGCCATGGACGAGCAACGTCTTGGGCAATGGAAGATCGAGCCCGAGCAGCATCGCTGGCCAGATCCCCGCGTGGAAGCGCAAGATATCCTTGCCAATCACTTGCACATCGGCTGGCCAATATGCCTGCCACTCGGCCCTATCCGGATAGCCCAGCACTGTGATGTAATTGGCCAAGGCATCGAGCCAGACGTACATCACCTGGCTGTCGTCGCCTGGCACTGGCACGCCCCAGCTCAGTGTCTTACGCGGACGGCTAATTGAGACATCTTGGACGCCATTTTTGATAAGCTCGAGGAACTCATTTTTGCGGAACTCGGGCACGATTTTCATCCGGCCTTCAGTAATGGCTTGGCGAATCTGCTCGGTAAAGGCACTCGCTTTGAGGTAGTAGTTCTCCTCTGAGACGCGCTCATACGGCGTTTGGTGATCAGGACATATACCATTCGTCTCGTGGACTTCCTTGTCGGTAAAGAATGCCTCATGCCCCACGCAGTACCAGCCCTCATAGGTGTGCTTGTAGATCAGCCCCGCCTGAGCAAGCCGCTGCCAGATGTACTGCACTGCTGCAACGTGGTGCGGGTCAGTCGTGCGGATAAAGTCAGTGTATTCTGCACCAACTGCCTCCATCAAGACTTTGAAGTTGCCATACATGCTGTCTACATAGCCCTGTGGGTCGAGCCCATTCGCCTGAGCCTTGGCAGCAATTTTGTTGCCATGCTCGTCTGTGCCAACTTGGAAGCGCACCTCATGGCCATTCTGCTTCTGGTAGCGCGCCCAGATATCGGCCAGGAGATAGTCGAGCGCATTGCCAATATGCGGCTTACCGTTGACATAAGGAATAGCAGTGGTGATGTAGGCGTGTTGTTTGGTCATAGGGGTATTATAGCATGGGGCGGGTTAGGGTGTCTTGGGCTACTGCCGCTTGGCAATATCAATTGATGCATCAAGCTGATCCGCACGCTGCACGAGGGTGATTGTATCGCCCATGTCAGTTCTCCAGGTGGTTGAGATACGTATATCCTCCGTGATATGTTCAATCTCACCTATATTATCACCATCGACTGGTTCACCCCACGCTGCGCGCCCAGCCTGCGCGTAGCAACGATAAAGGTCAAGACAATCCATGACGGGTAACTGACTTGCAAAACATATCTTTACCTGAGTGACAGTATCCTTATGACTAGACACTTGCATCGACAGCACCCCATCATGATACCACCGTACCGCCTTCATATGGGGCATTATGCTCATTATCCGCCAGCCCTGCTGTCGCATCGCGTCATCAAACTGCTCCATGGATAGCGGCCACACCTGGCTCAAAATACGATTGACTTGAGTAGTATATTGCTCTGGGGTGGGATATACCTGCATCTTGGCATCAAACTGCTTTTTCATGAGCGAGTACGTGCGAAAACCAGGCGCACCTTGTGCGTTATGCTGCTGTACCCCAAGACGGGCAAGATCAAAATTAATCATATACGGTTGGCCGCTATCGAGCTGAGCGGTAGCAAGTTGATGATTTGCAGACTCAAGCTGTGGCAGTTGCCACGTCCAATTAAGCATGTCGGCTGGCGACGTAATGCCGCTTATATCGCGTAAACGTACGACGCAACCATGTGCTGCTGCACGTAGTGCTTGGTCAGAAGCGGCTTTTGGCACGTGGCACTCCCAGTCATACTTACCTTTTCTGAATCCAAGTGCGCATAATTGTTGTTGCTCATCATTTGTTAGTTGAGTAAAGCCAGTTCGTCTTGTACATCCATCAAATGAGATGACTACATGCGCGTCATCAACCACCCCTAGGCCTTTCAATCGTATGGCAGTCCGTTGTTTCCAGCTTTCCATTGCATCATCTACCATTATGGCATACTGCCGCGACTGCCTGCAAAACGACTGCAGTGTCTGATATAACGCATCCTCAAACGCCTCCCATGTTGGGTAGGCAAAGTCAGCAGTTAGTGATGTGTCGCTTGCAAGCGTTGTATCTAACGCTGGATTATGCCACTCATACCACACAACCTCAAACTTTGCATACAAGATTGACTCTGAGAAAAGCTGCCTTTTATGATCTGCTTCAGTGGCTGGCCTGATGCCAAGCGTCAGACGCTTATACGATGGCATATCCTGAGATGGCATAATCCAGTGCGCGATGTCACCATCTCGTTGCAGCTGCGCCGCGCCCCATGCGCGATTACCCGCCTCAACATACGTCTGCCATAGTGTATGGACATCATCAGTACTCATACCATCTGGCAGTTGGAATGTGAACGAAAGGGTATATTCATCAGGGTTATCTTCATCTGGCCAATCGATGGCAGCAAGCACACCAAACTGGCTTGACTCGGTAATTCGATGACTATACCATCCAAACACGTTGCTCACCGCTGTGAAGTTTGGCCTCATTGATGGCTTTGTCAGGTCGTTAAACCAATTGATTATATTGACAAAACTGCGTGGAGTCATGTAGTCATGGTATTGCGCTTGTGCAACTTGTTGTATATTAAGTGTTATAGAGACACTCTGCTGCTGTTCTGTTTTACTATGCCACAGCGTGCAAGACTCACGAATAACCTGCTTGTCCTTCACGTAATGACAGCGCCATGTGAGCATATTTTGCCGGGGTGTACTGTACGATGAGTCTACTCCACCCCAGGCAGTCGCGCCATACTCAGTGCAGTAAGCATAGAACGCCTGCGCCTCAGCAGGTGATAGCCCATCAACGGAAAAGTTCATCACATTCCGCTTGTCTTCACAAATAATGCTTCGACGGTGCTGCGCTGGAGATACAAGGTGAATAACGTTATTGACACATCCTGGCTGCGTATCTATCTCCCAGTCAAGCTCCTGTCGAATAGCATCTAATACCTCATGCTTTGTCATGGGCCACGATAGCGACCCGATACCATAAAACCACCCTAACACATCGCTCTCGAGACGGGATGAGAGGCCATAATCCCTGGGTATTTGCGTGAGATCAAGTGTGGAGAACTTCTCGCTATACTGGCGATAAACCGCTTCATGATCGGGATGCAGATTGACACTGCGCACACCAGCGTGCAGTAAATGATCGTTGGCAATAGAGAGCTGACCAGGATCAATTGCATCCTTTCGCTGTTGCCACCAGATATCCATCTCAATCTCTGGAATCTGTACTGTCCATACCAGTAACCGGCTTGGCGAGTTTATACCTCGGGTATCGCGGAGCCAGACAACACACCCATGGGCGGCCGCACGCAGCTGCTCTTTGGTGGCAGCTTGCGGCAATCGACATTCCAAGCAGTACCTCTCAACATCCTCAACAAAACCGCACGCTTGTAGCTGGCTTTTTTCTGTCTCATACGGAAGGCCACTTATACTAATTACCATCGCCGTCGCGTTGTTAATCCCCTGGCTGGCAAGTGTAATGATATTATTCTTCCACTGGAGCTCTGTTTCATCGCTATCAAATAGCAACGCGTAGTGACGCGGCTGCGCACTTAACTGACGTAATGTTTTATATAACTCCTCTTCAAAAATATCCCATGCTTGGTGAGCCGTGGCTAGCGCTGGAGATATTGCCGGAGGCGACATAACACCATATGGATTGTTTGTTCGATTATGCTGCTTCGTATCTGTGGCGATGATTGTGTACAAAACATAACTCGACGGTAGCCCCTGGTCATAATCATCAGGGGTTGCAGGCCGCATACCGAGCGTAATGACGACACCTGTTGACACTTTCCACTGCCAGCATAGTGATGAGTCAAATGTTGATTGTTGAGGTATCGCGACGCCCCATACATTAGTTGCTGCTTGATAATATTCGATGAGCAGACCTCGTATCTCATTTTTTCTTGCGTCACCAGGTAAGCGATACTCAAGAATCAGATCACGTACCAGCCGTTTTCCGCCGACTTGATCCTCATTCCCTACCGTGTCTTTAACAAGGACATTACCATGCCAATCATCATACGTCGTATCTCTATACCAATGCCATCCCAATGATGATTGAATAGCTTCAAGCTCATATTCAAACAATGGCCATGGCAATGCCGTGAGCCAGCTCAGTGCTGCCACCCAGCCACGCCCTGTCATGTACGGTGGTGACTGCTGCGTGGAAAGATTCTTCTCAACATGCAACGATACCTTGATGTCCCACTGCTTTGCTTTTGTGTCTACTGGGCTAAAATCAATCGTGCATGTTTGCTGTATGATATCAATATCTCTGGCACAAGAAATCTCATCCTTGATAGGAAAAAATCGCCACTGATACGTAACTGGCTCACGTGGTGCATATTGGCCCCATTTGCCGTAATCGGTATATTCCTTTGGCTTGCCCCACGCGGCATGGGCCGCTTGGAGGTATTCGTCGTAGGATTTGCGCTGCAACCGTTTGTTCTTTGCTTGAGCGACAGTACGCGTGATGATATAGCGACTTTCGTCGTCATCACATTGAACGATAACTGTGTGCCCAGTAGTATCTTCAAAAACAAGCGAATGTTCTTCATTTCTCTCATCACCCAGCTTTGCCTTCCATCCATACGAAGAGACCAGTGTCGCTATCTCAGACCAAGCTGATGACCATGGCATAGCTTTGATCGCATCAATCCATTCAATAAGCGCTGTGGGACTCTCCGATGACGCTACTGGAGGCTTTTTCCGTATTTGCGATGATTGTTTTTTCTTCATATATCATCCTTGTACTGTTGTCTATATCTTATGAGGTACCTTGTACTATATCACTTTTGATTCTATCGCACGAGCATCATGAGACACCCTACGACTGAGCGGCAACATCGATGAGTGTATAGAGCTTATCTGTACTCTGCATAAGAGTGATGGTGCTGTCTTGGTTGGTTGTCCAGATGGTCGAGATAGCCAGACCTTCTGCAGCATGCTCAGCTTCGTCCACCTCATCGCTTGGATCACCCCAGGCTGTTTGCCCAGCCTGCACGTATTGGCGGTAGAGGTCGAGACACTCTGCTGTGGGTGAACCATTAGCAAACCATACGACGACCATCGATACAGCACCACCTTCGCTCGATACCATAACACGCAACGGCCCATCATAATACCACCAGATATTCTCCTCTTGCTTCATGAGCTGCCAACCGTGGCTCTGCATTGTAGTATCAAACTGCTGGATAGAGCGCAGTGATGGTTGGCTGAGGATGCGGTCGATCCAGGCGGTGAATTGCTCTGGAGAGAAGTATGTCTCCTCATGCAGCTCACTCTCCAGGCGCGGCAATGGATCAGGGCCAGGATAGGGACGAATCGTGCGCGGGCGGCGGACACCATCGGACGGTGCACCAGTTTGCTCGCTGACAAGGACAAACATGATTGTCTTGTCCTCCTCGTTGAGACTAATACTAACGTACTCCCACGAAGCTGGTGTTTGTGGAGCAAAACCCTTCCACATCGTACCAGTGAGATGACCTGTGTGTCGTACATCGGTCGGCCAGCCCCAGGCCGCTGTGCCAGCTGCGCAGTATTCGTCGTAGAGTGCGCGGCACGTGTCTGCTGGTAATTGGTGAATTACATCGATGACTGGACTACTCGCCACCGACGTTACAACGTCATTTTCTATTGTAGCAAGCAGTGGCATGTGACCATCGTAGTGCATACACTGCTCGTGCCCCGTCTGTGGCTCTTGCTCACGTGGCTTGACGAGCTGCCAACCCAGCTCTTGGACGAGACTATCATACACCTCATACATCATTGGCCAGGGGAGCTTACGTAGGGCATTAATAAGTGAGACGAGTTGTGCACCATTAATAGGCTTCGGCGCTTCTGCTGGCTGAGTCGATGATTGGTCTGCGTTCATAGTACCTCATATTTTCTTTATAGATTTCTCTTTAGCGTTAACGTGTTTGTATCGTACCACGTTTTGGTATGACATACTAGTGTTCAGTCATATTGTTGACAATATTGCAATCTATACTATATAATACACTACTCTGTTATGGAACATCGCTCATCATCCCACCCTCCCGAGCACTCGCCAGACAATAAGCGGACAGCGCAGCTGGAGAAAGACCGCCAGTACTTGTTATTTTTGCTCGCGAATGACCTTGGCTATGACACGCGTGATGTATCTATTTCTTCTGAGTGTAGTGACACAGAAGCATCAGTTAACCCCGCTCACTACATGATAACAATACCGCCGCGTCAGGAGTGCCAGCAACCAGGCCGGACAGTGGCTATCTACCCTGATATCACGCTTGTGTTCGATACGCACGCGACGCAGCAATGTCGTCCTGAGCAACATAGGTCGCTTGAGAGCTGCACAAAGGAGGAGTTGCTAGCCCTCATCAAGCAAGACGCAGCCTGCGGCCTAGAGCTCCCTCATGGCCAGCGCTTTACGGCAAGCATGGTTGATGCGCTCACTCATCCGATTGCCGATGCCCGGGCGCGCATCACTGAGGCTAGGAAGATGGAGCAGCAGCACCATATAGCTCAAACCCGGCGCTCACTTGGCAAAGTAACCATCCACCGCGCTGCCGGAGAGCTTGGTATTGCCCCACAAACCGTTGAGAAGGCACTGGATGACCCTGCAATTCATGAAAAACTTGGCAAAATCGCTACCACCCAGCGCGGCACAGAATTGCAGCATCTCCTGACGCCACACCAAGTAGCGACCCTCGCCGAGCACCTCCAGTCTACCCCACCACCAGAGGGGTATCGCACGCTTAACGGCGTTGCCAAGAAGCTTGGCGTTGGCGGCAATACAGTGCGGCGTATTATTGATGAGCTTAACGGTGCTGGCGCCAATATCCACGGCAAGGAGTACCACAAAGCGACTGGGTTATCATACCGCTACTACTCGCCCACCGACCAGCGAGAGATAGAGAGCTGGGCGCGTGAAAAAGGGCTCTTTACTCCGGCGCCGGCGGGGTATCTGCTCCGCACGACTGTTGCTGAGAAACTCCATGCTACATACGCGACGATCAATCACGCTATTAAAGCCCTTGGTATAACACCCGAACAATACCGCGTACGACGTCAAAATGGCCAGCCATCTCACAAGCGAGGCTACCACCTCTCGCCTAGGCAAGCTGAGCAAGTGGCAGCTTACCTGGGGCGGTCGCTTCATACAACGGTTTGCTAGGCATTTAGGCTCGATACTTGCCACCACTGCCTATGCTGTAGTATGGTAATACGCATGGAAAAACCCCAGCAATCAGCACAATTACCCGAGATATTTGACAGTCATACTGCTCAAGTAGAAAAGCTCAACGACTTGCACAAACTTCTGCGCTTTTTGCTTGAGAATGATCTCGGCCTTTCTACTCACGACCCGGCGCAGGCCTATATGTCACAACATATTCAAGAGACATCTGCATCGCAGCAACTCCTTCGCTTTATTGCAACCATCCAACCACATGACACCCAGCCTGCTCGTACCGTTATCACCTATCCAGATGTTGCTTTTGTTTTTGATACTCCAGCTGTAGAACAAGCCGCGCAGGCTCAGGGCAATAGCTATCAACCATTGCACGAGTATAGAAAACACGATCTTGCTGAGCTCGTGCAAAATGAGACGTGTGGTGTTGCCCTATCGACCGATCATCATTTTGCTTGGTATATGTATGATGCACTCACGAGCCCACTTGCTAATGTGCACCAGCGTATCGCTACCGACCAGACGAACAACAACTGGCTCCATAGCGTCTATCATCATGGCCCAGAGCCACTTATATCTGTTGGCCAGGCTTCTCGCCACCTTGATATAACACCGTATGCGGTTGAGAAAGCGTTGAGGAATCCTCAGGTCATCCAGAAGATCGGCGAGATCATTGTCGCTCCACGCGGCAATTCGATGCGCCCATTCATCACACCCAAACAGCTTCTGAGCCTCCAAGAGCATTTTCGCCCCCACAGCGCCGACACTCATGCACTCATCCCTCCACGAGAAGAAGAAATGACCTGCCCGCAACTCGCCAGAGCACTTGGTGTACACGACATGACCGTGCGACGAGCTATTGCCGCCCTTAATCAAGAAAAACCTGAAGGCGAGGATAGTCTGACCGGTACAACGCGCAAAGAGCAAGGTCGACGCCCAACCGTATATTATTCACCTGAGCAGCAGGCACGCATTCTCACTAAACTCCGAGAGAAAGGCTATTCTGTGCCAGCAAAGCTGCGTGACAAGCTGGGCGAAGACCTCACGCATAAAGATTAAAAATGCTACAATAATAGCTAGTATGACTGTACGACTCCGCGCGACACAAATGCAACCCAGAAATATCTCAGAAGAACCAACAGCCGTCTCTCATACATCAACACTGCTGGATTTATATGCAACATTGAAGCAGCTAAGAAACTGGCCAGGATATCATTAACTTATGTGGTACAGCTTTCTCATCCTCCATCTCGTTGGGCTTGTCGGGTATAATCTGGTGCTGCGTCGCTCACTGAGCCGACGCGCCGACCCTTGGGTGCAGGCTGCACTCATGCAGACAGGTATTGCTCTCCCGATTATTATCGTATCGTGGTTCGTGCCACTCCATCTCGGTGCTATGACTGGTGAGGCAGTTTTTCTCTTGTGTCTGGCGTTAAGTCTCACCATAGCGCTCCATATTACCAATACGCTGTCATTGCAGCGCCTCGAGGCGGGTGTTCATTCGGTTTTGTACAATGTACGGCTGCTCTTTGTGACCATTCTCGGTATCATTCTTCTTGGAGAATATGTCTCGTTTCTCCAAATTGTTGGTGGAGGACTTATCTTCATGGCTGCCTTCATCATTCGTCAGCGAGGACCACGCAAGACCACCCGAGCCGGTGTTGCGTGGGCTGTGAGCTGCGCTATGACAATTGCCTGCTTGAATATCGTTGAGAAAAAGCTTGTGACTTCTGTTGGTTACGTTACCTATATGACGCTCATGGCATATATCGCAACACCGCTCCTGTGGAGTATTGTTCTGGTGCTTAAACGACCGATTGATCGTCAGCTCTTCTATCAAAAGAAGACCTATCTGCTCATGACATTTCGGGCTTTGTCTGCACATTGTTTTGTGCTCGCCCTCAGTGCAGGACTAGTGAGTATCACGAGTTTCATTTCTGGAACCGGGGTTATTATCATCATGATACTCGGAGCATTACTGCTTGGTGAGCGTGATCATCCACGACAAAAGATTCTCGCGACGACGCTAGCGACACTCGGTCTTGCCTGTATCGTGTGGAAATAACTACTTTCCTATGATACGCACAAATATCATCTCATGTTCGTCTGGCCCTGGGTTGTGGATCTTGTGCTGTGTATCGGGCGGAAAGATAAAGACGTCGCCTGGGTTGTAGGCGTATGTGCCATCTGCGTCAGACACCTCACCGCTACCCTTGAGGACGATCATTGTTTCCTCGACACCAGGGTGGTCATGCCAGTCAAAGGTTGCGCCAGCAGGCAGCCAGCCATGAGTGATCGCCTCACAATATGGGCTCGTGGCGTGCTCAGCCGACACATAGACTTTGCGTGCTCCACTGCCGCCATGGGCAGATTCTTTAGGGATGGTGGTTGCTGGACGTTTGATAATACGCATAGGTTGCTCCTTCTATTTACTTATTGCTGCAGTTTTTGCTTATAATAAAAGGCGTTTGCCTCGATCTCCTCCACTGTATCTGGGAATTGCTGCCCAAGCTGGGTGTGGCTCAGCTTCAGCACAGCATCTTGTGGGCTGAGCTCAGATGCAGCCAGGGCTTGGCGCACATATTCGCGAATATGCCAATACTGCTGGCCATCCTTGATGAGCTGCTCCCTTGGTGCACTGAGCGCACCAACCATCATGCCTGAGGCAGTGCGGCTCGCTTTTTTGAATATTGTGATACCGACGGCGACAATCAGCAGCCACAGCCCAATAAGCAATACAATGGCACTTTGCTTGGGGTTGCATATTGCCACCAGCACAAGCGCACCAGTTATACCAACGGCGATCTTGTGCCGCCGCACGAAGCTACTCTTCTCCCCTGACTGCTGCGCGGCCTTCGCATTGGAATCGAGCTCAGTAGGAAAAGGATATGACATCTCACTCAGCGCGCCACGTGCAATAATGTGCGAAATATCGTCGCGGACAATTGGGTCAAAATGCTCGATGCGATAGTCGTCCTGCAGTTTCTTGGTCGATCCATCAATAATATCAACTGCCATAGCCACACCAGTCTGAGCTGCCATATCTCCCAGCGTTACACCAGCCCCAATGCCAAACGAATTTTTAAACCATCCCATAGTTACACTCCTTCTCTTGCATCCACCACAGCCAATCGATGGACAAAACTTTTCTTATCACAGAATAGCTGATGTAATTATATATTGCAAGGTATGAACGCAGCCATACCGCGGAGGAGTTTGACGTTCGTTTATCTGCGGATTGCTATTAATTCCCCCGCATCATTGCCAGCATGGCAAACCGCCCACCAGTGTCGCCCGCTGTATGCGAGAAGTAGTCGGGGTTTGTTACTGTATCGACAGGCGAGATGTGGATATTGTGCGGCGCAATGCCGGCGCGCTGGCACACAGCAGCATTAAAGCCCGGCAAGTCAAGATGGATACCATCAGCTTCGTGCGAGCAAAAGGGCTGCCAAGCTGGGTCAGTTGCCTGGTTAAAATACTGCATCACATAGCTCTGCCGCTGCGCACTTGGGCTCATCCAAACAATGATATCTTCCGCCCGAGAGCCTTCGTGGACGAGGCGATCAATTGTCCGAACAAGCAGTGGTGAGAGTGTCGAATGCCGCCCCAGATGCAATAGCGCGAGCACCCGCTGCACCGGATCATACAGCACCGTCGCTACACAATCGGCCACTGGCAACAATAGCCCCACTCCAGGCGAGCGCGTCACGAGGCCATCCGCTACTATCTCGGCAGTATGGCGAGTCGTCGCAGCGCTATCGACCTCGCAGAGCTGGTCATAGCTGCGGCCTGCGCCATAGACAACCCGCTGATACACCACATCCGTATATGCGGCCCCGCTCGCCTGGCAGAAGGCCTGTCGGTGTGCCACTACCTGCGGGTGGTGTATCTCACCTAACGTGCGGTCGAGCATTGTGCCATCACTACGCGATGACACGCTAACGAGGAGTCCTGGTGGGAAGCAGGTAGGCTGATCAGCCCGGATCATCGCGCGCGCCACTCCTGCATAATAGCGAGCCATTGGGCAATCGACACATCCTCTGCCCGCCAGTCTGGCGATATACCAGCGTGTTGCAGCATCGTCTCGATTTCTGTCTTATCTAGTGCAAGGCCCGCCGCAAGTGCACTGCGCAGCTTCTTGCGCTTAGCTACAAAGCCCGCCCGTACCACGCGGAAGAAATCCTTTTCGTCTGCTGGCGACACGAGAGGCTGAGTGCGCGTCTCAAGCACCACTACCTGCGAATCTACCTTGGGCGGTGGCACAAAGAACTGGCGTGGTACCACCGGGCCAAGTATCGCCTCAGCATAGAGCTGAGCGCTCACTCCCAGCAGGCTCATCGCACCGGGCTCAGCGGCAATTCGCTCAGCCACTTCCTTCTGCACCAGCAGCACTGTACGGCGCGGCTTATTCTCCGCTGTCAGCAGCTTTTGGACAATCTTGCTCGTAATGTAATACGGCACATTTGCTACCACGACATAGCCAGTAGGAAGCTGGCTAAGATCAAACTGCAGAATATCCTCATGTACGACTGTTAATTGCTTGCCAGGGAATTGTCCTGGTAGTTTGCGCGCGAGGTCGGCATCGTACTCTACC
>CALIMM010000012.1 GCA_938045445.1 uncultured Candidatus Saccharibacteria bacterium
GGATGAGGAGCGCGCACCACTCATCCGGCTGGCCTTCACGGAGTATGCGACGGGGAATTGGACGGTGAGGGGGTTGGCGGAGCATTTGGCGGAGTTGGGGCTGACGACAGCGCCGTCGCCAGCGCGGCCAGCCAAGCCGATCACGGCGACCAGACTGCAGAACATCTTGCATCTGCCCTACTACAAAGGGATCATTTCCTTCCAAGGGGTGGACTATGTCGGTGCACATGAGCCGCTGGTAGATAGCCAGACGTGGCAAACCGTGCAGCAGGTGCTTGCTTCGCGGCGCACGGGTGAGCGGCAGCGCACACACAACCACTTCCTCAAGAGCACAGCGGTGTGTGGTGTGTGCGGAGCGCGGTTACTCGTCCAGCGAGCCAAGAACAGCAAGGGTGTGGTGTATCCGTACTTCGTCTGTGCTAGGCGGCATCGGGTGCATGACTGCACCTTCAAGGCGGTGCTCATTGACGAGGTGGAGGAGTTGGTGGCAGCGCTGTACCAACGTATCCAGCTGACGACTGAGGATCGAGCCAAGGTGGAGTGCTATCTCCAGGGCGAGTTGGCGCAGATCAAAGGGGAGAAAGACAGAACGGTGCGTTCCCTAACTACCCGGCGCACCAACATCGAGGACAAGCGCCGCCGCCTGCTACACGCCCACTACGAGGGTGCTGTGCCACTGGACTTGCTCAAGGAAGAACAGGCACAGCTGACGGCCGAGCTGGAGCGTATTGAGCGTCAACTTGACGCCTACCGAGCAGATGTAACGGCAACCCGACGTGTTATGGAGGCGGTGCTTGACCTCGTGCAGGACTGTTCGCGCCTCTACAGTGCCGCTCCAGCCCACCTGAAGAAGCTGCTCAACCAGGTGTTCTTCGAACGCATCTTGGTCAATCCGTGTGTTGATGACGACGGCACGATCATCATGCCAGGCACGTCTCCCTCGCAAAGCGATAGCAGTAATGCAGCCGATGATGTGGGCCAGGTGAGCGATCGAGCAGAGCGGCAGCATACTGACGTCGCCAGTCCGTGTATGAGTGATGAACTGGCTGCATGGAGTGTGCCCGAGGATGGTGGCGACGGTGATACGACGACGGAGCGTGCTGCGATGGTGTGCCCGCGGCCTCTTCCGCGAATGACAAGCGGCAACAACGGGATAACCCTGACCGCTTGTCTCCGCTTCCCCTTCACCTATCTGGCCAGCCCTGCTCTCCGGAGAGCCGCCGAGCGAGATGTCGTCGGGCTTAACAAGCAAAAAACTGGCGCGCAGCCGCACCAGCAAAACACACCCATCCCCGCCAACAAGCACAGCCCTCGCCATAACCTGCCCCATGAGGCCGTTCCGCTTGGCTGTTGTTCGTATACGAGAGTATTGGTACCCCGGATAGGAGTCGAACCTACAACCTTCTCCTTAGGACGGAGCCGCTCTATCCAGTTGAGCTACCAGGGCATGGGTATAGTATAGCATGCTATTTACTCTGAAGTGAACTGTGCTAGGCAATGAAAAGCCGACGCATGGACACTTATCCGGCCCCGACTATAGTGCACTCTTATACTATCATAACCGGCTATAGAGAATCAGACTTTCTCTTATGGGATCGTCACAAGATTCAGGGATTAAGCATAATCCAACAATTAATGCAGCTTCACTACCTCTCACGCTCACCCTCCCAACTCCCTCCTCCGGAACACTATAAGGGTCGACATTCGCTGGATGTCGACCTCTTGACGCCAGGGCTGAAAACCGGTCATTACGACCGGTTTTCACACTCCATCGGATGAAGTGTGGGAGAGTGAGCTAGCACAGAGAAAACAAAGTATTCAATATTCTGGCTGCAAGCACTACGTCAGCTGCCCCACCAAGCTATATATCGGGAAGAGAATGGCCGCCACCATGCCGCCAGCCACGATGGCGAGGACGACCATCAGCACGGGCTCGATGGCAGTGGAGATGTTGCGGATCTCTTCGTCTAGCTCGTCTTCGTAGACCTGGGCGGTCTTGCCCATCATTTCGTCGATCTTGCCCGATTGCTCACCAATCTTGATCATCTGCGGCACCATTGGCAAGATGTAATCCTCACGACTCAGTGAGACAGACAGCGCTCGCCCACCCTTGACCTTCTCGGCAGTCCGGCGGATGGAAGCCTCGATAATCGTATTATTGACCCCTGTTGCGGTGATGTCGAGCATGTCGAGCATCGGCACACCGGTCGCAAGCAGCGTCTGGCCAGTACGGGTAAAGCGCGCCATGTAGAGCTTGCGAAACATACTACCAACGAAGGGCATATTAAGCTTAAGTGTGTCGAAGGTACGCGTGCCGGGGCCTGTCTTGGCGTATTGGCGGGTGAAGTAAATGGCACCCACCAGCAAAATCAGCTCTGCCCACCAGAAGCTTGCAGTAAACTTCGCCACAGCGATTAGTGCCGCAGTGAGGAATGGCAGCGTCTTGTGCATGTCGCTATATAGCTTCTCCACCTGCGGTACCACCACGAGCAACATAAAGAGCATCACTCCCATAATCACCGCCAAGACGATGGCTGGGTACGTCATAGCACCGCGAATCTTGCTCACCATGGCGGCATCCTTTTCCTGCTGGGCGGCCACCCGCTTGAGCGCTTGGTCGAGCGTACCAGAGGCCTCACCTGCAGTCACGAGTGAGAGGTAGATTTTGTCGAAGATCTCGGGGTGTTTGCCAAAGGAGTCCGACAGCTGCCGACCACCCTCAACATCGGCAATGATTTCTTGGATAATCTCTTGCAGCTTCTTGTTCTCCGTCTGCTCCAGCACCGTGCGAAGGCTCTGCGACAGGGGTAGCCCCGCACCAATCAGCGTCGCAAGCTGACGAGTAAAGACCACCTTATCTTTGGTTGTCACACGGCGCGTCAGGCTGCCAAAGAGCCCACCGCTCTCATCGACTTCTTTGATGTCGAGCGGAACGAAGCCTTGCTCAGTCAAAACGCGTGCCGCTGCCATCTCAGACTCGGCCTGGACGATAGATTTGATGATGGTGTCGGTCGCTTTGTCGCGTGCTTCGTAGTTGAACTTTCGCATTGATTATCCTCTCATTAAGCGCTCAAATTCGGTGAGATCAACCGCGAACTCGCGGGCGCTGTCGTACGTCACGGTGCCACTCTGGACGAGGCTCACCAGTGTGCGATCCATCGTCTGCATACCTTGGTCTGCCCCAGTCTGGATGATGGCATCAAGCTGGTGACTCTTGCCCTCGCGGATGACGTTGCGTACCGCTGGGTTGGCTACCAAGACCTCAGCGGCTACCACTCGCCCACCACCGATGGCTGGCACGAGGCGCTGGCTACAGATTGCCATCAAGATATTAGCCAGCTGAGCCCGAATCTGCGGCTGCTGGTGCGGCGGGAAGACGTCGATCATGCGGTCGATACTCTGTGCTGCACTGTTGGTGTGCAAGGTGGCAAACACCAAGTGGCCTGTCTCGGCAATGGTAATGGCAGCACTAATCGTCTCGAGATCGCGCATCTCACCAATCAGCACGACATCTGGGTCTTGGCGTAGGCTGGAACGCAGCGCGGCGCTAAAGGAGTAGGTATCATAGTGCACTTCGCGCTGCACAACCACCGAGCGCTTACTCTTGTGAGTGAACTCAATCGGGTCTTCGATGGTGATGATGTGGTGCGACTTCTCAGTGTTGATCTTATCGATCAAAGCAGCCAGCGTGGTCGACTTACCACTACCGGTCGGGCCCGTCACCAGCACCAGGCCACGCGGGAAGTCGGCGAAGGTCATGACGACGGGCGGCATACCCAGCTCTGTCACAGATTTGATTTCATTCGGAATCAAACGCAGCGCGGCCGCCAAGTTACCCCGCTCATGAAAGGCATTCACCCGGAAGCGCCCAAGATTACCAAAGGCAAAGCTAAAGTCAAACTCTTTGTCCTTCATCAGCACCTGCTGCTGGTCTTGGTCGAGAATGGCAAAGACAAGCCGCTCCACCTGCGCTTCGTCCAGTGGGCCAAAGCCCGCCACAGGGGTCAGCGCGCCATCGATGCGCAGCATGGGGGGCAGCCCCACCTGAATGTGCAAGTCTGAGGCGCGGCGGCGCACCACATCCTCGAGCAGGACTTCTATGCGTAATTCTCTATTTTCCATGGTTGTTGTTGGTTCCTTTCTTATGCTATGTCTGATGTGACACGGTTGACTTCCTCCAGGGTGGTAATCCCTTGCAGCGCCTTGAGGTAGCCATCTTGGCGCATCGTGATCATCCCTTGCTCGATGGCTTTCTTCTGGATCTCGGTGCTCGACGCTCGGGCGGTAATGAGCTGCTGGATCTCCTCTGTCACTTCCATCACCTCAAAGAGTCCGGCTCGGCCACTGTAACCCCGTGGCGTGTTGGCGGTATCGCGCCCTCGCACGAGGCGGTAGGACTTTTGGCCAGCCAGCGGTAAGTCGGTATAGCCAAGGTCGGCCGAGATTTTGGCTGCCTCTGCCTTGGTCTTGGGCAAGAGATGCCCGACAGTGCTGAGGATCATCTCTGTCTCGAGCGGGTTCGACCAATAATTCTCGTGCTGCGGCCCAATCCGGCGCACCAAGCGCTGGCCAATGATGGTATTAACGGTGCTAGCGATGAGAAATGGCTCGATATGCATATCGAGCAAGCGCGGCAACACCCCCGCTGCCGAGTTGGTGTGGAGCGTACTAAAGACAAGGTGACCCGTCAATGCTGCCTGGACGGCGAGGTTGGCCGTCTCGTTGTCGCGGATCTCCCCCACCATCACCACATCAGGGTCTTGACGGAGAATACTGCGCAGACCATTAGCAAAGGTAAGACCAACGTCGCTATTGACCTGAATCTGGTTGACTCCCTCCATTTTGTATTCCACGGGGTCTTCCAATGTGACGATGTTGATGGTATCATCCTTAATTTCTTTAATCAGTGCATAGAGACTGGTCGACTTACCACTACCAGTTGGGCCACTGGTGAGGATCATCCCATTGGGGCGGTGAATCCCCTGGCGAATCAGCCGAAGGGCGCGCCCAGCATAGCCCATCTGCTCGAGCTCGAAGGATGTGCCAGTCTTATCTAGCAAGCGGATCACCACCTGCTCGCCCCACACCACGGGGCTAATGGCAATACGGAGGTCAACTTCCTTGTCTGCCACCTTGACGGCAAACTGTCCATCCTGTGGAATGCGGTGCTCATCGATCTTCAGCTCAGACAGGATCTTGATCCGGCTCACCAGTGCCGGCTCGATACTCTTGGGCAGCTGCATAACTTCGCGCAGCACACCATCGACGCGGCAGCGGATCTTGAGCGACTTCTCCAGCGGCTCAATGTGGATATCGCTCGCGCGGCTCTTTACGGCATATTCAAGGATAGTACTCAGGGCTCGGCTAATTGGTGAGTCTTGGACGATCGTCTTGATATCGCCCCGCGCTTCAGCGGCTGCCTCGGCCTGCGACACTTGGGCGGCTACATTCACGCTACTGAGGTCGGTGCGGTACTGCTCGAGCACATGGCGCACCCCAGCCTCCGACGCCATAAAGACTTTGAGTGGGCGCTGGACGCGGTTGGCAAGGTAATCGACCGCCTGGACATTGTTGGCATCGATCATCGCCACCGCCAAGCGGTTCTGCACCTCGGCTAGTGGCACTGCCATGAAGCGCTCGGCAATGTCCGATGGCAGAAGCGTGAGGATGTCTTGGTCGACAATTGTGTTGGTGAGATTGACATACGGCACACCCGACACATGGGCAATCGCCCGGGTCAGCAGCTCGTTATCGATCGCCGACTCATCAGTCAGGACAGTCAGCAGTGGCCGGCCACTCTCGCGGGCCAGCTTGGTGGCATCATCAAGGCGCTGGCGCGTGATCAGCCCTTCGTCAACGAGGAGTGTGGTGAGTTTTTCTTGCATATCACTTGTCATCAGTGCCACACGCTACCTCTGTTATTTCTGCTGCGATTGCCCAATGATCGTCTCGACCGCTGGGTTGATCGCCTCCTTATTAAACACTGCGCTGTCTGGCTCATCAATCGTATCCGAGAGCTTCTCGACTGTCTCTACCTTGGTGCCACGCTGCGGCATTTGCAAGAATGGGATACTACTGGCCACAAAAAACGCCACCACTACTGATATACTAGCGATCAAGATAATCATTGCGATGTCGGTCTTCTTCATGGTTTGATGTCCTTTTTCTTTAGCTCGATGGTTTTGGCTGGCGAGTAGTAGGCATGGGCCGAGATCTTCATGGCGACTTTGCTGTCAGTCCGCTCAATGGTCATGCGGTCGATCTCAATCACGCGGATGGAGCGCTCGAAGCGCTGCAAAAGCTCGCGCAGAGCGTTGGGATTACTGGCCGATACCTCCATGGTGAAGTGAATGGACTGCAAGTTGCCATTGCTGGCGGCTGCGCCAGTGCTATTTGATGACTCGCTGTCGTCCGTTTGGTCGATATTAAGCGAATCGAGCGACACACCTGCCACGCCATTGACCAGCTTAGACTGGAGCGATGCACCCAACGCGAGAGCATTATCCTCCGCCGGCAGAGCATCAAGCACCACCTGAAGCGCTTTCTCATCGTTGTTGATACGGCTGGCATTGAGGTGTGAGTTGGTCTCGAGCACCTTCAGCTCACCGCGTAGCTTCTCCACGGCGTCGTTGTTGTTCTTGAGTACGGCAGCGGTGTTATTTTTCTCGCCAAGCACTCGCTCTTTGAAGATAATTTGCTGCACCAAAAACCACGATATCACCAGTGCGAAACCCACAATTACTGAGGCTCCAGCCACCCAGAGGAACATCACTCGGCTGGATTGTTCGATCTGTTGGCGCTTGTGGATGGCGGCGTCTTTCTTACTCATCTAGTTCTTCTCCTTGTTGGTCGCCTTGGGCGTAAAGAGGCTATCGGGCACATGCAGGCGCGAGTCGGTCACATTAGTACTACCAGTTGGGGCTTCAATGCGCAGATTTTTGGAGCTATTAGCGAGAAGCTCTTTGGGGTAGGTAAAGGTCAGCTTGAAGCGCAGTACCTTAGCCCCACTGGCGTCCTCGCCATAGCTGGTGTCGCTCACTGTCACATCGTCGGCCAGCTTGACGGTCTGGACACGGTTATCGCCATCGGTGTAGCTCAGCTTGGTATTGAGGATCATTTTCTTGAGTTTGTCTGTCGCTTCAAAGCTGTTGGCGGCTGACCCCTCAATGGAGAGCTTCGTCTCAGACGGATCGAGACTGACGGTCGACATCTTCACATCATTGGGCGCAGCAGGGTTAATAGCACTGAGCACATCGAAGATCCGCGAGTCAATGCTCTTGTCCTTGTGCATCGAGGAGAGCTGAGCTAGTTGGTTTTGGATGGTAACGATCTGGTTGGCATCTTTAACACTACTAATCTTGCCGTATTGGTCTTTGATCTCGTTGTCGGTCAGCCACTCGCGGGCGCTCTGCGTACCAACATACACCACCAACAGCGCCACTGCTGCACCAGCGATGATGCTCACAAGAATGGAGAGCGATATCACACCATTGCGCATGCGCTGGGCATGCAGGTATTCGCGCTTGACGTCAGGGATGAGGTTGATCTCTATCATGCGTCGTTCCTCCGTTTTGCGAGGCCCACTGCTGTGGCAAACTCTGGTGCGACGTTGGCCAATTGCTCTTGGCTCGTCTGCGGCATATGGATACCATGCCAGGGGTTACCCGGGGCGGTCGGAACCTCTACCTTGGCCGCAACATACTCGCTGAGATGTGGAATCATCTCGCCAAAGCCTGTCAGTGTAATGCTCGACACCTGGGCGCTGGCGTAGCGCGTCTGGAAGAATTTGATTGATTTAATAAGCTCGCTCGCAAAGTTATCCAGCGCACCCTCAATAGCACGCACCACCTGCCCATCGAGCTTATCCTCCGCCAAACCAAACTTGAGGATGAACTGCCGAGCTTGGTCTTCCTGGACGCTGAGGTTTTGTACTGCCGACTTGACGAAGCTGCTCACACCCGACGGAATAGTCCGGACGAGGCGCGGTGCTCCACCATAGATAATGGCAAGATCGGTCGAGAGTTCACCAATGTCGATCAGCATCACTGCGGCACCATTTGCCGCTTGCTGCGGCGGTGCAAAGGCCCGCACCATGGCAATTGGGTCGGGCTCGATAGCAATCACATTCAGCCCCAGGCCCTCGATAAACTCAAGCTGATCCTCACTATACCCCTTCGACACACTGCTAATCAGCACCTCTTGCTGGTCGCTTGCGTGGAGCGATGGCCCCAGCAGCACCCAATCTACCTTGGCATCATCCGCCATCGGCACATATTGGTCTATCTGGTATTTCATCGTGGCGCGCAGCTCGGCATCGGAAACTTGCGGCACATCGACCACTGTTGTAAAGGTCTTGTTGGATGGCAGGCCAATCGCAACATTCTTCGTCTTGATGCCACTCTGGCCCACGGCAGTCATAATAACTTCGCCCAGGCGACGGCGCGATTCTGGTGCATCGCTGCTAGTAATACGGCGGTCAACGGGCGCATAGCCATGTGCCACGAGCTCCCACTCGTCGCCAGCTGGTGCTAGCTGCAAAACCCGCACGGCATTGGTACCGATATCGAGTGCAAAGAAATCGCCCGACCCTTTTTGAAACTTCATACTCATCTATTATACATAAGCGACATTGGTTTAGGCAAGGGGGTTGGTGGAAAATATCGATAGTTGACATATCTCTCATTGTCTGCTATATATGAGGTCATTATGAAATTCTTTGATCGACTCTCCCAAGAACCAAATACCACCCCCCCCCAATGAGCTGAGCGATAAGTCGCGCGGCGGCCGGACACGGCGAGCACTTGCAGCTGCGGCAGATCAGCTTGCGGAGGAGCAGCGTAGACACGAAGAAGAAATGCTCGAATATCAGCGCGAAGCTCAGCGCTCTCAGGAAATGCGCAGAGAATTCCTGGAGCGTTCTGGGGCATACCCTGCACCGCCCGACCTATACGCACTATGGCTCTATGCTTATCTAGAGCAGGGCAACAAGATTACTCATCCAAGAGATTATCCTTTCTCACGCGGACAGCTCGAGAAGGACGAGACAACTACACAGCAGTCGCTTGTCTCGATTGGGCCAAATGGTGCAATATTTGAGGACAAAGAAGTATCGTATTACGACCAAAATGTTGTCTGGGTGCCAACGAAAAGCTGTGAGGGAAACTTGATTCCACCAGGCTATGGTTCTCAGGCACTGACTATTATGTATTTACCCGACCTTGTCAAGCTAGACACTCGCTCAACTTCTGGTAATAGGTACCCAGGATCGGAGTACGGTCACTCGAAACTGCTTACTCTGAAGCTCGACAAGTTATCACCAACTGGCCTTCGCGCTTCAACAAATGAGCCAGATGTCATCGAGTCCTATACCGATATAACCGACATGATCATGGGATTCACTGGTAACTTCGATCCAGCAGCGATGCGCCAAAAGCTAAAAGATGCCAAGAACCGGCCCGGCCAGGAGTTGGAGCAACTATAACTCACGCTTTGCTATATTGAGTCTGGTATCTTCTACTGCAATAAAGGAGCGGCTCCTAGCCTGCTCCTTTTTTTGTGGCCTGTAGCTAATCATCATAGCTAAAACCGCGGTGCGGCTTCTGTTGTGGTGGCGGTGGTAATGGGCAGGTCGTTGTTTTTGTTGTAACGCGAGCCCCACATGAAGACATCGGCACGTTGGTTGAGCACCTCAGCAGCTTCGGCGAGGTTATCCTTCTCAGCGCCAAAGGTGCGACGCAGCTGAAGCTGGCGCGCCATGATGGTGCCGTTGATGGTGAGCTTTTCTTTGCAGGTCTCGGCGGTGAGGCCATTGAAATACGCACCAACGTGACGGATCTCGTCGCAGGTAGAGATGACTCCCCCGCTGCCACCGGTTGGCTGAGCAATCAGCCAGGCATTCACTTCTTTAACATTATGCTTGACGACGATATTCTTAGCCTTAATGACGAGCTGCGAAAGCTTGGTGGCATCATCTACTGTAGTGGCACCATACTTGAGGTCACCATCGATCGTCACTGTGCCGCCTGCTTCCACCACCAGCGTACTACTGCCGGGCAGTGTGCCGTGGATGGTGGCATCGCCGTTGACAGTGCGCACGTTGTGGCCGGCAAAGCTCCCCACGTCGATGGACGTACCAGCCGCTGCGCCCCGGCCAAAGCTTGGCACTTTCACATTGGTTGGTGGTGCCCAGCGGCCAGCTGGTGTAGCGGTATTAGCAAAGGCAAGGCTATCCTTCGAGCGGTCATAATCACCACCATACCCCCGCCGGCCAGACAGCACACCACCGGTGGCAGAGAGGATTTTGCCGCCATTTTGCGGTGCCATCATACCATACTCAGCCCAACTGCCATACATGTTACCATCCTTAGTCGTCTTGAGAGTGACGATTTGTGCATCGCCATTACCACTCGCCGCGCCAATGCCGTTGCCGACGCGCAAGTCGCCACCCCAGATCTGCACCCATGGTAGCTTCGTCACCGTTACACAGGCGGGCGAGGAAATACGACGCTCGTTGCCATCGGTGTGTTTATAATTATAATCTTTGATAGCAACGATGCGGCAGATCATATCCCCTACCTTGGCATCGGCAGCGTTGATATCCTTAGTGTCATTCAGGCGTGTGTGGCTGTCGAGATATTTTTTGTTCTCGCGGAAGGTGGGCTCGTTGGTGCAGTCGATCGGCTGCTTGCCGCGCAGCCAGGTGCACGCTGTGTCACTGCCACTGTAGCTACCCAGAGCATAGGGATAGCCGACTGCTGCTCCGCGGTCGAAGATGCTGCTCAGGCTGCCAAGGAACTGCTGGCGGTGCTGCCCCCGCACGATAAACTGGTAGGCCGCGGCTTCGCTCTCGCTCCGGTCTTTGTCGAGGCTTGCACCAGTGTTGTGGATGGATTCGTCAATCCGACTGGGCGCAATGTTCCCACCCTCCAGCGTCGCAAGCTTCTTGCCATCAATTGTGGCCGATGGATAGAGCTCAAAGTCTGAGTGTACACTAGCACACGCTGGATCACTGCGTCGCCACGCTGGGTCACCAGCAATGCCAGGTGACCACGATATCCGTTGGCAGAGTGTGCGGCCAACGTCGCTCGTTTGGATACGGTAGCTGGTATAGCGGTCGGTCGTGCCGCCGCTTGGATACACCGTATAAAAGAGCTGTCCAGGCTGGCCCGTCACATTGCGCGCCAGGCTATGTCCACCACTGTAATTATTAGCAAAGCCAGTACCATCCATCCCCACGGACACGGTTGCACTGTTGGGACCATTGTTGCGGAGATCATGCGCCCAGTAGATTTGCTCACCCGGGAAGGCCCGGACGGATTTTTGCATATTTTGGGTGCCAGGCCACTGCTTGCCCACATAGCTTTGGCCATTGATCGTCCAGGGTGGGATGCGTCGCGTGATCGTCACATTAACATCGCTCGTACCACAGGCAATATTCTCGCTAGCAGCCAGGGTGCGCCCGCCATCGGTCGAGATACAGCTATACAGGCCCACCCCCACGGTGCGCGATTGCCCCACCGGGATGTCGAACTGACCAATGTCGAGCTGCGCCCGCACTTCACCACCCTGGCTGGTGTATTGGTTTTGGCCACTAACCCGCCCACGGTACATCACGCTCGACTGAACATTCTTGATGCGACTGTTGCGGTTGTAGTTCCAGTTCATGTTGCGGTCGAGGTGCATCGAGCTAATGTCGAAGGGCCCCGAGCGATTGCCCGAGTAGCCCGAGCCACGAATGACGATATCGACCAGGCCAGTCTGGTTGTGGTCGATCGAGATACCCGACTTATAATAATTCCGCTCGCCAGGCTGCGAAAACCACACCACTGCACAGGGGCTACCACTGCGGCAGAGCTCAGGCAGCTTGGCCTCGACCTCGTTGTTGGGCCGAGCCGTGGCCAGCCCGCCCAGTGCCGCACTCACCCCCACAGCGCACAGCAGCCCCATCAGGCCAGCACGCACCAGTGATTGGCGGCAAAAGTGTACAAATGTCATGCTTATGATTATAGCAAAGTTAGGGCAATTGTGCACTGTGTTCATGACGCAAGGCAGAGACATCGCCATATATTCTTATATAGCTCATAAATATCGTTAGCTCTCCCTCCTCACCACTTCATCCGATGGAGTGTGAAAACCGGTCGTAATGACCGGTTTTCAGCCCAGCGCAAGAGGTCGATACTTGGGAAGTATCGACCCTTATAGTGTTCCATCGGAGGGAGTGTGAGGAGGGTGGGCGTGAGATAGCGCAGAGCTTATCTTGTGATGAAGCAAAATAGTACACCAATGGCGAAAGAGCCTTACTTTATATATTTATATAGGTCACAGCACGCTCACCTTCCTCGCATTTTCCCCTTCTCCCTGCCGATTTCCCCCTTGCGCTGCTATACTATATATATGAGTCTATCTATTGGTATTGTTGGCCTGCCCAATGTTGGCAAGTCGACCCTTTTCAACGCCCTCACCAACAATGATATTTTGGCAGCCAACTACCCCTTTGCCACCATCGAGCCCAACACTGGCATTGTGCCCGTACCCGATGAGCGTTTAGCAGTGCTGGCCGATATGTACCACGCTGAGAAGGTCGTGCCGGCCACTGTGACCTTTGTCGATATCGCTGGGCTGGTGGCTGGTGCTGCCAGCGGCGAGGGATTGGGCAATAAGTTCCTCGCTCATATCCGCCAGTGCGATGCAATCGTCCACATTGTCCGCGCCTTTGCAAATGACGACATCGTCCATGTCGATACCACCATCGACCCGCAACGCGATATCGATATCATTAACACCGAGCTCATGCTGGCAGACATCCAGACCATCGAGACCCGCCTCACCCGCCTCAGCAAAGAAGCTAAGGCCAACCCCAAGGCGCGCAGTACACTCGAGTATCTGCAGCAGTTGCGTGACGACCTTGCCGCCGGTACCCCTGTTCATCTGAACAAAAATATTATTCACGAAGCAATCGCCGACCTCCACCTCCTCACCGCCAAGCCAGTCATCTACGTCTTTAATGTCGACGAAGCCACCCTGGCCAATGCCGAAGCTAAAGCTCGCTTGGCGGCGCTGGCTCGTGGCAGCACGGCGCTCTTCATCTGTGCCACGCTAGAGGATGAGCTCAAGGGGCTGGACGCGAAGGATGCGCTGGAGCTGCTAGCAAGCTATGATGTGCCCGAGGCTGGCCTGACGCAGCTGATCCGAGCGGCATACGATACACTCGGCCTGCAGAGCTACCTCACCGCGGGGCCCAAGGAAGTCCACGCCTGGACGATCCACCAAGGCTGGACGGCACCACAAGCGGCCGGGGTCATCCACACCGACTTCGAGCGAGGCTTCATTGCGGCGCAGGTGGTGGATTATGACGACCTCGTGGCAGCAGGCTCCGAGGCCAAAGCGCGTGAAGCAGGCAAAATCCGCACCGAAGGCAAAGCCTATGTCATGCAGCCAGGCGATGTGGTAGAATTTCGATTTAATGTAAGCAAGTGATTCTAGCTAAGAAACATAAGCAAACTCGCCATGAGTTTATGGCGAGTTTTTTGCATGGACTATTACTATAATCTTCTCAGAAGGTATAGCAAAGAGTACACTGGTAGTATATGTATCATTATATGCGACGCATTGCCATACCGGTCATACTTGAGGTTATTTTCATCGTCTCATGTTTTGTCCTGCCACGGCATCTATATGTTTATAGTAATACAGCATTTTTTGTGGCGCTGCTTGGCTACATCATCACAACAAAAAGTGTGAGTATACACCAGTGGTGTCGTGCGCTCGCTGGTGGGTGGCACTTTTGGCGGCAGGTAGTAATCACGCTGGTTTGTGCAGCAGGAGCATTTGGTGTGACAAGCGTGCTCGAGCAAGCCTTCCCTCACCTCACCACAGGTGCCATTACAATGCCGGTCAAGACGGCAGGCGAATTGTTACTTTTTGCGCTCTCAACCATCATTCTCCCCGCCATCGTAGAGGAAACAATTTTTCGCAAGCAGATGATCTGCCTAGCCAATCGCACAGCAATCATCTGCACCACCCTACTAGGTGCTATGTTGTTTGCAGCAGAGCACTTTGTTGCACCGTGGGGTGTGCTGCTGGGCATGGTGTGGGCACTGCCATTTAGCTTGGCATATAGTATGACGCGCAATGTGTACGTACCAATGACGGCACATGCCATTGCCAGCATACTCATCAATGGGCCGACGGTGGTGATGGCGCTATGTGTTGTGCTATGATGAGCGCGTTGCTGTATGTCACAGTACGCATAAGTCATGTAGTGTTTGCCTCATCATGCGTCTTTCTCTTATACCAAAGAATTCCCACAATACTATATAGTTGACCCTCCGAAACACTCGCATCAGCCTATTCTTTGCTGTTTTCAAATCTGTCTATATATAATTAATATATGGCGATACGAAGGCATTATTGTATGCAGCAAACTTGCACGAGTAGATACAACGCAAGATCGCCACACGATACAATCTAAATAACTGCTGCGCGACTCTCTCATTAACCGCACTCGTTTTCTCAACTATGGTGTCGTTCTGCCCTGCTTTTTTGCAATCGATAAAACCGCTCTTGGTTGCCATGCGCGCCCTTCACACTGCTATCGGCTTTGTCGATGATCACACACTGGGTGCGCACCCACTGCTCGAAGTCGCGCAGGATGGCGCGGCGCACGCTGTCATTTTTGACAATGCCACTGCGTGTAAGCTGCGCGCGCTGCGCCTCAAACTGCGGCTTGACCATCGCGATGATGCTGGTGTGCGGACTGCTGATACGCACAAGGTGCGGCAGAATTTTGCGCAAGCTAATGAACGATACATCGATGACGATAATGTCTGGCGTGGTGGCCGGCACAAAATTGCGAATGTCGGTTTTTTCGTGCAGCTCGATGCGCGGGTCGCCACGCAGGCTGGGGTGGAGCTGCTCCGTCCCCACATCCACTGCATACACCATGCGCGCACCATGCTGCAATGCATAGTCGGTAAATCCACCGGTGCTGCTACCAACATCAAGCACGACAGTATTATCAAACGAAATATTAAGCCGCTGCGCGACGCTGGCTAATTTGAGCCCCGCCCGCGACACATAGCGCTCGTGCGCCACCAGCTTTATCTGCGTCGACTCATCCACAAACATTCCCGGCTTGTGCGCTACCGCACCATCCACCAATACCTTGCCAAGGCGAATCCAATTCTCGGCCGCTGAGCGTGTTGCTACGTGGCCACGCGCCACCATTGCTTTGTCTAGTCGTTGTTTTTGCATGTTCTTATTATACTGCACGAGTGGATGGATAGTTAGTTGGTGCGAAGCTAATAGGCCTGCTGCATTTTTACACAATGCATGAGGCTATAGAGCATGATGATGATGAGATCAGACGAGACTGCTGCGCACGGATATACTGCTTGCTTCCCTCGTTTTTCAAGTTTTGATGATGAAGAAAATCCGCTTTGTTCTTTGCGCGCTATAGCAGCCTTGCGCCAACAGTCAGCCCAAAATATCCCTCACTGCAGCGCACTCATTTTCATTCACACACGTCGCCGAAAGCGAGCATGATATTCAAAACGCAAGATAGACCAGCTAGACATATAGCATACATAAAAAATTAAGTGAACATCGTGATAGCAAAATATCTTGCTCGTATGGCTGCGCCACATTACTAACGAGCTGCATATTCATGCTCCCGCAAAAGCGCTATATGTAGCAAAACACGCCGCCACTGCAGCAGATGCTTCGCATAGCGATCCCACTCGCCTGAACAAAAAATTGATTTTTGGCAGCATCACATTTTTGCAAGCCAAGGGTGAGTATTTGCGTATGCCAAATGGTATATTTCGCATCCTCGCAGCACATAGACGAGCCAAGATGTATCGCGCGATATTTTGCGTTTATGTATGTTTTGCAAAATTTGCATGAACCATCTGCAAGCAATTCTAGCTGCGATAATAAGCAACCCATTTTTGCACAAATCTATAAACAATGATTATTTTTATCATCAACCGCTCATCCGTGCAGCCTATACTTCGCAGTAATATATCGCCTCGCTATAATTTGCCCGGCATGCAAAAATCAAAAATGAAACACCCTCCAGCCAGCCACAACAAACGTGCACGAAAAAGCAAAATCAAAAATACTCAAACCCAAAAAATAGACGCGGCGCACAATGATCACATTTTTTATCACGCAGCAACAGCTCCATGCATCATGTTGCTAGCAGCATTTTTTACGTGAGTGTGCTCAAGCCAAACGCGTAGCTTCGCAGCTACACAACAAAAAAGTGTGTTCATTATTTATATTATGCTTATGTTTACTCTGGTACATTTTGTATGATACTCTATTGCCATAAGCGTTATTATATTGCTAAAGGTAAATGCGTGTCGTAACGAAAATTTGTTCATTTATGCTTATGGTTATTGTGTTTATCCTGGGTGTAAGCATATGTGTGCGTGCTCCATGCTGCACGAGACAATCGTTGCGCTTATAACATCGTTGTTGTGCTCACTATACCCCTCCAGCTACCGTGGTGTTGTTTGTACATCACGATACCTACGCCTTTGTGTTGTGCACATGTCATCGTTTTGCCTAATCGCTGTGCTTCCTACCACGCTCATTATTCGAACGTTCGCCCGGTATTCCCTGTTCATATTCTGTATTTTTTACAATGCCTTGTATATTTTGGCATTATCCTCGTCACAGAAAGCTTTGTTGCATTCTCTACAATAATAGCTTGATCCTATCGAGCTTGACAGCAAACCTTATGTGTTAGTTATTACAACATCATTTACGTCCTCTTTCTTCCCCTATTTACTCAGCAAAAACACAGAGTGTCCGCAAGCTCGCGCTCAAAATTGGCCAAAATCGTTGCTACTCTACGTTGTTTTTATCACATCTCTAGGGTGCTCCAACCCAAGAATTACACGGCACAAAAAATACACCGCTTTTTGCGGTGTATATGTGTTATCCCTACATTCTCTCACTTTTGCATGTCAACGCGATGAGAGCGGCTCTCACGAGCTCTCAGGCCACTATTTCTTGCGCTCGCGGTACTCTCCGCTTGCTGTATCGACAGAAATAACGTCGCCCGTCTTAATGAAGGCTGGCACCTTCACTACCAGGCCCGTCTCCAGCGTCGCATCTTTGAGTACACTGCTGGTTGTATCACCTTTTACAACATCTTCGGTATAGGTGACTTGGAGGTAGAGGTTCTTGGGGAGCTCAACATTGATCACTTTGCCATCAAAGAACTGCAGGCTTAGTGTATCCCCTTCCTTCAGGTAATCCTTAGCGCTGTCGACAAGGTCTGCAGCAAGCTCAAACTGCTCAAAGCTAGTTGGATCCATAAAATAGAACGTATCACCATCATTATAGAGGTACTGCACGCTCTGCGTTGACACTTCAGCGGGCTCAATCTTGTCTTGTCCCTTGAAGGTCTTAGGCAGCACGCTCCCATCGATCAAGTTCTTCAGCCGCACATTCACAATCGAGCCACCCCGGCCCATTACCTTCTGATTATAGTCCACAACCCGATACGGCTTGCCATCGAGCTGCACAATCACACCTTTTTTGAGGTCAGTTGGTTGGTACATCACCTATCTCCTGTTTAGTAGTTGCTGCTTCGTTCGAAACATCCGCCAGCGCAGTCACAGAGGTACTGCGCTGAAAAAGTTCCTAACCTTGCGCCACAAATGGCAGCAACGCCAAGTGGCGAGCCCGCTTCACTGCCACAGCGAGCTGTCGCTGTTGTTTATCCGACAACCCTGTGCGGCTACGTGGCTCAATCTGCCCATAAATGTTGATGAACTTTTGCAATGTCTTTGCATCTTTGTAGTCAAAATAGACCGGTGTGTCCTTGCGCATGCGCTTGGCCATTATTTATTCTCCTTTAGTGTGTTGTTAAAATGGTATTTCTGATAGGTCAATCGGCTTGTCGTCAATGTCTTCGATGACAACATCCTGGCCGCTACCACTGTTAGCTGGCGCTGCAGCTGGTGTTGTATTTCCGTCAGCACGTCCACCACCAACGAAGGTGAAGTCCTCTACTGTCACTTCTACAACAGAACGCTTGTTGCCGTCCTTATCGTCGTAGCTGCGCTGGTCGAGGCGACCACTGACGAGCAGCGGGCTACCCTTCTTCACATATTGCGCGATGGTTTCGCCAGTCCGTCCCCAGGCTACACAGTTAATGAAGCTGGTTTGGTCTTGGTTTTGGCCATTTTGGTTGCGCCATGTGCGAGTGACCGCTAGTGTAAAATTCGCAACGTTCTGCCCACTTGCTGTGGTGCGCACCTCTATATCGCGCGTCAAATTGCCCATCAAAATAACTTTGCTAAATCCTCGAGCCATACATCCTCCTCGATTCTTTACTGTGGTTATGAATTGTTGTGGTAATTTTTACTCTTCTGTTTGGCGGCTGGCTTCGCGTGCTTTAGCCTCTGCCATCAGCTTGCGGCCCTTCTCGTCCACTTTGACGAGCAAGTAACGGATCACATCATCAGAAATATTCAGCGCATTGCTGATCTTGAGCGGTGCATCGGCAGGCAGCGCCACCTCAAAGTAGACATACACCGCAAAGTCTTCCTTCTTAATACTATACTGCAGCTTTTTCTTGCCCCAGTTGTCTTCGCTAGTAATAGAGCCACCAGCGCCGAGCACCAGCTCACGTACTTTAGCAAGTGGTACCTCAAGGTTTGATTCTAGATCTGGCCGAATCAAAACCGTTAGTTCATATTGTTTCATATGTAAACCTCCTTTGGGATCCATATGGATGTTTATCCGGACGATAAACTTAGGTTAATAACGCATTATATTATACGCGAGACAGCCCGCAAAGTCTAGCAAGGTACAGGGGTGCAGTGGTGTTGTACTTTTTGCTTTTTCATTTTTTGTATTTATCTTGGCTCTACTCTATACACAGCTATTTATATTATTAGGTGCACACCCATGCTTCTCTTTCCACACGCTCACCCATCCCGCCATAAGCCAGTTGGCAGTGCAGTATAGTCATACACTTCACCCACATTTTCAAAAAAATAATTATAGTATAGTGCTACAATTCGCTTGCTTCGCCCCATCACTATACTTAATGTATTATGCCCATATACTATTATGTATAAGCACACAAGAATACCTTTTGAGCTCTATTATATTTAGAAAATATTATTTATCATAAGTCAAAATGTGAAAAAATGAACCACCCTTACTTGTCGTGTATGTATTACTTTGTCTTTCGCTTTTTTAGCTTTTTGATGCTGCGGTGTATATGCAAAAACTATCAAGTCAGTTTTCGCTTGTGCTTATTTCGCTATTGCTTCTGCCGTAAGCGAAGTATCACTTTACTACGTTTCTCGTGCATTTTTGTCAGAGCCACCTATGGCACTCCATAGCTCTATTGCACCCATCTCATTTTTGCACATTGCTTACATAGAGCCAACTGCCCCGCCTCCATACATCGCACATTTGCACCAATACTTTACCATTTGTTTTCATATCATAAAGTACTATATATTGCAAAATGTGAAAATTTTGAAAACTCCATTTGTGCCATCCACGACGCATCATTATTTTTTATATAAGTCATACATCGCACCTCACTAGATCGTGCAGATGTAATAAACATGACCATTATATGATGCTTGCGCTTATCGCACATTCACTCACGCTCAATACATAATTAACCACCTACGCTCAAAATTACGAAAATATCACTATATTAACCCACCCACTAGATCATACACATCACACTCCATCCATTTTTTAACTTCGCACTCACACTCCGAGGCTGTTTTATGCACCTTATGCTTTACCATACTGATTATGCCTATATCACCATCAACCATCCTTTGCTTGCATTATGCAACTGATAATGAAAATTTGCTACGCTATCGTACTAGCATGACGCAGACGCAAATCCAGCTATCACGATTTTCTCACAAAGCACCCTCTTAGCCACAAAGTTACTCGCACCTACCATATATTTTGGCACACCAATGCCTACTATTTCTGACCCTCGTCGCACCCATCTGCTTGGTTATGCAAATTTTGCTATCAAGCCTATCGCTGAATGTTTTTCTACCATTTTCACATACTCACCTCGCTCCAAGTGTACGCCACTATGTCTCATAATGCAGAAAATTTTCGTCACGTATTCCATCGTTGCATCACGTCATGGCAAAAAATACCATTTTTTGTTTACAGCCAATCAACCACCACAATACATAGTTCACATGTCATGCGCACCCCACCAAAATCATCACATTCTTTTGGCGCGCACGAACCATCATTGCTTCTTGGCACTATATTTCTGCACCACTTTGCCGGACTGAGTCTCGTTATTCTCAGATTTTTATTATGAATATCATTATATTCCGTTCACGAATTTTAGCATGATAGCTCTTTACTTAATTTACTTCTTACATTGCGTACAAGTCTCTTGCCTATGCGCAGGCCACGCATATCTTACCCAGGACAAGACAGCTTATTTGCTCAAGTAAGCTGTCTTCTCAATTCATCTCACCACCTCACATTCATTTTTTGCACATTTCTATAATCGCAATGTGAAAATTTTGCACTGCTACAGTACGCAATTCATTTTTCATCACACATATTGTTGATTACCTCTCCGTCCTTCTATCTAGCTGTAATAATTTTGCATGCTCTCTCATGATTCTGTATGCAAATGTACATATCGGCACTATGCTAATTTTATATTTGCCATCAAACAATTTATTTTTGCATCATTCATCACTCGCATAGTAGCAAAAAATATTTTGCACGCACATTATGTTGCAAAGTTGCAAACGTTTTTGCTAGACATCACTAATTTTTTATCAATAACAAATAGTACATCTGCGTTTTTTATTGCAGCGTCGCAATGCAACATTATTTTTGTCATGTATGTGCTACCTGCTTGCCGCTCCGATTTTCGAAAATGATCATTTTTTTGCAACAGTGCACTTCTCATGTTTTTCTGTATACAAAATTATAATGGTATAAACACCACACGCCAATCAGAACGGACAAAAAATAATATTTTGCTGCAGAATAATTATTAATAGTGTAGTGTTCGCTCATATTTTTGCAAATCATTTTGCAAAAGTGCCTCAGCTACTGCAAAAAGCTGCTAGTAGCTCTGCACTATATTCTGCGCTTTTCTCATTTTTGCTTTTTATATTTCAATTCATACTGCTATCATGGTTCACCCACTTCGCGCCCACTCCTATTCTCATCTATGAAGCAGCAAAAAATTGCATGAACGATTCTGCATATTGTTCATGCTCTCTTGTATTTCCTTTTCCACAGCATGCACGTCATCATATACAAAAAAGACATATTCGATAAAGTAATCGACTCACTTTGCGTACAAAATATTCATTACGATGCACTATGTATAGTACATGAGCGCATCTATACCCGCTTAATTTACCATTTACTAATCTGAATATATTCTTATTATATTCAGACATTCTCTTGCTCATTCTCAAGCAATTTATAATGCACAAAGAGAATCAATATAGCACACAAACACCCCTATAGCATAAAAACTATATTATTTTCTTACTAAAACGCGCACATTACATCAACCAATACACGCACTACTCAAAAGTTCAATGGCATAGTACGCACCCCTTGTTTATTCTTTGCAATCACCATAGATTTTTTGCACAGAAAAACCAGTGCTCTATGTGCACTGGTTTTATGAGTATATGAGTAGATGAGTAACGGTAGGCAACCTGCACCTACTATGCAGCCAACTCAAATTGGCTAGCTCCAAGACCGATCATACTGTCGAAGAATGGGACAAGAACCTTCACCTCCTTATCACCAAACTCACCGGGTATAATTTGGTCTGTATCTGTCACGTAGCATGGTTCTCTAACTACGACACCAAACAAATGATGCTCTGGGTTATCTGGGTGTGTACACAAAACAGCCCCTTCAAAGATGCCATATATTTGCTCATCCGGCCCAAACGGAATAACAAGCTGGCTATCCACATCACGGCGCACATCGTCTAAAGAAATCGCCGCCTCGGAATTGAGCGACGATGCGTATGGAGAATATTGGACATCGCTGTCCTTTGGACTCTTGACGTCTTCTTGGCTATCAAATATAACCACTTTATCAACATCGAACTGAACCTTCTCCCCAATAGCAGGGCCACCTTCAACATCACGTAGCTTTGCAAACTCGTGCATCATCACATTTTTTGCACTATTATCAAACGTGCCACCACGCGTCGCCTCAAGAAATACCTCTTGCAGTGCTTCTTGCACGTGCTTCATCCAGCCACTCTCTGGAGAATACTTGCTTGGGGCTTCGAAGCCACTACGCTTGTAATATGCTTCTTCGTCTATACATAGTCCATCATCTTCAGGATCTGTAAGGTTTTCTTTTTGCGTAGGATATTTTTCGACTGCTGCTGATGCTACCGTCTCAAATGCACCTAAGCCCATTTCTTTGTTTAGTTTAGTAAATTCATTACTTTTACTCATAGTTTTTTATACTCCGCACTATGATTTTGGTTAACGGCATTGGCTCCTTTCTGCCGATTCCTCCCTGCTGCGTACGTTGTGGCGCTGGCAGCGTGGTAGTAAGTAATCGTATCAACTTGCATTATAGCACAAAACCAGCGCCTGCAAAGCTATTTTTGGCCTTATTTTCGTATTATTTTCCCCATATGTACCCCTGTCGTACCAGTGGTGGCTATTTGCACGATAATTACATATTTTTCGCAAGCATTTTGGTCTTGATTACGCGTTTTTCTCCTTCACAAATAATACCCTCACCGCCTACCTGCTCCTGCTCTGTCGCTGCATGTGTGTAGCGCAAATATCAGCATGATGATACTACGCCACTCCAGCGCTGAAATAACTCTTCTGGCGATAAAGAGGTAGCCACTAGCAAAGCTGCCCAGCCCTAAGGCGCTGTATGCAGATTCTGCTGTGTAGCCTAGAGTCTAGATCTTATCCAAACCAATGCTAGACGGCCTCTCATGCCCAACCAAAGGCAAATCAACATGCATAGCATACCCCTGTTATGCCAGGCTCTGCGGCAAACCACAGCACACCATCCACTATCACAGTCACTTACTATGCAGCCATAGCTAAACCGCCCAAGGATATACCTCGGGCGGCTGCGTATACTGTGCCGCAGAACTTAGCCGCGAGCAAAGTGGGCAAAGGCGCGGTTGGCCTCGGCCATTTTGTGGGTGTCTTCCTTTTTCTTGAAGGCGACGCCGGTTTGGTTGCAGGCATCAACGATCTCTGTTGCCAGGCGCTTGCTATATGGCATACCGCTCTTCGATCGGGCAGCCTGCACTAGCCACATAAAGGCAAAGTGCTGCTGACGATGACCTTGGATGGGGAATGGAATCTGGTAGTTAGCACCACCAACGCGGCGACTCTTTACCTCAAAGCTAGGGCTGATGTTCTTGATGCAGGTCTCAAACACTTCCAGTGGATCCTCGCTCTTGAGGCTGCGGGCAGCTTGCTCGAGCGCACTATAGACAGCCCGCTCAGCAACTTGCTTTTTGCCATCCAGCATCGATTTGTTAATCAAGCGCTGCACCAGCACCGACTGGTACTTGCGGTCTGGCTTGATGGTGCGCTGGAGTTTTTTCGTGACTTTACGAGGCATGGTTAGTTACCCTCCTTCTTGGCGCCGTACTTGCTGCGGCCCTGCTTACGCTTCGATACCCCTTGCAGGTCGAGTGCACCACGGACGATATGGTAGCGCACACCCGGGAGATCCGGCACACGGCCACCACGGACGAGCACCACAGCGTGCTCCTGCAGGTTGTGGCCTTCGCCGCCAATGTAGGCCCAGACTTCGTGGCCGTTGGTGAGGCGGACACGAGCCACCTTGCGCATGGCGGAGTTTGGCTTCTTGGGGGTCTTGGTCGTTACCTTGACGCAGACACCACGCTTGAGTGGCGCATTTTGGTCGTAGTAGCGCACCTTGAGTGCGTTGTGGATGCGCCCCAGCGCTGGTGACTTCGACTTCCGGGCCGCCGTCTTGCGTGGCTTGCGCACCAATTGGTTGATGGTTGGCATGCAATTCTCCTTATTGCTTATTGTTCGGCTTCTATCGCTCGCCCCACTGTTGGGTCAGTAGTGCGGTAGCACAGAATACCTGCTACTGGGTTATCTAGCCCAGCATCTGTATGTACGATTGGGAGCAGCATCTCCGCCTCGTGTCTGTACCTTCTCCGCCAGGCAGCGCACTCACACCAGCGCCCCACCCCGAGAAGAGGAAACTCGTGTGGTATTATAGCATGGATCATTCTATTGAATCAATTGTGCGTGATATAATCACTAAATGTTAATGTACCATGATGTACGATTAACTCGAAAAGCATATCTTAGAGTCGTTTATGATCAATCTATCATCTCTGCATATCATTCTTGTTATAGGCACGATGTAGCATACGCTATGACCATAACCACAGTATCTCTTAGCCCTCCCTGCTTCCACCATTACTACAGCAGTAATCAGCGAATGTGTTACACTCATTATTATGAAACAAACTATCGAAAAAGCGGGCTTGCTGAGCCTGTCGCTTATACTTACATCGTCTGCTGCCATTGCCCCAGCCATCCCCGCAATGAAGGCATTTTATCACCAGTTTTCGGATACGCAGGTAGAGCTCATCCTGTCTATTCCGTCGCTATTTGTCATTCTCACACTGCTGGCCAATCATGCGATTCGCCGCGTGCTGTCTGAGCGACACATTATCATTATCAGCCTCATTCTCATTCCACTAGCTGGTGTAGTGCCATTTTTTGTTCAGGAGTATTGGCTCGTGCTGGCTTCGCGCGCGGCCTTTGGTATTGGGACAGGGCTCATCAATGCGGTGGCTATTACCATTCTCAGCGATTATTACACCGGCCGGGAACGTGCGCAAGTACTGGGCTGGCGCGTCTCTGCCGAAATCATTGGCTGTGCACTGCTCACTCTACTGGCTGGGCAGTTGATCAAAATTAGCTGGATGCACGCCTTCTTAATTTACACAGCCGGGCTCATCATTCTTGCTATATTCCTCACCTGCGCCCCACAGCAACAACCACAAGTGCCCACTGAGCCTACCAAGGCAGAGGGTGATTCGCCAACCGCTCATTCGCTGAGCCGCCAGCAACTTGGCACTGTCATTGGACTAACACTGTGTGGGGTATGGTTTGTCTGCATCGATACATCGCTGGCGCTGCGCCTGCCTGAGATCACTATTGCGGCGGGTTTTGGCTCAGCCACAGACGCAAGCATCATCCTCAGCCTCAAGCAAATCATGGGGATTATCGCTGGTGCAGTATTTGTCTATGCGGTGAGTCGGTACAAGCAGCGGCTCTTGGCATTGTCTGCTCTGCTCATTGGTGTCGTGTTGCTTGGCTTGTCACTATCGCCAACGATTTGGCTGCTTGGCCTTTCGTCCTTTGGGGTTGGCTTCGTCTATAGCATCATCCTCTCAACCATATTCCACCGATTGTCAGACGAAGTCCCTGCACAATCGCGCAGCACAGCCACAGCAATTGTCCTCGTTGGATGCAATCTCGGTGGTGGCAGCGCACCATATGTTTTGCAGCTGTTTTCGTGGTTGGGCGCTCGAGGGCTGGCAGTCTTCGCTTGGTTTGGAGTATTGTCTTTGATGATTGGCATCAGTCTATGGCTCTCTCACCGATACGCACGTCGTCAATAATTTTTGAATCCTAGAGCCCACTTTTCAATAGCAAACTCCTCTATAATATATTCTTTCACTCTGACCCAAATACTGAATATTCTCAAAGTATATTCATAATCATCGCGATGTGGAGCGAAACGCAAGGCGCGACATTATGCTATATATTAGACAGAAAACCCCTGTCGTCGCTACCCCGTGCTATACTAATCTCATGCATATTGCCATCCAAGGTCAAGCAGGGTCGTTTCATGAGCAGGCAGCGCAGCAGTGGTTTGGGCCGCAGGTCAATACCGTACCGTGCACGACGTTTCGCGATGTTTTCCATGCGTACGCGACTGGCCAAGCCGAAGGTATCGTTGTGGCGGTGGAAAACACACTCTACGGAACAATCAACGAGCCGTACCACTACCTCGAAACATGCCCGCTACCCATCATTGGTGAGGTACGTCTTACCATTGAGCAGATGCTCATTGCACTACCTGGCGCTCACCTAGCTGATATTACCGAGGTGTACTCGCACCCTGTGGCACTTGCGCAGTGCCAGCGCTTTCTTACTACCGAGCTGCCGCATGCGGTGCAGAATGAATTTTTCGATACAGCGGGAGCGGTCGCCTATATCAAAGCAGCCGGCGACCCGCACAAAGCCGCCATCGCTGGCCACGCTGCTGCTACTCTCCATCACCTGCCCATCCTGCGCCGTAGCATCCAAGATAGCCACGATAACATCACCCGCTTCATCGTTCTCGCGCCAGGCCACGCACCAGCCCATACCAACCGCGCCACGCTCGTCGTCACGACCAATCACCAGCCTGGTGCACTACTTGAGGTATTGCGCATCTTCGCCGCGGCAGGCATCAATATCAGCAGCCTGCAGTCTCAGCCCATCGTCGGCCAGCCCTGGCAATACAAATTCTTCCTCGTCGTCGACAGCGCTGGTGCCCCACTCAAGCACGCCCTGCGCGCCATTGAGCAAAGCGACCATACTGTACGGCTGCTGGGTGAGTATTGTGCGGGGTGAGTCTGCGAGCACACTGCCCGCTGCCTTATCCCAGCTCATCCATACTGCCGATCAGCACATCGCGCGGGCGTGAGCCGTCGGCCGGGCCAATGATGCCTTGCTCTTCCATCTCTTCCATGATACGGGCCGCTCGGGCATAGCCCACGCGGAGCTTGCGCTGGAGGAGCGAGGTCGAAGCTTTGCGAGTCTCTACCACCACCCGCACGGCATCGCGGAACATATCATCATTGCCTTCGCCACTGCCGTCCATATCCATCACTACACCACCTTTGCCATTGAGCTGAACAGGCTGGCTGACGATCTCGTCATTATACTGCGGTGCCGACTGCATGCGCAGGTGGTCGGTCACCTTAGCGACTTCTTCGTCCATCACCCAGGCACCTTGGATACGCTTGGGCTTGGGCATGCTAGCGGTTTTCATCAGCATATCACCTTGACCAAGGAGCTTCTCGGCACCGATTTGGTCGAGAATAGTGCGGCTATCTACCTGGCTGGCCACTGTAAAGGCGATGCGGGCTGGCACATTGGCCTTGATGAGGCCGGTGATCACATCCACACTCGGCCGCTGCGTCGCCAGCACCAGGTGAATACCAACTGCTCGAGCCTTCTGAGCTAGGCGGACAATCAGCGCCTCCACGTCGCGTGCTGCCACCATCATCAGGTCGGCCAGCTCGTCTACCACAATGACGACATACGGCATACGGCCTTCGTCTACCTTTTGCATGTGGCCTTGCTCATCGGCCACGGCGATCTGCTTACCGCGGGTTTTGATCTTTTCGTTATACGTCTTGATGTCACGCACCTTCTCCTCAGCCAGCAAGCTGTAGCGCCGCTCCATCTCATTGACCGCCCACTTGAGGGCACTAATGGTCTTTTCTGGCTCAACAATAACAGGGGTAAGAAGGTGTGGAATATCGGCATACGGCGCCATCTCCACCTGTTTGGGATCGACGAGGATGAGCTTCATTTCGCTGGGACTGTTGCGGTAGAGCAAGCTAGTGAGGAGTGTGTTGATCATCACCGACTTACCCGAGCCCGTCTGCCCCGCCACCAAGAGGTGCGGCATCTTATTGAGCTCACCGACGAAGGGCCGGCCCGAGATATCCTTACCAATCGCAAACGCTAGCGGCTCCTTGGCGTGCTGCCACTCGGGGCTATCTAACACCCCGCGCAGGCGCACATCAGCCGCCTTACGGTTTGGCACCTCGATGCCCACGGCCTTCTTACCGGGGATGGGCGCCTCGATGCGAAGGCTGGACGCCGCGAGGTTGAGCGCGATATTCGTCTCCAGCGCAGTGATGCGATTGAGCTTGACGCCGACGGGCGGCTTGAGCGTGTATTGCGTCACCTTCGGGCCAATGTTTGCCCCCTCCATCTCGACATTAATGTTAAACTCGTGCAGCGTATCTTGAATGATGTGGGCATTTTGCTCAATGTCGCCGGCGTCAGCCGGGCTCTGGCGCTTCTCCAGCAGCTCCAGGCTGGGCGGCTGCCAGTTGGGGTCATTGACGGCAAGCATAGCAGACCGATCTTCGGCTGCTTTATCTACAGAGGTAGACGGTGTGCTGTCGCGCAAGGTCGCCCGTGGTTTTTTGTCTGGCTTTGGCTCAGTCGGGCCATCGCCGGAGAGGGTTGGGACGCCCGCGTTGAGCTTGAAGTCACTCATAGCAGCAGGCTTATCTTGGGCCTTCTCGTCCTTACTGCGCTTGGTCTTTTTGCTGGTGTCTGGTGTTTGACTATCGGCGGCGCGACGAGCCACTGCCACGTTAGCAGCATCGTCTGCCTCAGCCTCGCTGCGCACCATGTTTTGCAAGCCACGCCACAGCGCCATGGGCGAGACACGCAAGACGAAGAGCAGCGTCAAGCCAATCAACAATACATACACAAAAACCCCCACTGGCCGGTCGACCAACGCCAGCATGGCACGATTGAGTAAGTCGCCCATCACACCACCTGTCGCTGCCGAACCGCGCCGCAGCAGGCCAAATAGCCCCGCAAACCATAACACCATCAGCACCGCTGCAAGCTTTAGCGCTACTGGCAAGCGGTTATCCTCCGCCCGAAAGATCGCCACCGCCACATACACCGCCACTACTGGGACGACATACACCGCATAGCCAATAATATGCAGCATCGTCACATCAAGCCACTTGAGAATTGGCCCACCCGAGCCAAACCACGACACCACCAGCAGCACCGAAAACGCCAGCAACAGCACCGCCGACACCTGCGCCCAAAACCCCGCCGGCAACGTATGCTGCGGCGCGGCCTGCTTGGCTTTGCTCTTGCTCGGGCTGCGCCGACGAGCAGCGCTTGAGCGAGTAGACGAACGAGTGCGAGTGGTTTTTCTTTTTGTAGCCATATCCTTTTTATTGTACTCTGTTTATGCTTGGTTTGATAGCGTATATTGTAGCATAATTTACTACATTAGGCAATTGGTATGGGATTGTGGGCACAGTCTTTTTTTCTCAGCGTTAGATTCATCGTCTCATCGCCTTCTCAGATAGAGCATGAAGGCAGATTGTCATAATCTTTGCGTCCAACATCAAGCGGTCAACATTTAGGAAGTAGAGACTCTTACAGTGTTCCTGAGGAGGGATGAGCAAGAAGACAAAGCGTGAAACTCAAAAATAGCCATTTTGTCCATTCTATGTCACAATAGAAGCAAGGAGGTCGTATGCAGCAGATGGTATGGAATATAGTAACGATGATTGCACCCTTTGCGCTGATTGCCTTTGTGCTGGTAGTGCTCGCCGAATATTTGCGCATGCAGCAGCGCATCAAACGCCTGGAGGAGATGGTGCACGAGCTGCAGCAGCGAATTAAGTCAGACACGTAACCCACAGTTTGCAAGCAAAAAAGCCAGCTATATAGCGCTGGCTTTTTCATTTTTGATATCGTGGACGACCCCTAGTAGCTCCGGCGCTCCGAGCGATCCTTTGGTACAGCTACCTCAGTGTCGGGCTCTTGCCGCGGCGGAAACTTTTTGCGTGGCAGGCCAGCGAAGGCGTCATTGCTCGGTTGCTTGCTACGTGCGGTCGTACGATTATTGGCCGAGCGGCGCTTGCGCGTATTAGCTGGGCGAGTTGGCGCTTTCTCTTCTGTTGTCGCGGGCAATACACCAGCAGTTTTGCGTGCGGCAATGGCGGCCGCTTTAGCAGCGGCACCACCCTTAGCAATGCGCGGTGGCGTGTGTGGCTGAGCTGGCGCAGCGAGGCTCTGACGCGAGCGCCCAGCTGGGACTTCGCGCCCCACACGAGCAGTGCGGCTCGGTGCCTTTTGTGGTGCACCCACTTCGTTGATGACTGGGATAATAATGGGCATGCGGCGTGTTTGGTCGTACAAAACGCGGGCGATGTCGTCTTTGATTTCCTTCTTTACGACATCAAGGTCATACGAACCCACCAGGCTGCGCGCTGCTTTTTGCTTGAGGTAAGCGCGGATCATCCCCATCAGCTCTTCATTATCGCGCAGATAGATGAAGCCCCGGCTGATGATATCTGGGCTGGTGAGGAGGCGGCCCGTCCCGCGCTGGACGGTGAGCACCACAACGAACATCCCCTCCAGGCTCATGTGGATGCGATCCTTCAGTACGACATCGCTCACCACTGCACCAGCGTCGTCATACATTGTGCCGCCCGAGTGCGGAATGCGCCCAATCTTGTGTGCACCATCGCTAGTAAACTCCACAATATCCCCCGGGTCGCAGACAAAGATATGGCTGCGTGGGATACCACACTCCTTCTCGGCCAAGCGAGCATTGTGCACCAACATGTGGAACTCGCCGTGGTTAGGCAGGTAGTATGTGGGTTTGACGGCACTAATAAGCCGCACGTGGTCATCATAATACCCATGGCCAGACAGGTGGAGTGGCCCCACCCCGGTCAGGTGTGTTTTGCCATTCTGCACCACGTCGCCACCTTCGCGCATCAGGCCATCGACGGTGCGTACGACGTACTTCTCGTTGCCTGGGATGGGGTTGGAGCTAAAGACCACCACATCGCTCCCCTTAATCTTGACGAACTTATGCGCCCCTGTTGCCATGCGGTTGAGCACGGCACTAAATTCTCCCTGGCTACCCGTACAGACGATGGTGATCTTGTGGTCGGGCAACTTCACGAGGTCTTCCATCTTGACTACCGTATCTTTGGGGATCTTGATAGCACCAGTGCGCAGCGCCACTTCCAGGTTTTGGATCATGCTAAAGCCAGCAAAGGCTACCTTGCGCCCATGCTTCTCTGCCTCCTCAAGGATGAGCTGAATTCGGTGCAGCTGGCTGGAGAAGCTACTGATGATGATGCGGCTCTTGGCCCACTTATCCATCACCTCACCCATGCTGTGCTGGATGTCGTGCTCACCGTGGGTGTGAGTGCCAGCGCTCTCGCAGTTGGTCGATTCGTTCATCATGAGGAGGAAGCCCTCAGTGTGTGAGATATCTTGCAAGCGCTCGAAGTCGAACTTGCGGCCATCCACTGGATTCTCCTCGATACGCCAGTCGCCACTACTGAGAATGTTCCCCACTGGCGTGCGCACCACTACTGCGGCCGAATCAGGAATGGAGTGGTTCACCCGCACCAGCTCCACACTAAAGGAGTCGCACAGCTGGACGATCTCATGCTCCTCAGGCTTGAGCTCATGATACTCTGGCTCGTAGCTGCCATCGGTCTCGGCCATAGTGCGCTGCAGCATACCCAATGTAAAGGCTGTGCCATAGACTGGCGCGGGCAGCTTGGGGATGATATGCCGAAAGGCGCCAATATGGTCGAGGTGCCCGTGGGTAAAGATGTGTGCCCGAATCTTGTGCTTATTCTCCTCTAGCCACTGCGTATCGGGGATGATGTAGTTGATGCCTGGGTAGTCACTACCTGGGAAGAGGAAGCCCATGTCGATAATGATAATATCGTTGTCGTACTCGATGGCTGTCATGTTCTTGCCAATACCCATCTCGCCTACCCCGCCAATCGGGATGACCTTGAGCGTTGGGCGCGGGGCACGGGGCCGCTTGGGCTGCATATTGAGAGTAAACTGCTTGCCGCCATAGCCATTGTAGACCGACTTATTGACCGGCACATTAATAACATGCTGCGAGGCCTGGGCATTAACCCCCTCGCTGGTGCGGCGCTGTGCCCGAAAGACCTCGCCTTTGCGCGTGGTGGTGGCACTGAGCACTGTGTTGGTTGTCGCTGGTTGTTTGCTTGCGTGTGGACGCTTCTTGGCGTCATCTGCCTGGGGTGTGGCCACTCGTCGTTGACCCATTGTATCTCACTCCTTCTAATACATTATTCTGGTTCTACTAATAAGAGACAGGCTAAGAGCCTCAATAAGTGATTGTATTATAGCAGATGATGGTGAGGTGTGTCAAAGCCACCCCGCGAGAGGTGGCTTTTGCTTCGTATCACTACGAGTTGATGATATATGCTATACGCACCAAAATCGCAGCATATCGCTCAAATTTTCGCCTGTTCCCGCTTGGGAGGCTGGCTGCCACGATGCGCTATCACTTGGAATATCATCATCAGGGTTTTCGTTGCTGGCAGGCGCTTCTTCGATGACAAACGTTGGTGCGCCATTCTCGTCAGTGGTTCGCGTCATCCGTATGTAGTACAGCTTCTCATTTGGGTCAGTATTGGCACTTGGACGGAAGCTACTTGCTGCCGCGACTTCTGTAGCAGGGTTGCTTGTGATCTGCAGCAGCTCTGCTGTCGTCAGCTCGCCAACTGGCTGGGCAGCCCCTGGCTCTTGTGGTGTCTCCAGCGTCACCTCCTCTCGGGTGGTTGTCTTGCCGGTGGTTGTGTCTTTTTGCTTGTGAGCTACTGTCGTTACGACAACGTTTTGCCCACCGCGGTCGACGATAGCTCGCTTCGCTGTAATAATCTTCTCAATACCCCTGCTCTTATCAGTCTGGCGCGCCGTAAGAGAATCGCCAGTATAACGATCTGTCTTTGTCTTGCCCTGCAGCTGGGTGTATCGCGTAGTGATACCGTGCAGGACTTCCCTATCGACCTTCTTTACATCAATCTCACCATCGGGAGTTGTAAATTCTACCTCACGACCCGATTGCTCAAATGGCTCAGCCGTTGCGGCTGTTTCACTATGAGTTGGGGCGTCTGCGTGGTTGCTGCAATATGCCGCACCATTTATACCAATAAGTAGAGCAACAAGAGCCGCTGCTTTTTGTCCAAGCGAGAACCGTGGCGCACCTATCTTGTCTATATCATCGGTAGCACTCTCATTACTTAACGTAATGCGCGAATTGGTCTCGCTCAAAATCGGTTTTCGTGCAAAGCTCCCTTCCATACTGCTTGTTTTCTGCCAAGGTTTCTTCATTGCCATCGCCTCCTGCTTTATTTACTACTGTCCATTTACCGTTATAGTACTTTGTATTTGCTATACCTGTCAAATGTGTTCTATTCGAGTCCCAAAGCTAGCAGGTAAAAAGCCGACTACCCCACAATAGCCGGCTCTGTGCTACGCCTCGCAGCACATTAATTTTAATCTCCATCCACCGTCGTATGAGCAAACTGCCGTGTGCCACGCCAGGCCAAGAAGCCGATGAGGAGCGCGTTTGCCACGAGCGCAAAGCCAGCCAAGATGAGCATGTGCTGCGTATAGAGCGCACTGTCTACGCCACCCGAGATTGCATGACGATAGGCAATGATGGAGTGCGTCATGGGCAGCCAGGGGTTGATGGCTTGGAAGAAACTAGAGGCTGTTTGGATGGGGAATATCCCTTCGCTCGCTGCCAACTGGAGCACCATGATGATCATTACCACCAGCCGTCCAGGGTTATCCAGCACCATCACCAGCAGCGTAATAAGCGACATAAAGGCAAGCGAGGAAAGGTAGCTTGTGGCAGCAAATAGCCACGGGTGGTCGGGTTGCAAGCCCACCACATAGACTAGCACTAGCATCATAATCGTTGCTTGCACCAGTGCAGCCAGCCCCAAGACCGACATCTTAGCCAGCCACCAGCGCCAGGCATTTTCTTGGCGCGAGAAGGTCTTGCGCACTGGGTACATCGTCGTCAGAGCCAACCCACCAACGAAGAGCGCCAGCGAGAGCATATATGGTGCCATGGCATAGCCATAGTTTGGTACGCTACCAGTACTGTGCTCGCTACTCGCCACAGGTGCGGCCATCTGCTGCTGAGCCGCTGGGCTAGTTGGCAGGAGCTTTACCTGAGCAGCACCAGTCTGCAGTTTGTGCGCCAGTGTGCTCGAGCCATCCACCAACTGGTTACTTGCCTGCACCAGCGTGCTAGAGTGTTGCTGCAAGGTAGCTGCACCCTGAGCCAGTTGCCCACTACCCTGCTGAGCTGTTGCGAGATTACCCGCCACCAGTGCTGCACCAGCTTGGAGCCGCTCGCCACCAGCCCGCACCGTGTTGTAACCCGCAAAGGCAGTGGTGGCTTGTGGGGCGAATTGCTCCACGCCAGTGTTGAGTGCCGCCACACCATTCTTGAGTGTTTGCTGCTGAGTAGCAAGCGTTTTAGTGAGAGTATCGAGGTTGGCCAGCAAGCTCTGCGTTTGCTCGGCAATGGCTTTGGTCTGCTGCAGAGCGCTCGCTATGGTCTGCAGCTCGGGCAGTGTGATGGTCGTGCTACCGCCAGATGCAGCTGCCTGGGCACTAGTCTTTTGGAGGATCGCCCCAGCCGACGCGGCTGGTGCTTGCATTGCCTGGAGCGCACCCACCACCCGCTGCGCATCTTGGGCTACGGCCGCCTGTTGAGTCGCTACCGCTGGTGATGGTTGAGCCACTTGGGCGTTGAGTGTATTCATCCCTTGTTTGATCTGCTGCATACCAGCCGTTAGCTGGGCTACTTGGGCCGCCGTTGGCAGTTGGCCAGTTAGCTGCGCTGTGCCCTGCTGGACCTGCGCTGCGCCGGCCTGCAGCCGCCCCAGGCCTGCCGTTAGCGTCTGCTGCTTGCTCGCCAGTTGGCTAACGCCATTGGTATAGTGAGTAAGACCCGCTTGGAGCCGTGCCAACCCCTGGTGCAAGCGCCCAGCACCATCACCAGCCTGCGCCATGCCATTACCCACTGCACCAATACCCGCTGCCACCTCTTTGAGATAGGTTTGGGTCACTTGCTCGGCCACTGTTTCCTTCACTTTTTGCGCGGCTTGGCGGCTAATGACTGCACCAATGTAGTTCTTGGCTGGCGTCAGCTGATACGACACCACTGCTTGCTGCGGCTTGTTCTGCCGAAGTGACGCCGCACGCTGCGAGAAGTCCTCCGGCACCGTCACCACGGCGTAGTAGTAGCCACGGCGCACGCCATCATCGGCTTGCTGCTTGGAGACGAATTCCCACTTAAGCGCCTTGCTCTTGTGCAGAGACTCGGTCATTGTCCGGCCGATCTGCAGCTCCTTGCCATTGATCTGCGCCCCCTTATCCTCATTCACAAAGGCAATTGGCAGTCGGTCGGTATGCCCATACGGATCCCACACCGAGCTGAGGAAAAACGCCGCATATATCACCGGCACAAAGGCCAGCGCTATCACTGCCACCAGTAGTGTTTTGCTCTGCAGCAAGTGCCGCCATTCTGCCTGGACCATCAGGCTGCGGCGGCGACGGATGGCTTGCTTCATCTTTTCACCCATTGTTAGCTAGCTCCCGAATAATATCGTGCAATGTTACGCTCTGCAGCGTCTCAGCCCAGCTTGCCTGAGCCCGATCAAAGGCACCAAGGATGCTCACCTCACCACGTTTGATCTTGCTATCATCTGCCTGGCGAGCAAACATCCGCTCGGCGACTCCTTGGTACTGGACGAAGCTCTCCGTCCCCTCGACTGCCGCCACGATATCCCATAGCGTCAGCTCCGTACTAGCCCGCGCCAGGCGAAAGCCACCACCCGCACCCCTCGCCGAGGTAATCAGCCGGGCTGTTACGAGCTTACGCGTTACTTTAGTAATATACGTTGGCGACACCCCCATTTGCCTTGCTAAGCTCTGGTTCGTCACTGGTGATCGCAGGTCTGGATGCGCTAGCAAAATCACAATGCAGCAGGCCTGCTCGACTGCTCCTGATAATCTCATAGTTTTATATACGAGGTGCTATGCAGCCCACCATGCACAGCAGCTCACTCCTCCTTTCTTTGATTGTTGATAATGGATATCTAATATCCAGATTAGCATAGACTACCCTCTCTTTCAAGCCTGTCGTCAGAATATGCCCATCTAAAAATCAAGCTACCTCTGTGGTCTTGAGCATATATTTTGCTGGGCTGATAGATCACAGCCCAGCATTTTCTTCTTTGCTTTTGTGCTACTTTGCGCGGCGAGCGAGTGGCTTCGTGCCTTTGTAGAGCAAGTAGCGGAACAGCCCCGCCTCATACAGCGTGCTATAGCCATGCGATGCCATCACAGCATTGACGAAGAATGGCGCAAGCTTCGCATCGGGCTGGATCCAGGCGAATGGCCGGGCGAGCGAGCGCAAGCGGTGGTATGTTGGCATAACAGCCTCTGTCCAATCGGTCTCGCTTATATCCGCAAAGCCAGCCTGCTGCAGAGCCTGCGATATCTCACCAGGATTCTGCTGCCGCACACCAAAGCCACCAGCATGCTGCTCCAAAAAATCCATCATGCGCTGCTGGCGAGCCGACATATGGCGCGCATCGACCTCATAATCGGCAAACACTACACGCCCACCCGGCTTGAGGATACGATAAAACTCCTGCATCGTGGCCTGCATGTCCTTGGCGTGCGATAGTGTCTCATTCACATACACCACATCGAAATACTCGTCTGGGAAGTCGGTGTGCGAATAATCGCCCAGCACAAAGCGCGGCGCGGGGCTCATATGCCGCGATAGCTTCTCAGATATCTTGACCTCTCGTGGTGTGATGGTAATGCCTATTACCTCGCTGCCATTGGCCCGAACGAGGTGTCGCGCCATGACGCCCTGGCCCGAGCCCGCATCGAGCACGCGGTCGGTCGGCTTGAGCTGCAGCTCGTTGGCAAACATCTGCAAGAAGTTCGCCTGGGCCTGCCGCTCGTTCTTCGTCTCGCTCGTCCAGTAGCCAGCGTGCTGCGAGCGACCCAGCACCATGTTATACCCTGCCCACGAGCCAAACCGCGAATAGTATGCTGCCACACCGTTGTTCTTTGTGTTCATCATTTTCTCCTTGTTACTATACTTATTCTATAGTATAGCGTAGAACTGCTCAATGGAGTGGGTTTGCAGGGTTTTTCTCTACCCTCCTTTCTCAGCCTCTACTCCCCTTTGCTGCTGCCAAGATTCTCTCTCCGTATGTCATTTTTCCTACCTCAGATAGGCCTATTTTATTAAAGCATGAGCGATATCATAATTATGACAATGGGGCGATTTGTAGTATCATGTATAAGTATAAGTGTTATACCAATGAGGTGAGGAGGAAACACAATGCCAAAACCAGAAGCAGCTGGCCTGCCATGGCCAACCCAAGCAGCCCGTAGACAAGCCACACGCCAGTCTGACCCTGCCATCCGCGATAGCAGTGCCTACCGGCAAAAGCCTGCCGACGACGCCGAGCGCACCACATCAGCAACCGCGCAGAGCGAGCTCGATGCGGCCAAGAACAAGCTTGCCACCCTACAAAAGGCGCTGCAGCACGTGACCGCCGTCGAGATTGGTGAGGCACAGCTTGGCACCAGTGCACGCGATTACATTAGCCATGCGCTCGAGGTGTCGCGTATTTTTTCTGAGCTCGAGCACCGCCGCGTGCCCGTCAATGGCGCGTACAATGGCCAGCCCTTCCAGGTATTACCCAGCTCCAGTCTCGAGCTGATCGAGCGCGATCTCGGCCGTGCAAGCTTTGGCTCTTATGGCCCAGCTGGCCTCACCCGCGTTGGCCCTCAGCCCAAAGAAGAGCTTACACTCGACGACTATGTCGCCGATGCCACCGCCCAAGCCACGGCCGACTACAACACCAAGAAAAAGCAAGCCGACGAGCAAGCCAAAGTTGCCACCGAGCTCCAAACCGCCCAAGAGCTCCTCGAGCGCAAAGGCTACGGTGTGACCGCACCAGAGGCTGGCAAGACGAAAGTCGCCTAACCAGCTCCACAAACATGCATACCAAGGTAAGTATTGCGACAATGCTTACCTTTTTCGTTTGCATAGCAAAGCTCTTGCCGCTTCCTCTCCTGCCAGTTAGAAGGCGCATGTGTCTGAATATCTCTATACTATTCATTATTTACTCTGCGTCGTCTGCCGCACATACGCCACCGCCCGTACGAAGTCGTCGATGAGTGTTTGGCGCATGGCACCGTTGTATAGCGCAGCGGCTGGGTGGTAGAGCGGAATGACGACGAACTCTCGCTCGTGCAAGCGCACTTTGCGCGGCTGGCCATGGTCGCGGCTAATGCGTAGATCGGGGATGAATCCACCACCACTATGCCGGCCAAGAGTAAGCACCGCCTTTGGCTGGATAATATCGAGCTGCTGCATGAGGTACGGCCAAAAGGCGCGCTTCTCCTCCGGCAGTGGGTCGCGATTATTGGGCGGACGATATTTAACGATATTGGTGATATACACATCGCTGCGCACCAGGCCAGCCGTGGCGAGCATTTCGTCCAGGAATTTCCCTGCCGCCCCCACAAAGGGCTTGCCCTGCAGGTCTTCATTCTTACCGGGTGCTTCTCCCACAAAGACGATGTCGGCATTGGGGTTGCCATCGCCCAGCACCAGCTGCGTGGCCTGGGCGGCCAGCTCGGGGCAGAGCTTGGCGGCGATAATTTCCTCAGCAAGGTGCGCTAGCTGAGCGGCTTGGGTTTGGTCTGGCGTGGATGGGTCAAGTGGATGGGTCATACACCCAGTATAACAATCGATGGGCGGGTGGAGCAAAAAATGATACTCTAGTAGCGCATCACGTATGAAATGTATCAAAAACACCCCCACAAAAGGAGGTGTTTTGCCGTGCAAGGAAGCGATGCGCTGAGCGTACTATTCCCTACTCTGTCTGGTTTGCCTCTGGGTCGGTGAGCTTGCGCACCATGGGCAGCACCAGGTAGATGCCGATGATGGCGGCGATGAGCCCCCCACCAACGATGGCAAAGTACAGTGGTGAGAGCGTTGGCTTGAGCGAGGCGGAGAAGGTTGTAATGAAGACGGTACCAACCCACACCCCAATGGCGCACGAGAGGAGCGAGACACTCAGTAGCGGCACTAGCGACTCCGTCATGATGAGGCGCTTGAGCTGACCCAGGCGCATGCCACCGAGGCGCAGTGTGTAGAGCGAGCGCCGCCGCTCAAACAATCCACCAATCGTCGAGACGATCAAGCTTGCCACCGCCACGAAGAGCGTCACACCCATGCCAGCGTAGGCCATCTCGGCGAAGTTCTTGATGATAGGGTTGATCTGCGGGTGCTTCTCAAAGTCCCCACTGCGGATGTAGAGGAAATCCTGCGGAGTCTGGCGGGCATAGACAAGGGCGCGCACCTTCTCCACATCATCATTATGGGCAACGGTGAGGAGATAATCCTTAGGGCCATTGGTGTTGACTGGCCGCTCGGCGAGCGAGACGGTCTTGACGACGGCACCATTGAAATCGAGCAAAGCATAGTGATCACCCTGTGCACCACTGGGGCAGCTGTGCTCGGTGTAGATAGCGAGGTCGCTGCAGCGGATGGCACGAGCTTGGACACGAGCTTGGACACGACCATTGTCACCAGCAATAGGATACATTGGGGCAACATTGGTGATGTATGGCTGCTCGCTCAGGATCTTTTGGGTATCCGGCTGCAAGGTATGATCTTGCGAAGTGATCGCTACAGCATTGCTGCGCAGCTGTGAGTAACCGTTATTGGCTACTGATGAAGCATTGAGGGCATCAATACCACTCACCGCCGAGAGGTAGAAGCTCCCCGCAAAGAGGGCCAGCACTACCCCACTCACACTGCGGAAGACGGTCTGCGAATGGACGGCAATCCGCTTGCCCGCGATCAAGGCCGAGCCACTGCGTGCATAGCGTGCCACGATGCGAGCGATTTTGTTCGTTAGCCAGCCACCAGCCAGTACCAAGCCAAACATCACACTGAGGAGGGCCGCCAAGAGAATGAGGGTGGGTACAGAGCTCTCACTTGAGCGCTCGGTTATCCAGTCGTGCCCAGGCTTCGACGCCATCCAGCCAAAGATACTGAGGCCAACTGCCAGGGGGATGACGCGCCACACCCGCAGCTTCTTTGCTTTTTCGGCTGAGCGTGAGACGCCCAGTGGTGAGAGTTGTGCTTTGCGCATCCGGCGCCAGTTGACATACGTCGTTAGGCCGAGAGTCACACCGACGATGATAATATATTGATACCACTGCAGCGCAAGATCAGCTGGCCAAAAGCGCATGTCGCCATAGGAGAAGCCATAAAGCGAACTCTGCGTCAGCGTAAAGATAACGAGGCCCAGCACCACACCGGCCAGCGAGGCCAGCAGCGATTCGAGCAGCAGCACACGGGCCACTTGCCCCTTGGTTGCGCCTACTAAGCGCAGGGCGGCATAGCGCTTCTCGCGCTGTGCCCCACCCAGCTGCGTAGCAACAGCAACGAAGGTGACGATTGGGAAGAGCAAGATCGATCCACCCACGACCAGCATCATCAGCGAGAATGGGTCGAAGGCAACGCTCTGCGCTTTGCCATTGACATCGGTAATATAGACGTCTGCGTAGGATTTAGGCTGCCCATTTTTCTTAGCATATTGGTCGGCCTTTTCGACCTCCTCCGCACTCACACCCTTGACCAAGTAGAGGTCATCAGGGCTCGCAGAGTACTCGTCTGGCAGCGTGCCAAGGTTGGTTGTGAGATTGCCAAAGCGCTCAAGAATCTTATCCTCCGGGTGCTGGGCAATCGCCGCTGCTAAGCCCTTGGAGAGGTAGTACTCGCCGGCCTTTGGCGTGTCCATCTTGGCAAATTTGGCGGACTTCTCAGTGCCCTGCAGCGAGATAACGCTGATCGTCTTGCCCCGCCACTCGGTCTTGTTGCCCCGCTCGACACCACTAGCTTTGAGCGGCTCTTGGCCAGTCGCTTGTGGCTTTTGGGGGGTAAGCTGGGCTGCAGAGATAGTACTCGAGATGATCGCTCGGTTTTGGCGGCCCACCAAGCCATTAAGCCCGGCAGCCATATAGCACAGCATGACGATGCCAAGCGAGATAGCTGCTGCTGTGAGGCCCAGGCGCATCATCGATTGCCGGCCCGATTTTTTTAGTAATAACCAACTAACGCTCATGCTACATCCCTCCCGAGATCTGCCCATCGCGCACGATGATCTCGCGGTCGGCATAGGCAGCAATGGTTGGCTCGTGAGTGACCATAATCACGGTGGTACCATATTGCTTGGCAGTGGCGATAAATAGCTCCATCACACGCTGTGAGTTGAGGCTGTCGAGCGAGCCAGTTGGCTCATCGGCAAAGAGCACCTTCGGCTTGATGACCATCGCTCGGGCAATCGCCACCCGCTGCATCTGCCCGCCAGAGAGTTCGCCCAGCATGTTACCTGCCTTATTGCCTAGCTCTACATTGTCTAGCCAGTGCTGAGCAGCTTCGTACGCTGCGGCACGCTTCTCGCCATTAAGCAGCAGTGGTAGCGCGACATTATCCAGCGCCGTGAGTTCTGGCACGAGCTGCCCAAACTGGAAGACAAAGCCAAAGGCTGTGCGCCTGAGGACGCTCCGCTGGTCGTCATTGAGCTTGTCGATCCGCTTACCTGCGCAGTGAATCTCGCCACTATCCACAGGGGTAATCGCCGCCAAGCTATGCAGCAATGTACTTTTACCCGAGCCGCTCGGCCCCATAATGGCCAGCACTTCGCCGGGCATTACATCTAGCGACACGCCGCGCAATGCTTCCGTCTGGCCGAAGGATTTCTTCAGGTTGCGGGCGCTAATGATTGGTTGATTGGTTGGTCTCATTGATCAGTTCCTCCTTGAGTTTGGTTAAGCGCGACGTCGTTAGCTCAATCCAGCGCAGGTCTGCCTCCAGATGGTACAGTGCGTGGTCGATGAGTAGCGTGTCGGCTAGGTTGCTTTCGCGGCGGCGGCTTGTGAGGTCGCGCATCCGCTGAATATGGGCTTGCCGCTGGTTGTCTAGGTAGGGCGCAGCATCGCCTTCGCGCAGGATTGCCAGCACGGTCTTGACGTACATATTGGCCTGCGACTGATGCGATGGCAGCTCGGGCGCTTCCAGCCAGGCCTGCAGATCTTGCTTGCCCTGCTCGGTAATAGCGTAGCGTACCCGGTCTGGCCCACCAGACTCACTGGTGTCGGCAACCTCTTCCACTTTGTTGTCGCGTTTTAAGCGCCCCAACGTCGAGTAGACTTGCCCTGGCAAAATTGGCTTATCTTTGCCAAAGAAACCATCGTACTGCTTCTTCAGCTCGTAGCCATAGTTTGGCGTATTCGCCAACAATCCGAGTAATGTATATTGAACGTTCATATCTCCACTATACACCGAGTGACTAGCGAGTGCAAGCCCTATTATACACTTAGTGCATAGTTTGGGTCAGAGGAGCATATTTCAAGAGAATCTACCTCTGTTATCTCGTTCACTCTCTGTCTTTCTTGGTAGCCAAGTTTGGTGTCTTGCCCTGCTGCTGCCCTGCCCTTTTATCAATATAAACCTCACTTACTACTGGCAAATACTACACCAGCGCACAGCCAGGCTTATTTGCCGACAAGTGGCACACTAGCTAGGTTATTTGGTTATAATAGTTGGTAATCGTGCACAAGCTTGGTTCGTCGTTGCCCTTTACTGTCTATAGCAACCTAACGCTAGCCAAGAAACAGATATAGGCACAGCAAAAACACCCCAGCAGCATCTGGGGTGTTTGCACACGATACGTCGAGAGACGATCTATCTCATGGCCAATAATTAGTCGCCAAGGGTATCCATCTTACCCTTGGTGCGCAAGATATCGCGCAGTTCGCGGACAGATTCTTTGCTCGATGACTGTGCATCTTTGAGCTTGTCGTAGAGCGACTTTGTCAAAGATGTGCTTGGGATCTCGGGGCGCTTTGGTGAGCTACTGCTGCTATCACGGTTCTTGTAGTAGTTTACGAGGGCTACATAGTAAGCGCGCATCTCTTTGCGATACTTGATCTGCTCGTTGGCATAGTCGCGCACGCTGGCGTACTGTGAGTCTTTCATCTTATTAAGGGCGTTAAGGCAAGATTTTTGCTGCTCATCATACTTCTGGCCAGCTTCATCACCAGATGCGCTACTGAGTGGCGAGCTGTAGCTCGTGCGGCACGAATTGCTGTATTCTTTGTAGGCAGTAGCGACCGCACCCGATTCTTTGAGTAGCGGCTTGACTTTTTCGTAATCACTCTTGTACTCTTCGAAGGCTTTCTTGACCTCACCATCGCGCATAGCAGCAGCTTTGCCGAGCTTGTCGAAGTGGTCATCCGCCTTGCGCACCACCTCGTTGATTGACGTTTCTGGGTCTGACCTGTCTATATTAAGGCTGGTTGAGTCGAAGCTATTCATCATAGCGTATGCCTTGCGGTAATCCTCGGTGCTTGGCCCTGAGAATAGTACGATACACACGATTATAATGATGATCAGCACAAATATACCAATCCCGCCGCCGATCAAACTCCATAGCAAGCCCTTGCTCATGCCCTGCTTGGGTGGCATTGGGCCCATTGGCCGGCCTGGCTGTGGCTGCATTGGCTGAGGTTGGCCTGGTGCTGGCTGAGCTGGTTGCTGTGAAATGGGTTGAGGTTGAGGCTGGGGCTGAGCTGCAGGGGCTGGCCCAGCAGCTGGCTGTGGAGCAGCAGGAGTAGGCTGCTCAGTTGGTGCTGGCCCAGCGGCAGCACGCTTGCTGGCCAGAGCGGCCTTCTCTTCCTCAGTATAAGGTGGGTTATTCATATCAAAGGTTGGGACAGCCTCTGGGGGTTGCTCCTGGGGGGTTGCTGGTTGATTACTCATGCATCTCCTTGTTAACTTGGCTATTATTCACCATAACTATTATACCGGAATAGCAGCAATTGGCCAATATATATCTTGCTGTGGCTGCGCGCCCTCCTCTCCTTCACATCCACTCATACAGCACCAAAGAAAGCGGAGGTTGTTACCAGCAAAACACCCCACGCATCCTTGCTGGGGTGTTTGTCTTCTGTTGCGAGGCTCGTGCTCTGGACTACTACAATCCAATCATCGTCAGATTAATCTTGCCGCGCTCGTCAATGCCGGTGATCTTCACCTGCACAGTCTGGCCTTCTTGCACGACATCTGTTACCTTACCAACTCGGCCTTTAGCGAGCTTCGAGATATGCACCATCCCGTCCACGCCAGGCAGGATGTTCACAAAGGCGCCAAAGTCCTTAATCGTCACTACAGTGCCGGTGTAGGTGCGGCCAACTTCGGGCTCTTCCACCAGGCTTTTAATCCAGGCCAGCGCCTTCTCGATCGCCTCGCCATTAGGGCTAGCAATGGTAATCAGGCCGTCCTCTTTAATATCCACCTCGGCGCCCGTTTCGTTAGTAATTTTATTGATGGTTTCACCGCCCTTACCAATGACGGCACCAATTTTATCCGGGTTAATCTTGAGCTTTTCGATGCGCGGCGCATAGGGGCTGAGTTCTTTACGTGGGCCAGGCAGTACACTCAGCATGTGCTCCAGGATGTGGGCGCGGCCAGCCTTACTCTGCTCCAGCGCCTGGCGCAGCACCTGCACGGGCAGGCCATGTACCTTCATATCCATCTGCAGGGCGGTGATACCCTTGCTCGTACCCGTCACCTTAAAGTCCATGTCGCCGGCAAAGTCCTCGGCGTCGGCAATGTCGCTCAGTACGTAGGGTGTGTCGCCATCCATCATCAGGCCCATGGCAATACCGCTAACCGGGGCTTTGATGGGCACGCCAGCGTCCATCAGGGCCAAGCAGCTGCTACAGGTGGCCGCCATACTGGTGGAGCCGTTCTGGCTCATGATTTCTGTCACGCTGCGGATGGCATAGGGGAACTCTTCTTCGCTCGGTAGCACTGCCGTCAGAGCGCGCTCCGCCAGATACCCGTGGCCAATCTCGCGCCGGCCCGGGCTACCGAGGCGCTTGACCTCACCAACTGTATAACCCGGGGCGTTGTAGTGGTGCATATAGCGGCGCTCGCCTTCTGTCACCTCCATAGTATCGACCAGCTGCGCGTAGCTGAGCGGCGCTAGCGTCACAATATTCATCCCCTGCGTCACCCCGCGGGTAAACAGGCTGCTACCGTGGGTGCGTGGCAAGATCCCAACCTCGCTCGAGAGCGGACGGATCTCCATCAGGGCGCGGCCATCGGGGCGGGTGCGCTCCTCCACAATGCCGCGGCGCACATCGTTGTGCAGCGCCAGGGTAAAGGCTTCGTCGTATTCATCACGCACCGCGGCGTATTCCTCGGCGTCAAGGCCCAGCTGCTCGGCCATGGCCTCGTGGAAGGCCCAGCGGATTTCGTTCACGACTTCATTGCGCTCGGGGTATGGGCGGCGGATCTTCTCGCCCAGTTTGCCATCAACCCATTGGTTAGCGACTGCTTGGATGTCTTCATTTGGCAGGACAAGCTCGTACTCCTGCGGCGCTGGTGCTATCTTATTCGCCAGCTCGCGCTGCAGCGTGATAGCCGGCTGCATGGCTTGGTGCGCCCAGGCAATTGCATCGACGATGACGTCCTCGGGCACTTCCTTAGCGCCAGCTTCTACCATGGTAATGCCACGCTCGATCCCGGCCACGACCAGGTCAAGGTCGGATTGCTCACGCTCTTCTGGGCTGAGGAAGGCTTTAAATTCACCATTCACCCGGCCAACGCGCAGGCCCGCCACTGGCCCATCAAACGGCGTGCCCGTTAGCATCAGGGCGCTGCTGGCAGCAACCATCGCCACCATATCGGGGCGGAAGCTTGGGTCCATGCTGAGCACGGTAGCCACCACCTGTACTTCTTGGCGGTAGCCTTTGGGGAAGAGTGGGCGGATCGGCCGGTCGATCAAGCGGCCAATTAGCACCGCTTCGTCGCTCGGGCGGCCCTCACGCTTAATAAAGCGGCTGCCGCTAATCTTGCCCGACGCATAGAACTTCTCTTCGTAGTCGATGCTGAGCGGGAAGTAATCCAGCGTGACCGGGCGGCTGCCCACCTGGGCCGTACCCAGCACCACCGTATCGCCGTACCGCACTAGCACACTGGCAGTCGAGCGGAAACCAACGCGGTTAACCTCCAGGGTGAGGGGGCGACCGCATAACTCGGTCGTCACAGCAAAGACATCTTTGCCGCTTGGGTTAATAATACTCATACAGAGCTCCTTTCTTGCGGCAAGTAACAGGGGTGAATGCTCGCACCCATCATCTCCATGCAAGCCCTCAACGCTATCACTGCCGCGTTAATATACTCCCTTTAGTATACCGCATTTTGGGATATACTGGTAGTGCTTCGTGCCTTCGCAGCCTGGGAGTTTATACCTCACCTTGGCTATCACGGCCAATCACCAGGCGCATCGCATTATCACCTTCATAGGTGGTCTGCGAGCCCTTGATAGAGAGAATCTTTTTACTACCCTTGATCGCTGCACTGCCCATAAATCGTACGTACGTTGCGCTCAGCCATTCGACACCACGTGGCGTAACCGTAATTTCTTCGCCTTGATCCCCTATGACAGCAAACGAGACGCCATTCTCCACCTTCTGTGGTTGGTCATAGATCATATACTCACTGCGTTGAGAGAGTTGTTTCTCCAAAACAGCTTTATCTTAACAAGTTATCCCAAGCTCGTCAATCAGCCCCTCGCCATAAGTATGCATAGCATAGCCTCATCACCTCTGTTATGAGCCTCTCTTCCCCATTACTCTATTCGGGTGATGTGCAGCGATCAGTCGTAACGAGAGTTGCTAGCCTTGATACAAGAGACCAGATAATCAGCCAAGGCCTGCTCTCACAACGCCAAGAGAAATAGTGAGAGTATAAAATTATGTGAGAATTGGCGGCATGCGTAACACACTTATCGCTTATATCATCGTGTTATCATACCGGCTGCGGTTCTTCGCGTGGCGGCGCTTGCGGCCGACGAACCACCACCAGGCACCGCCGCCACCAGCTGCAGCGAGAACTACTGCCACAGCGATAAGGATGATGATCGTCCAGTTGGGCCCTGCCTCTTGCTTGCGCACAGTCGGTTGCTGGCGCTTTTTGCTTGGCTGTGGCTTTTTCTTGTCCTTCTTTTCATCCTTTTTCTTGTCTTTGTCGTCTTTTTTCTTCTCCTCAGGCTTGGGAGCGGGCTTTGGCGCTGGTGCAGGTGTTGGCGCGGGCTGAGCCGTTACTTTCAGGCTAAAGGTGTCGGCGCAATCAGCCGTGAGCGGCGTCGCTGCACCCACTGGCACATTGCCGCGCTGGATACTCCCCAGGCCGGCCAAGCCACCCAACAAGGTAGATGAATCATTATACGGGTTGATGTTTGGGTCTGCCTCCTCGGCTGGTGTGGTCGGGCCACGATCGGAAGTCGTATACACCCAGCCAGCATTGCGCTCGCGGGCTTTGGCTACCACCTGAGCCTGCTGCTCGTTGCTGCCCACACTGTGGATGACGTGCCACATTTTGTAGGCGTTGGCCGGGTTTTTTTCGAAGTTGGTGGCAGTTGGGTGAGTTAGGTCGTAGTAGCTATCACTCAGGTAGCGCGCTGCCGAGGTCTCGGCATTCAAGAATACATCGCCATAAGGCATGACAGACTCACCGAGGAAGCGTGTGCCTGCATTGTGGATGACGATGGAACCAGGGTGCTTGACCTTGACGTAGTTGTAGAGATTGGCCAGGTAGCAAGTCTTTTGGCCACTGCTGTGGTTGTCGGCTTCGTCGAAGAAGATCCCCTTCACATTGGGGTAGAGCGCATACCAGCGGTCGATCTCTGCTGCCACCTCAGCAATATTGCGCGTCTGGCGGCCATGCTTGACGTAGCCAATGTATTTGACACCAAGCGAATCGAGCCGCGCCAGGGCCTTTACATAATCACTACTAACCGCCGTGCCAGGCCCACTCGAGGGGTTAACCACTGCAAAGGGCATCTTGCTCGAGACATTAGCCATATCATTCCAATACTGATTATTGCCACCCTGCATGGGGTAGCTATAGGCTGGCATCATGATGGACTGCTGCGGTGCTATGGCACTCGCCTGCGGCGCAAGCAGCTGCCCCAGCACTGCCACAACAGCCACAAACATCAGCGCAGCCCGCCGTACTTGCTGCATACTCCACCGCATCGCCACACCCGTGGACGCCCGTGCTGCGTCTGTCACATCCTGCATAGTCACTCTCTATGATAGCATCTTTGTGCATAAATGAATATTATGTTGTGTATGTCACAATGTTTTTGCGGAGGCTTCCCTGTTGTGGTGTGTGGTATGTGGTGATATCACACAGGCAACAAAACACCCAACTTATGTGGGTGTTTTGGTTTGATATATGCTATATCCTCGCCGTTTTTCCTATTGTTTATGTGGTGCTGGTGGTTCAATAACGCCAAGTAGACTAACTCTGCGGAGTGCTTCATCAAGCCCATCATGGGTTTCCTCTATTGTTTCAATTGGAGCTAGTTCTATGCTACCTTCTGGTATGCTCCAATCTGTGCGGCGTAAATATTCACCCGAACCTTTAACAGTATAATCCTGTCTTGCTATTACGACTGGCGTACCATCATTCCTATTAGCAACAGTCTCTATTCTAATCTGGCGGGCTGTTCGGCTTGGATTGTTATCTGCCTTATTACCTATCGAATCAAATATATCAACTGCCAGAACTTCCGCGGTTGTTATTTCGCCGCATTTGTCAGGCTGAGATGACCGAAAGCTAATAGATCGATAAGTATTTGTAGGCCAAGTGTTATCAACTTCTACATATCCTGGGTATAGTTTGAATTTGTTATCAACATAATCGCAGAATTTCTTGCTAACTTCCGCTCTCTCAATCTTTTCGTGGTCACCTCTTGGACTAAATTCTCCCATATAAGCTCCTTATTAACAAATAGAATACGGCTATTCTATCTCATCGGTGCTCTGTATGTCAAACGTCTATCACTACAGCAACACCACCCGCTCGCGCGCCCACTCTAGTGCGGCGAGGCTGCGCTGGCGGGCTGCTATGTGCTCAGGCGAGGGTTGGTCGCTCCCCCACCACTGGTTCCAGGCCCAGTCGATGGGGTTGAGACACTCAAGGTGGTCGGTATGGTGCAGCTTGCCATTGATAAAGACATCGTTGCGCTGGGTGTAGAGATGAGTATAGCCACACCGCTGGAGGGCGCGCAGGCTGGCAACGTTGCCCTGCACCACAGCGGATTTGATGCAGTGCAACCCCAGATTTTCAAAGGCATACCATGTGCGAGCATGGTGGCTGGCACTAGCAACACCCTTGCCCCAGTAATTCTTATCCACAATAATGATGCCGCTTATGGCAGTGTGGACGTGCTTTCTCGTAATACTCACTAGTGATGTACCGCCAATTAGCCGCCGCGTTTCACCATCCTTAGCCCAGATACCCCAGACGATACTCTCTTTATCTGCGATTGTCTTGTCATACCATGCTTGCTCGGTCTCGAGCGTCTGCGCCCGGTGCTCGGCAAAATACTGCGTGACCGTCCCGCGCGCAAACCCCTCTACAAATGGTCTCAGTTCATCCCGTGCAAACGGCGCAAGCTCCAGCTCAAGCCCCTGCTTTGTCGTGACTGTCATCATTGGGCCAAATGCCATGGTGCGCTCCTTTCGTGGTGTTTTTTCTTTTTCTAGTATAGCATCGGTGCACGATACAAATGATAGAACCAGCCGCCTAAGGGCGAGATACTAATCCTGCGACGCGCTTCACCGCACCACGGACAACATCAAGCGTCGTAGGTGCGGTATTCTTCTTGGAGCGCTCAATGAGCCTCTTGATAAGGTCCATATCCTCTGCCTGGGCATACTCGCCAAGGTTGCCGCTTGGCTTTGTTTGTGTCTGCTGTGTATAGTGCACAGCAAGTTCATCTGGATCAATCACGTACTGCGCCCCACCAAGATCCACCTGATGGACGAACTCTTCGTCGCCATAGCCACGGAAGCCAACACCGTTCATAACACACTGGACGGTCGCGCCTTTTTCTCTTCGTTGTACCTGCCCATACCGTGTTGTTATATGCTCGTACAGTTCCACCAGTACATGCGTCGAGCCATCGAAGCTATCGCGAGGTTGGAGATTATCCTTGTGCTGCTCGCGGTATTTTACCTGCTCGGCCTCTGTCGTCTTGAGTAGCTCGCGCGTCTGTGGCGAATCTGCTACGTCGGTAATCTCTACTAGATCGTCAAGCGTGAGATCGCTATACGTCACATATCGTTGCAGCTGGCCCGGATCTTCACTAGACAGCGGTACGTCTTCGAGCTGCCGATCGACAAATGCGTCAAAATTAGCCACCGCCTTCTCATACTCGGTCCGGCCCAGCATAGCTTCGAGAATAGCAACGCCACCGCCGCCTGCCCCATGTCCTGCTTCGTACATACTACAACTCCTTTTTGTTTATGACGTAATATACTGTACGGTACATCTTGATATCGTATTTGTCAAGTGTAGTATATTTGCGCTACCATCCCCACCACCAAAAAACCTCCCCAATAGGTAGGGAGGTTTATTTCTCATAGCGAGCGCTTATTTGCGCAGGCCGAGGGTTTCGAGCGTTGCTTTGTAGGCATCAAAGTTCGTCCGCTCAAGGTAGCGGAGCAGCCGCTTGCGCCGGCCGACCATTTGCTTGAGGCCACGACGAGCCATGTTGTCGTGCTTGTTGGACTTAAGGTGTTCGGTCACCTCTTTGATACGAGCCGTCAAGATAGACACCTGCGCCTGTGGGCTGCCGACGTCGTTCTTGCTGACCTGAGTCAAAGCAATCGCTTTCGCTTTGTTATCCTTAGTAATCATACTGGTGTATTGTAGCAGGAGGGCGGCGCGGTGTCAATGTAAAAGCACTTGGTTTCGAAGCCTCATCAGCAGCGCTCACACCCCTTCCCTAGTTGGCGCATACCACTACCGAAGGAGCGCCCGGTGAGCCTGGGTGATGACGGTGTCATTATTCTCCTGGCCGAGCAGCGCTGCTTGCTGCTTGATGTCATCTCTGGTCACTAGCAGCCGCATCAGGTTGTAATACTGGAAGGTTGCCTGTGCAATGGCGCGGTGGTTCTGCCCCATCGCGATGAGCTCGCGCCGCTTGCCCACCTTGTTGCCCGTCCGTGCAGGGTAGCGGGCATCGAGTGCGGTATAAAATTGCCGAAGCGTCTCCACTAGCTCTGGCGCAACACAATGCGCGCGGCGGCGGGCTGGCTTGCCCCGATAGGCAATGGCAAAGTAATTAGTATCGTTCTCTGGGTCGTAGAATGGCTCGGTGAGCAGGAGGCGCATATTGCCAATGTCACTATCGATAAATTCGCTGATATCGAGTGCGGCGAAGAACGTCTCTGCATCGGGGAATGGCGATTGGTAGTCGACTCCTTGGGTATTCTCTGCGGTTGGCCACACGAGATCAGGCGCAGCGTCGCGGTGTGTTATTGGTATATCGATCAGCGGTTTACCTTCGTCAATGAGTGCTTGGAGGTGCTGAGTCTCAGGCCTCAGCAAACACTGCTCGAGCAGTGTTGCATAGCGCTCCATATCCATAAAGCTTGGGGTATTCTCGTAGGGGTAGCGCACCCTATCACGTGGGCCACTGTTTTCTGCGAGCTTTGGTACCATTTTAAGCACATCTTCAAGGCGGCGAACGTCATCGTTTGTCATTGGAGTATCAAGTGCTTGGAGGTCATCATGCAATGCCTGTGCATCCTCTTCTGTCAGCTTCCCTTCTGTGTGGGGCTGGAGATTGTTCGGGCTAATCCGCTTGTGGCCAATCGAATACTCTACTGCCTGCGTGCCAGTTACATCTCCCTCTCCATCGCCCTTACGAATAGCATATGTGCGGGCAATAGTGAGCGCCTCATCGGAGTTCCGGATAGGAACCTGGGTTTTTATATCAAGAAAGAGCTCATCGCCAGTCGGCTGATTATTACGCATACACGAGGAGCGGAAGGCAATTTGCTGTGGATATTGGAGGCGTCGCCCTTTATCACTCTGCTCGTAGTCATCTGGTACAGCAATCGTCTCGTCACTACCTTGACCAATAAATATCTTCCGGACGACATCATCTGGCAGCTCCACACGATATCCTTGGTGCCACGTGTCGCCATATGATGGGGCTACTGGCGGCTCTTCGTATGGCTCACCATAGAGATAAAGCGTATACCACCCCTCTGCTAGTAGCCTATTAAGACTCTCCGGCGAAGCCTGGAACTCCCCATTGGTATGATGCTCGGATGATGGTGGTATGTTATGGTTCATAATTCCACTATAACCATTATTGGGTAGTGGTGTCAACTTGAGACTACTAAAATCTCGGAGCTCACTGCTTCTCGCAGTAGCCTCACCACCCCACCCGCACGCCATACTGTGCCGTCTGCCCCGGCACGAGCGCTGCGGCATGAGCTGGGTTATCGGCGAAGGAATTGCCGCTGTGCGTTGGCTCGACACAGAGGTACGGGCCCAACCCATCCGTCCAAACCGCCCAGCGAGGTAATTCCTCGCTCTGCAGCGTAATGGTGCGCCGGCCTGTGGCAAGCTGGCGCGTGGGCCCATCAACGAAGATCGTATCGGCGAGTGGCGCAAGGTCGGTGAGCGACTGGCCATCCAGCACGAGCGTGCCATCATACGCAAAATACGGGTGGAAGGCCGGTGCCACGAGCAGTTCATCCTCGCCAACATTCACCAGTGTGAGCTGCATTGCAAGCTGGTGCTCCGCCACTGTATACACCAAGCGAGACTCCAGCCCGGCATAATCATCACTTCCCTGCAGCACGAGCTCCACCCGGTTACTCGCCTGCTCCATCACCTGCCACTGGCTGGTGCGGCCAAAGCCATGCTGCGCCAGGCCACTCGCTCCGCCTGGGCCAAAGTTGGGTAGGCAAACGTGGCAGCCACCGCGCGTTTTGCGCTCGCCATCAGGGGTGGTGAGCTGCTGCAGTGGGTAGAATACATCCCCATGCTCGTCAGCCAGGCTGGTGATATACGCGCCGCTTGTGGTGATAGTTGCGGTGGTTGTGCCAGTGTGTAGCGTGATGTTCATCGGTTGCTCCTTGCGTCTTTATTTATTGTGTATGGCTAATCAACAATCCCAAAATCCTGCAGCCGCTGCGCCTCTGCTACTGGCCAATCAGCAATCGCCGTACGCCGCAGCGCCGCGCAGTACGCCCCCGTGCCAAGCTGCCCGCCAATATCCACCGCCAGGCTGCGAATGTATGTGCCGCTACTCACCCGCGTGCGAATGACGAGCCGCGGATACTGATACTCCAGCACCTCCAGCGAGTGGATTGTAATGGTGCGCTCTGGCAACTCCACTTCCTTACCATCACGCGCGAGCTTATAAGCCCGCTGACCGTTGATCTTGATGGCACTAAAGATTGGTGGCCGCTGGCGAATCTCACCAATGAAGTGCTGGAGCACCTTATCGAGCTGCTGACGTGATGGCGGTGTGATGGGCACCTTAGCATCTTCTGGCACATACGGCGCTATCTCCCCTTCTGGGTCGCCTGTGGTGCTGGTTTGGCCCAGGATGATCGTCGCTTCGTACGTCTTGTCGAGCTTGGTATAGCGCATGGCATTGCGGCACTCCGCTCCCGTCACCAGCAGCAAAAGGCCCGTCGCAAAGGGGTCAAGTGTACCACAGTGCCCCACCTTCACCTTCTTGCCAGCCTGCTGGCTCAGCACCCGCCGCACCCGCGCCACCACCCCAAAGCTCGTCATACCAGCTGGCTTGTCGATGTGGAGAATGCGGTTGTATGATGAATCAGATGTTTGGTGCGTCATGTGGTTAGTATAGCATGACGGAGCAAAAAACCAGCCGCGAGGGGCTGGTCTTTTGGGCTACCTAGGCTTCGATACTTCCTGCTGGTGTGAAAGATTGTCCTTTGTGGTGATTATGCTCACCCTGTCTCACCTGCATAAACGCATTAAGCTCTTCGGTCAACTCAAGAATTTCATCGTAGTGCGATGGATCGTCATAGGATAGCTGTTTGGTTCTTAGCACAAATTTGTCTCCCTCAAACTTAAGCCAAGTTATGCCATCCTTGGTTGCAAGACCACCATACGAGCAATTATAGCCAAATTTCAGGTCGCGTGCTGTTGATGCCGCTTGCGCCTCTCCTGCCATCGCACCAGAGAGCTTGAATAGTATAAGTACGCCATCGCAGCCCTCACCCGCAGTGCCCTCCGACTCAAATGCAACAACAGATGTCGCAAGGTCGATGTTTTCTTCTCCCATCTCTGTCGTATATATTTGGTGTGGTTCAAATAAACGAGCTTGTGTGTGAGCACTGCGATTAATATAAATACCCAATCTGTTAAGACTCGCACTGACGGTAGTAATATTAGCAGTACCTCGAGCATGTACATCAACCTCTTCTGTTGCATCAGGCTTATCAAGAACATCCAAGAGAGCAATGAGTCGTTGCCGCTCTGCGTCCCTCTTGTATGCTTCTTGCTGGACGCCTGTAACGTTATAGTTTTTAAGTAGATTGGGTTTGCTGCTGTCCATAATGGACTATATAATAACTCTCTCTCTCTCTGGGCTGTCAAGAAATCTACATATACAAATCTTATGATCTTCCGGTTTCACCCCTCCTCTACCAAAAACCGGCCAAATCATGGCCGGTTTATCGTGTCATTTCTCATGTAGCGGTAAAAGCCAGTAGCCCCTACTTCTCCGGTACGTGGAATTGCGATGGGTTGGCTTGGTCTTTCTTGGCCTTAGCCTCAGACTGGAGTGCAGCATCAAGCTGGGCCATGGGGTTATCAGCATCGGGCCCAGGCAGCGGTGGCACGCCTGGTGGCAATGGTGGCAAGCTAGAAAAATCTGGCATTGGTGGCAGTGGCGGCAGAGCCGGCCCTTCGGCATCATCAGCTGGTGCAGCTCGGTGCTTGGCGTCGAGATCGGCCAGGGTTTCTTTGCCCGTTGGTGGCGGAAGGATATCGTCGTTGTGAGCCATCGGCACACGTGGCATGTCATTGACATTGGGGACAGTTGGCTCATGGTCGAGCGCTGCCGTCGCGGCATTGAGCGGTGCTTGGCTACCTGGTGTGTCGTCACTGTCGAGGTAGCGCCCACCCTTGTGCGAGAGGATGGTCTTGTTGCGGCCATTCTCACGCTCGCGGCGTTTGTCGTCGGCCGCTTGCTTGGTCGTAGCATTGAGTGTGCCACCTAGGCTCGGCTCACTTAGCGGCGTCTCGATGGGCTGACGCCATGGCTCAGCACTGCTGTTGCGCCCCGATGAGCGCCGTGGGGCTGGCGCGGGCTCGGGCTGTGGATTATTTTTGGCTAGTTGCTGGGCTAGCTCAGCTTCGTCAGCATCGGTCTGGCTTAACTTTTTTTTTCCAGCCTCAGCGTTGTGCGAGATAACGAGTGACTTGTCTTTGTTATTTGCCTGAGCAGGCTTCTTACTAGCCGGCTTGGCAGGCATTGGGCCTGCAGCCAGCTGCTTGGCCTCGGCGAGCTTGGCCGCAATCAGCTGTTGGTCGCCGCCAGCACTCATCAGTTGTGCGGCGAGGGTCATAACACGCGAGGTGGTCTTTTCGTTGCTAAAGCGCTCGGTGGCCGCTACAATACCGGTCAAAAAGGCTGTGGCAATATGCTTGTCGAGGAGCGGCTGCTCATCATCCGTACTATCAAAGCCCTGAGCGAGGCTGGCCGCGAGCTCACTATAGCTGCTGGCCTGAGGATCCGTCCAGACGATATTGCCCAGCGTACCTGGCGCATCAATGTGCAGCGCTGCCACTGGCGACTCGCGCAGAATACGGCCATGCCCTTTGAGCGCTGGGTCGAGGTCATCCTCGCTGCGCACACCGATCGTCACGACGAACTGCACATTGTAATCACCCTGGCTAAATTCCAAATCACTCTGGCTAATCGTTGCGCGATACGGCGTGATGAAAATCTTGACGAGGTCGCCATCGAGCTTGTAGCGCAAATGGTCGGCCTTTTCCTTATCAAGGGCAATGATGAAATCTCGCAGACTATCCACCGTGCTCTCAAAGGTACGCTCTGGCTCCAAGAAGCCCACTGCCGTTGGTACATCCCCGCTAAAGACGGCTGTGGCGTGCTTGTCGAGCTTGTTGAGCAAAAGCGTCAACCCCAGTGCTGCACTCAGCTCATCTACCGTGGGGTGGGCGTTGACCGCCACCAAAATATTATTACTCTCACCTAGTTTGTCGATGATTTGTTGCCGCACCTTTATCTCGTCCATAGCTCCTACTTTTGCCTTACCCAAAACTCCATCTATCCTACCATAAGTAATTTCGTTTCGTCAATGGCGAGTCGCGATTAACAGAGGTAGGTATGCGAAGTATAGCAAAGAAAAACACCTCACTCGAGGTGTTTTTGTATATGCTCTCGTGCCTATTGCTTTACGCAAGCTTGACGCCAGCAGCCTTGGCAGCCTTGGCGAGCGATGCTTTGCGGCGGCTGGCGGTGTTTTTCTTGAGCAAACCCTTCTTGACGGCTTTGTCGAGCTCGCTCTGGGCCTGGCTCAGGGCGGCAGCGCTTGGCTCGGCAGCAAAGGCCTTGGTGCTGGCCTTGATGGCGCGCTTGGTAGCAATGTTGCGCTGGCGGCGAGTAGCCGTTTGCTTCATGCGTTTGACAGCTGATTTGATGATGGGCATTAATTTCCTCTATCGCTTATTATTATGGGTTAGTACTACAATCAAGCGCTCATTATAAGGCATGGCGCAGGATTTGTAAAGAGCTACCACAGAAGAGAATATCGATTACACGCTACCATCCCATAACAATTATCGTGAGATAGCTACACCCTACCGCCCCGCCACCGCAAACAAAAAGCTCTCTACTGCATCCCACGGTGGTATGCCCGTTGTCTTCATGTCGGCATCAAGCTGAGCAGCCCGCTGGGTGAGGGTGCGGATATCAGCTGGCGCGACCTGCCTGGTGAGCGGCTTGGTTTTTTTGACGACGTAGGGGTGAAGTGAGAGCTCGCGCGCAATCTCCGCCTCCCCTGCCTCGCCATAGCATGCAATCGCCGCCAGCTGAGCCCACTGCGCCCAGATGAGCGCCGCGGTTTGGTATGGGTCGTGGCTCAGGCGCAGCTCGTCTAGGGCAGCGCGCAGGGCTGGGCCTCGGCGCTCTACTGCGAGAGTTACGACATCAAAGACCGAGAACTCACGGGCCGGTGGTAACACGGTGGCAATTGCATCATCAGTAACGGTTTCGAGCTGAGCCAGCGCATCGATGGCGTGTGCCAGCTGCAGCTGGTCGATCGACCCGCCATATCCCTTTTCATCCGGCACCAGAGCTCGCTCCACCATGCTGCGCACATGCGCTGGGCTCAGCGACACGCCGCGTGCATTGGCGAGCTGGCGCAGCCACCGCTCGGCGGCAGGACGCTGCCGGTCGGTCAGTGGATCAGCAGCGATAATAGTCGCGGCTTTGCACAGTGCTTTATACGTTTTGGTGCGCTTATCTAGCCCTGGCTCTACCAGCACAAGCGTCGTCTCGTCAGGGATATCATGTGCCCACTGGCCAAGCTGCTCCCAGAGGTCTGGACGCTCAGACAGGTGTCGCAGCACAATGAGCCGCTGCGCCGCAAAGAGCGACACGCCGCGCACCAACTCCGCCAAGCCTGCCGCATCAAGCTGCTGAGTATCGATGTGTTCTGCTGGCACTGGCGCATGCTGGGTAATCTTCGCCAGCTCTTGCTCTGCTACGTAGCTATTCTTCCCCACGATGAGATAAAGCATGAGCTACTCCCTCACTTCCACTTGGCACACCGGGCAAATGTGCGTCCCACGGCCTGCCACGCGAATCTTTATAATCTCTACGTCGGGGTGGCGCGGGCAGGGCTGCCCCTCACGGCGAAACACCTGTGCAAAGGCTAGGTAACTCCCCTTGTTACCCTCAGCATCGACGTAGTTGCGGTCGGTGCTGCCACCCTTGTCGATGCTCAGCTGCAGCACCTGCCGAATATGGGCAAAGAGCGCGGCAAGCTGCTCATCATCCACCATGCGCACCCGTGTGGCGGGGTGGAGCTGCGTCATCCACAGCGATTCATCGGCATAGATATTCCCCACGCCAGCGATGGTCGTTTGGTCAAGGATAGCCGCCTTCATGGTCGTACCATTGCGCCGACGGATGCGCGTAATGAACTGCGCCGCCGTAGTATGCGGGTCGAGCGGCTCGGGCCCGACTTTTTGCATAAAAGGCAGCTGCACCACCTCTGGTGTAGGATAGAGCTTCATCCAGCCAAATTTGCGCAGGTCATTAAAGTATAAATGCGCGCCATCCGCAAAGGTTAGCGCTACCCGCGTTAAGCGGTCGGGCAGTTCATGGAGAAAGCTATCGTTTGGGTGGCCACCACCCCAGCGCTCCTCTCCAACAAAGAGCAGCTGGCCCGTCATTTTCAGGTGCACTACCAGTGTGTAATTGGTGCTCAGGCGAATCAGCAGCACCTTAGCGCGGCGCTCCACCGCCGTGATGGTCGCACCATGCAGGAAGTGCGCCACCGCCGCAGGGTCGTTGGGGAAGCTCTTGGGTGAGTCATACACCGTGCTTGCCACAACCTGCTTCCCCACCACCAAGCGAGCTAAGCTCGCACGAATCGTCTCAACTTCAGGAAGCTCAGGCATGGACTATCGCTCCCCCACCAGCTCCTCAAGCTCGGCCATTGTGCGGCTATTGGCTGTGTGGAGGATAGCACGCATGCCAGCAGCTTCAGCCCCAGAGCAGTTGTCCAGCCGGTCGTCGATCATCACACACTGGCCAGGCAGCACACCAAGCCGATCTGCCGCCAGCTCGAAGGCTTCGCGGCTTGGCTTGGCAACGTGCTCGGCATACGAGAGCACTACAGCATCAAAGAGCTCGCGCAGCTCATCAGGAGTAAACAGTCGCTCGATCGTATCACTCCCCACATTACTCAGCAGCCCCACCTTGATGGCTGGGTGGTGCTGGCGCAGCGTGTGAATCATGGCAATGAGCTCGCTATTGCGCACATGCACCTGCTCGAGCAACGCCGCTATCTGAGCTGGCGTCTGCTCCGAGAGCCGTGCCACCTCTGTAATAAACTCCTGCCGCGAGATGTAGCCATAGTCCGACTGCTTGTTAATATCCTCCAGCTCAGCCCGGCGATCCGGCGGGCACTGCGCCATCAGCACCTCGATGCTCCCACCATAGAGCACGCCAAAACAATCAAAAATCACTGCACGAATCATACGCTCGATTATACCATTGGCGGTGGGGTGTGGCTAGCATGAGCTCTTCTTCCCTATCACTGCGCCCAATGGAGTATGAAATCAGATTGTCATAATCTCTTTTTAGCCTAGCACACAAGGCCGACATACAAGCCCGACCTGTATAGTATTCCACTCGATAGGAATATAAAACGAAGCAGCATAAGATTGCCAGGGCTACTCGAACCCTAGACGTCAGCCACGCAGCGCCTTTTTATTGCGTCTTATCAAACATCGGTGCAAAGCCAGGGATCTGGTTGGCAAAGAGCGCATGGATCTTGGGTACATCGGCCTTCATCGAGCCGGGTGAACCTTGGCAGCTCGACGTCCAGATGCGCGTCTTCGTCACGCCGCTATCCATCGTCTCGAAGGTGTAGAGCCGCCCACCAGTGGCACACACTCCACGCACGTCGTCATCATCCACCGTGCGCGTGTCTTGGATCTGCGCCTTGCTGAGGGCATACACGAGCTGCTCATAGGCCTGCTGGTTGTTCTCAAACTCCTTGCGGTCGAGCTGCTTGTCTAAGTAGCCCTGATACACCGTATACGTCCGCTTATTGGGCGAAATCTCGATCTGGTACGAGCGGAAGGTCTCATCTGCCACAATTGGCCCACGCACCGTCCAGCGGACACTGTTGGTCGCGTTGTGCGCCACCACTTGGTCGTAGAAGCTCTCGGTCGATTGCCGTGTATTGGTGTTGTTCGTCTCCTGGCGAGTTGCCACCATACGGATGACCGACGCCACCGCTGCCACCACCAACGAAATCACCAAGATAGTGACAATAATCGGAAAAACTTTTGGCCGCTCGCCTTTATACATGAGAGTACAATACCACAAAGCCTACGAAAACTCAATAGATCCGAGAGTATAATGCGGAAAAATCCCTGTGATTATGCCGCAAGTACCAACTAACACCCACTACACAAGTTAGTACCAACTGACACGCTGCCCACTGCCGAGAAACGTGCTAGTCGTCTTTGTGTTCTTTTGAGTTGGCGCATTTTCGGGCTTCTTGGCAAAGGAGCGACGATACGAGCTCTCAAATACATTTGAGTGGTTTTGCGTAGGCATGTTGCCCGTATTCTTGTTGTATTTATTCGGCGTATGAGGCCGAGCATTGTGCGTGGCGGGCTGCTCTTCGGTTTGCTGCTTTGCTTTGTCCTTGTTGCGGATGAGCTCCTGCATGGCTGGTGAGTGGTTAATGAGATCCCCTATCATCGCAAGGTCATCAATCGTAGCATCACTGGCTGCTGCGTCATGAGCGGTGAAGATGCCATTATTATAGTTGCTTACCCGCTGCGCAATCCCTGGGTCAGCCTGCTTTATATCATCAAAGGTCATCTCACCATTCTTCACACTATCGAGCAGCTCTTCGCCCAGTGCAGCACACACTAGCTCGTACGACTCGTGGTGGTTCAGCAATTTGCCATGATCACGTGCGTTTTGCTCGTTCATTGTGTCGGTGCCCGTTTTTTGCTCTTCCACCGCTGCATCAATCGCTGCAACAGTCGTCAGTTTATTAACACGTGCTTCTGTCTTGTCATCAACATTAAAGCCAGCGTTCTCAACTGCTGCAGTTGTAGCTGTTTTTTGTTTTTCAAACTGATTCCTCGTTGGCTGATCGTTGATTGTCTTGACAAGATTACCTACTTCCTCTCGAGCACCAAGTGTCGAGCCACCATTGGCTTGGCGTAATGTTTCTGCTGTGTCACCATCGAGTTTCTTCGTCACACTCACAGTGTTGATGGCAGGGTTGTTTGAGAAGAAGTGCGTGCCTTTGTTGTCTTCCTCTTCATCCGTTGGTGGCTCCTGCTCTGGTAGGGGTGTATCGCGCTCAATATCATCAGCCACTTCAGGGTCAGTCTTGTTGTTTAGGTCGTCATATACACCAGCAACGATCGCTTCAGCCTCGTTGTGTGGTTTATACAGCGCATTCACCTGCGCGGCAAGGTCATCCATCCGCGGGTCGGGGTCGCTATTCTCTGGCGTGGTGGCGTCTGGTGTAGTGGCGTCTATTTTGTCGAAGGTAGTGCCGCTGGGCGCGCTGTTGCCACCAAGGCCAGCGTAGAGACTATTAACAGCAGCTTCATTTTCGGCTTGTTGCTGCGTGGCTGTTTTGTCATATCCTTTGCGGTGCGGCTTCATCTCGAGCGTCGCTCGCTGATCTGGGCTCAAATCTCTACCGTTTGGTGGCATTAAGGTCATAAGGGGTATCTCCGTGAGTGTATTGTTATTCGTTTGTTACACAATAGAACCTCCCGCAAGAAAAGTCAAGCCAGCATAGCCTAGCGCTTTTTATACCGAGCCACTGTGCGCATACAGAGCGGGAGAGTAGATGTGTAGTCCGTCCGCTAGGCCGCGCGGACAAGTGTGTCTTTGTCATCATGGCGAGCAGGATCATGCTGAGTTTTACTCGCACCCGCTTGGGCAGCATCTTTACTACCCCACTCATTCAAATACACTGTTGGTTCGCTGTTTGCTGCGTGAGGGCTGAGTATTTTGCCCGTTACAATTCGTGATTCATCACCGTAGCAATCGATATGATACACTGCCTCACCACCCTGCTCTGCCTCTGTAGTCACGACGATACGTGCATCGGCCGCTGCGGGCAAGATGCCCATTTCAGCCAGCTTCTCATGTGTCTCTGTCGTATATTGGTATGCATTGATCACTCGCACCTCATACGGCTCACCACCCACATCACAGCAGACCACTCGCCAATCGGCCAGATCCATCGAGCCAAACCGAGAGTGGTCAATTGCAACCATATCCCCCTGTGGACTATGCAAAAAGCCAAAAGTCGGCACTGTTTTTTGCTCTAGCTTTTGCAGCGCAGCGCAGGTCTCTTCCACAGACAGGTTTTGTGCATAAATCTCAGCCCGTCTTGCTTCTCGCAAGAGATGCTCAACCTTTGCCTCCTGCTGCGCGCGCCGCTCCATCTCCGCCTCAGTCAGGGGCTGCAGCTCACCACTCGCCTGGGCCGCTTCGATGATAGCACTGCGCATAGCGTCGTAGCTAGTGGGAAGTTGCTCGGGGGTGTAGTGGTCTACGCTATCAACGTACTCCGGTAGCTCATTTGGGTTAGGCAGCTCAACGCCAGCCCGCTCTTCACCATTAGAAAATGATGGATATACTACTTCACGCTGTGCCATGCCCAACCTCTATTCTGTTTTGCTTGTGATGGCCCAGATTATACACCACTCTCGATACTTTGTCTATAGTCTGACCTCTGTTCGATTGGTGTTCTTAGACCTGTCCCCAATTATCACCAATCGAGACATCGACCTTGAGCTTAACGCCAAGCTGAGGGTAGATATTTTCCATTGTCTCGCGTAGGATGTGGCTCACCTGCTCGGCATGGGCGCGCGGACACTCTACCATAATGCTATCGTGGATCTGCACCACCTGCCAGCCCAGCGGCTGGCCATCGCCGTCGGCTAGCTGCTCTCCAGCTTGGGCCAGCTTGTCTTCCACCGCTAGCATGGCGAGCTTCATGAGGTCGGCCTCGGTGCCTTGGATCGGCATATTGGCAGCCGCTCGCTCGGCAGCGCTGCGCACCGCAAAGTTACGCGACACAACATCCGGCGTCCAGCGGCGGCGGCCAAACAGCGTCTGGACAAAGCCCGCATCATGCGCCTGCTGGATGGTCTGCGCCATATAGGCCTTGAGCTTAGGCCGAAGGCGGTAGTATTCATCGATGAAGTGCTGCGCCTCGGCATAACTCATCTGCGCGGCGGCGGCCAGGCCATGCTGGCTCATCCCATAGAGCACCCCAAAGTTCACCACCTTGGCCCGGCGGCGCTGCTCCTTTGTCACCACGTCGAGTGGTACCCCATACACCTGGGCGGCCGTGTTCGCGTGGATATCAATATCGGTATTAAAATCGCGAATCATCGCCTCCTCCCCCGACAGCACCGCCGCCAGGCGCAGCTCAAACTGCGAATAGTCGGCATTGACAAATACATTACCCGGCGCTGGCACAAAGGCATCGCGAACGTGCCGCCCCAGCTCGCTGCGAATCGGGATGTTTTGCAAATTTGGGTCGGTACTACTGAGCCGGCCCGTCGCCACCACATCTTGGTTGAAAGTAGTGTGGATATAGCCTGCGTCGTCGGTTAGCTGCGGCAGCGCTTCGACATACGTGTTTTGCAGCTTCGTCAGCTCGCGGTAGCGCTCCACTAGCCCAATAATCGGGTGATGCGGCCGGAGCTTATCCAGCTCCTTCTGGCCAGTCGAGTAACCCGTCTTGCCCTTCTTAATGCCCGCTGTTGGCAGCTGGAGCTTGACAAAGAGTGCCTCGGCCAGTTGGGCCGGGCTGCCGATATTTAGCTCATACCCCACCATGCTATAGATTTGCTGCTGCAACTCGGCGATCTCGCTGCTGAGGGTGCGCTGCATCGCCGCAAGTGTGCGACTATCGAGCCGGATACCGCGCCACTCCATCCGCGCCAGCACAGGGATGAGCGGAAAGTCCATCGTCCGTGCCACCCGGGCAAGCTCGGGCAGCGCATCAAGCGCCTGAGCTTGCTCGTCGTACACTGCCCACAGCGCGCTAATGGCCAGGCGTGGGTCGTCGAGTGACTCTAGCCCCGCGAGATCAGCCAGCGCCCGCGACGTGCGCAGGGGATTGAGCAAGAACGACCCCTGGGCGGTATCATGCCTCACCACTGGTAATTGCTGCACCCCACGGGCCAGCAATTGGCGCAATAATTCCTTCGTGCGGTGCCCGACAATTGGCACATGCGGAATAACATCAATCGCATCACGCCAGCTCAGGCGGGCTGCCTTACCTCGCTCGTGGCTCACCCACACACCGCCCTCGACTGGCCAGACCAGCAACTCCTTGGCCATCAGGAAGAGTGCCTTAGCCTGGTGAGCAGGCAGCTCAGTCGCATGCTGCACCACTGGTGTATCGGGTGGCTGAGCACTCTCTGCCGCTTGCATCTGCGGCGGCAATTGGCGCAGCAAGCTACGAAACTCCAGCCGCCGCAACATCGCCCGCACCGCCGCTGGGTCACAGTTATCCATTGCCATCGCTGCTCGATCAAGCGTCACTGGTGCATCGGTATACAGCCGGGCTAGCTCGCGGCTCATGTAGGCTGAGTCTTTGCCCTGCTCCAGCTTGCGCCGCAAGGTATCTTTGACCTGCCAGAGATTATCATAGAGGTTGTCAAGCGTGTCGAATTGCTGCAGCAGCTTAACCGCCGTCTTCTCCCCAACCCCCGGCACACCGGGGATATTATCCGACGCATCGCCCTTGAGGCTCTTGAAGTCGAGGAACTGGCCAATCCGAATACCATAGCGCTGCTCGAAAGCGGGAATGTCGAATTTATCGATGTTGGTCAAGCCTTTCTTGAGGGCATAGAGATAGGTATTTTGGTCAAGTATTTGCAAAGCATCAAGATCGCTCGTGATGAGATACGTCTCGATATCCCCCTCCTGCTCGGCCTGGGCGTCGAGCGTCGCCATAATATCGTCTGCCTCATAGTCATCAAACTCATACAGCGGCCAACCAAACGCCTGCAAAAGCTCGTGGAGCAGTGGTATCTGGGCGTAAAAATCTGGCGGAGCGGGCTTGCGACCAGCCTTGTATTGGTCGTAAATGGCAAGACGGCGGCGGATATTCGTCTTGGGCTTGTCCCACGCCACACACACGTAGTCTGGCTGGAGGCGCTTGATCAGCTCCAGGCTCAGCGCCGCAAAACCATACACCCCGCCGGTTGGCGTCCCATCGGCCGTCGAAAGGTTGGGCATGGCATAGTACCCACGGTAGAACACACTTTTGCCATCAATAATCACGAGGCGCTTCATCATAGTTCTAGTATAGCATTGGTGCGGCACGGTGCGGTATGGAAGCATCTTGCAGCTGCACCTCTCCTTTGTTGATTACCCTCTGCACTACGGCGTTGGTTGAGCGCGATGCCGGCGGCGGCGCAGCCACCATACCAGCCAGCCAGCCAGTGCGATGAGTAGCAAGCACAGGCTAATCAGCAGTGCTGGCACAAAGTTGCTCATCAGCTCGGCTAGCGGACCCTGCGCAGTAAACGCATCCTTTTTCTTCTTCACCGTCATCCGTTTGGTGCCCGGCTTTTTATCTTTCTTGTCGTCCTTTTTCTCTGGTGGAGTAGCCGGTGGTTTTTCGCCAGTAGTCGGAGTACCGCTTTGGTATATCTTGACGTAGTCGATAAGGAAGGTTTGGTTGGCAAACTTCTTCGATGAGTCGGGCGGGTGCTCCTCACTCTTCCACTCCACATAATCGTTGAGAATAACATACCACGTATCGTCAAAAACCTGCTTGAATTGGCCCGCATCCATGCCCATTTTTGCTGGTTTTTCTGCCGGAACTCGAGTGGTTGGATGACTCTTCTCATCGCCCGCTCGATAGTTATACACCAGCACCGGCTGGTTATCAACGAAGAATTTGACCGTCTCACCATCGTATTCCGTCGCCCAGACATGCCAGTTGTTCGCCAATGTCACTGGGGATGGTATGAGGTTCTCTCGGCTATGCCCTAACCCCTTCGTCTTCCATATCTGCGATGATGGGCTGTGGTAGCAGCGAATATGCGTCGTCGACCATGTGTAGGTCGGTGTCCATGAATACCACTCCAGCATGTCGAGCTCACCATAGGGGTCATTCGCTTGCTTGTTGTTACTGCAGTTGGCAAGCGTCACACTATTGCGCAGCCAAATAGCTGGGCGCGTCCCATTCTCACCATTCCAATTAATCTTCGCTCGTACCTCCACGCGGAATGGTTTATGCCCATCGAGCACCCGACCCGACTCCACTCGCCCACTCTGGTAGCGTGTCATCTTGCCAGACGGGCACGGCTCTTGGCTCGCATTACTATCGCCCAGTGGCTCAGCCACACTCGACACACAGTGACGCCGGGTGGTAATCTGCAAAGCGCCGTTCGTCACCGCAACGTTATTGGCGCTATATGCCAAATGCTCCTTGCCATAATTATCTTTATTTTGCTGAAGAACCTTCCAATTCGACAGTGGCGTCGTAAACTCCTCGTTATACACCATCTGCCACTGCTGCGCCTGAGCAACCCCACCAAACATCACCGACACAGCACCCGCAACAAGGACACTCACTACTCCATACACCAGCCCACCTTGTCGCTGCACTATTATTCTCCTCAGTCTGCACACATGTGTGCTTATATACCCATACGTTATGTATAAGTGTACACGTTTTGTCGGATTTTTCAATTGTTATAGCATGAGCGGTGTCTTGCAGGATAAAACACGGCGTTGCGTCGCAAGGCACACCACACCCACATCGCCGCACCTCTACCACTCAATAGCACCCCTTGCTACGTGCTAAGAGGGGTGCTATTTTGCTATAAAACGTATTGTTTGTGCGAGTGTATAGGTTGGTGTTTTATCACAGACCGTCTGAGGCTTGGGCTTTTTTGACTTGCCCTGCCCACCGACGCGCTGCTTCGCGCTGTCTCTTCGTTGTGCCACCAACAATCAAACTATCATCATCCTGCTCACCCCTCATTGTGCGACCTAACTGACTTGCTAGACACTCATACTGCGCCGAGCACATACTACACACCTGCTTTGCAAACTGTGCTCGCCGAGCGATATCGGCCTTCCGAGAATACTCTGGTTTGTCTGCATCAGGGCTAGGGATATCGAGGTCAAAATTGAACGCACCTTGTGAGCCACACGCCGCTAAGGCAATCCACTCCGACATATCTGGTACTTTCTTTCCCCGGAGCAGCTGCTCTGCAACATATCGCGCAGGACTTACACCATCGCTCTTCATTCGTTCTCGCATTGCCTGTGTGGCAGGTGTTGGCTTTCTTGGTTGTTCGCATTTCATAGATGTTTACTCTTTTGCTATAAAAATAACGTTAGCTTCTGCATTATTCCACACGCCTGTTATTTTGCCAAGCATAAGCAGAGTAGTGCGCTGCTTATCACCCTACCCCCCCATTGCTCAGCGCCGGCGAACGTGCCGCCGCTTGGGTTTGGGTGCGCCCCACTGTTGGCGATCGGCCTCGGCTGTGCCACCCCGTATATTGCCAGTAGGAATGATGCGCTGGTAGCCCCGCAGTGCAAAGAGCAAACACTCAGCTGCTACTGGGCACTCAGCACAATCTTCGCGCCGCTCGGGTTCTAGCCGCTGCCCTGTCTCAGCATCGATACACAGCGCCAAGCGAGCAAAAGCCTGCGGTGCGGGAATGTGCCCAATATGCCGCCGCTCGGCCATGCACTGCTCTGCCCAGGCAATGCGTGCTTTGGGTGTGTCATTTGCCTGGATAGCGTGATGCATCGCAGTGGTGAGAGCGGTGGATTGGTTGGGGAGGTCGGTTGGCGTTGGACTATCCATCAGTTGCTTGCGCTGCTTCGCCGTCAGGCCAGCACAGATACCAGTCGGCATATTCTCCCTCATTGCATACACCGCGCAGATATCGATCACTGCACAGCCAATGCAGCGCTGCAGCGCCGTTGCCTTGATCTCTGGATTATCACTAAAATATTCTTCGCTCGTGGCGGGGCTGCACGCAGCCTTGTGCATCCATTGCGGTGGGAGTGCCGCTCCCTTTTGCTGCCGCACCCGCATCCGCAAATAGAAGATGCGCAACGCAAGGTCAGTTGGCGCATAGCGTCGGGGTTGCTCTGGTGGTGGCGATGCCGCTGGCCGCTCTTTCATCCTATTTTTATTGTATCATTCACCGCATCGCCAACCATAAGCATCATTATCTGCTATACTAGGGATATGAATCATCCATCTCATCCGACGACAATTCTTGCCTTCGTCGGCCTCTCAGGCGCGGGCAAGAGCGAGGCAGTCAATCACGTCGCACGCCTTGGCATCCCCAAGGTCTACGCTGGTGGCATCCTCTACGACGAAATGCGCCGCCGCGGCATCGCCATCACCCCGCAGTCGCAGGCCGAATTTCGCAAAGCCTGGCGCGAAGAGGCTGGCAAAGACATCATCATCCGCACTGCTGCCGAGCAGATGCAACGCCTCGCCGCCGCTGGGCAGCGCCACATCCTCTTTGACGGCCTCTACTCTTGGACGGAGTACAAGTATCTCACCCACCACTTCCCAGGTGAGCTCGTTGTGGCGGCCATTGTTGCGCCCAAGCAGCTCCGTCACCGCCGCCTCGCTCAGCGGCCCGAGCGGCCCTTTACCGCGCAGGAAGCAATCGCCCGCGACTGGTCGGAGATTGAGGATATTGAGAAGGGTGGCCCCATCGCCATTGCCGACCACTTCATCTCCAACAGCCACGATCTCACCGAGCTCCACCAACAAGTCGACGCCCTCTGCCAAGAAATTGGTTGGATGTAAAATACCCCGGTAGGGTATATAAATCATCAGATAATTGACACAATACCCTTCCTCTGCTATAATTCTCCCACAAATCACGTGTGTGTAAGGCAAATGCACACTACGATAATAGCCTAATACGAGGAGTCTATGAACAACCAGCCAACGCCCCAGCAGCCTGCCACACCGCAGCCAGCACCACAACCACAACCACAACCAGCCGTGCAGCCACAGCCGGTGGCCCAACCACAGCCGCAGCCGCAACAGACATATCAATATCAACAACCCTACCAGCAGCCAGTTGCACCAGTGCCACAGCCAGCTATTCAGCCACAGCCAACACCATATGCCTATCCTCCTGTTCATTATGACAACCCTGGTGAGACACTGGGTGTTATTGGATGCGTCTTGAGCTTCTTTGGTATCTCTATCGGTGGTATTCTCCTTGGCATTATTTCGCGCAATAAGTCTAAGGAAGCCGGTATGTCTACAACGTGGGGTAACGTTAGTCTGGGCTGGGGCATCTTTGGGTCAGTCTGCTGGTGTCTTATCTGGCTTTTCTGGATACTTGTGTTTGTTGGTGTATTGTCCAAGCCATCTTGGTGGTACTATTATTACTACTAAGCCACTTGCTTCGATATAAAAATACCCAGCATACTACTGGGTATTTTTATATAAAGTATTTTGGGAGTACCTTCTGCATTTTTAGGGTTTTTGTATTCACCTCTCCACAATCATGATCTCTATTTCTTGGTAGCGATAGTTAGGAGTGGGTATTCGAGAGGTTTTACCCTCACAGCAAAGTAAATAGCCTTATATACAGAAGCTTTACCAGAAGCCTCACCAAAAACCATACAGCAACGACTTTGTGAGCAATTTATCCAAAAAATCGACATACATACTGTATGCCGATTGTTCTTGTGCACTATCCCCTACTGCTGCAAATACTCGTACAGCTTCTTGGCATCCTTGTGTTTGCGCAGCTTGGCCAGGGCTTTGGCCTCAATCTGGCGGATGCGCTCGCGCGTTACGGCAAACTCCTGCCCAACTTCCTCCAGCGTGTGGCTCTTGCCATTCTCGAGGCCAAAGCGCATTTTAATAATCTTCTGCTCGCGGTCACTCAAGGTGGAGAGAATGTCTTGCACCTGCTCCTTGAGGAGCTGATTGGAGGCCGATTCTTCGGGGCTAACCGTATCTTCATCCTCAATAAAGTCCCCGAGCACCGACTCCTCCGAGTCGTCGCCATCGCGCCCCACACCAGCGTCGAGGCTGCTGATGTCTTGCTTGATCTTCATCACATATTCGACCTTATCCGGCTCCATATCGAGCTCTTTGGCAAGCTCGGTGATGGTTGGTTCGCGGTTCAGGTCTTGAGTGAGGCGGCGCTGGGTGCGCAGCAGCTTATTGATCGTCTCCACCATGTGGACGGGGATGCGGATGGTGCGCGCTTGGTCGGCAATCGCACGAGTGATCGCCTGGCGAATCCACCAGGTGGCATAGGTGCTAAACTTAAAGCCTTTATCTGGGTCAAACTTCTCCACCGCTCGCAGTAGCCCGGTGTGCCCTTCTTGAATAAGATCGAGAAAATCAAGGCCACGACCACTGTACCGCTTGGCAATGCTTACCACCAGGCGCATATTAGCCTCGGCCATTTTGTCTTTCGCGCGCTTATCGCCCTGCTTGATGCGATAAGCGAGATCCACCTCTTCGTCAGCACTCAGTAGCGGGATCTTGCCGATCTCGCGCAGGTGCAGCCGCACCGAGTCGTCGCTAATATCATCAAAGTATTGATTGCTGTTGAGAATCTCCTCCGGCGTGTCTTCTTCCTCAAGTGCCGCGAGGTCGGGCTCCATATCGTCGACGGCTGGATCCATCATCGGTGGCTGGGCATCGGGTGGCGCTGCCTGAGCTGTGGTTGCTGGTTTTTTTTGCTTGGTATCCTTATCGTCGGTTGCCACGCGCTATCTCCTTGATTAATTGGTTCAGTTGCTGGCGCAAAGCGGCGGCGGCAGTCGTATCGCCGCTCTCTTCTGCTTGGCGCAGTTGGGTGGTGAGATGATGTTTGTGTTGCTGCTTGTGTTCGGTTTCGATTTGCCGCAAAAGCCGGGCGGTCTCGTAGTAGCGATCGGTCTCGCTCCACGCACCATACCGAGCGTCGGCACGTACCCGCACCATTGTAATATACTCGTCAAAATTTTGCAATGCTGGCGGCGTGGTAGTGAGAGGCTGTGAGTGGTGCGCTGCATAGTACTGAGCCAAAGCCTGGCGCGCCTCCCCCGCAAAGAGCTGTGGGTCAATCCGCCCAAACAATTCCTGGCTCGGCCCATCGAGCATCGCCAGTGCAAGCGCATCATCTTGTGAGAGATAGCGATTGCTTGGCGCGGCTGCTGTCGCCTTAACGGCCTTGCGGATGGGTGCAGCCGGTGCTGTTTGCTGCGCCTTGGCCTGCACAGCCTGGACACTCGAGCCCACCGCCTGAGCAATCTGCCGCTGGTAGTGCTCGCGCTCCACCGGGTCGCCCAAGCGATTAACAAGCGCCAGCCCGACCGTCGTAAACTGCCGCTTACCCGCTGCCGTGGTAAGGTCAAGCTGCTGCCGATACTGCGCCAGGAGCCAATCCACCGCTGGCTGAGCCGCCGCAATCGCCTGCTGCCAGGCCGCTACCCCTTGCTGCTGGATGAGCTCATCGGGGTCTTTTGCCCCTGCCGGCAGCGACACCACCTTTAGCTCCACCCCCGCCTGGGCGGCCAAACCAATCGCTCGCTCTGTGGCGGCCTGCCCGGCTTTATCACCATCAAAGCTCAGGCGGATATCGCCCGCCAGTCGTTTGAGCGCCCGAATATGCTGCTCCGTCATAGCAGTGCCCGCCGTCGCCACTACTGCTGCTTCGCCCGCCTGATGGCTGCTTATCACATCCATATTACCCTCGACAATCACCGCATAACCCTGGGCCCGAATCGCCTGCTTGGCCTGCATCAAGCCAAAGACATGCCGGCCTTTATCATAGAGCAGTGTCTGGGGTGTATTGAGGTATTTTGGTGCATTGGGCACATCAGCAATCAAGCGCGCCGTAAAGCCAATCACCTGCCCACCCGCATCCATTAACGGCACCATCATCCGCCCGCGAAAGAGGTCACCATCATAGCGGTTCACCAGGCCCGCCTCGCGCAACTCCGCCAGCGAAAAGCCTTTTTTCTTAAGATACGTTACCAGAGCCTGACCATCGCGCGGCGCATAGCCAATCTGAAACTGCTGGACAATCGCCTTGCTTAGCCGCCGCGTCCGAAACACATAGGCCAGCGCATCCTGGCTCCGCACCAAACAATGCTGATAAAAATTCGCCGCTAGTCGATGTGCCTCAAGCAGCCGCTGCTTGCGCCGCGCCAAGTCGCGATTACCCTTCTGCTCATAGCGCGAAAGATCCACCCCCGCCTTGCGCGCCAGCAGCTCCAGCGCCTGGCGAAAGTCCAGCCCCTCTACTTCCATAATGAAGCTAAAGACATCGCCGCCCCGCCCGCTACTAAAGTCATGCCAAATATTCTTCTCCGGGCTCACAAAAAAGCTCGGCGTCCGCTCACTGGTAAAGGGGCTCAAGCCTTTGTAACTCCGCCCCGCCCGCTTGAGCTGCACATACTCGCCCACCACATCCTCTATATTCAATCGCGCCCGCACCTCTTCTTTGGCATCCATAGGTATAGTATAGCGCATCGAGCATAGACCAATCGAACTGTGTTTGCCCTCTTTTATTATTCATCCTCTCATCGGGCTTGCTGCATCCACCTTGCCCCGTGCCCCACCAGCGAGTAGTCACATTACATATGTTTAACAGCCAGGATGGGTAACGTATGGCAATAGAGAAATATGCTTATCTCTCGCCCAAAATATATGATATTTTAGTATAGTATATAGGGGTATAGAGTATATAGTATATAGGGGTATATACTATATATAATTCATCCATCTGACCTCTGTTAGAGATTATGCTCTTTACCTCTGTTAGTGGTTGTGTTTAAATGGTATTATAGTAACTATGAATCCACAGCAACCATACACTCCCCAACCGAATGGTTCGGCCCCGCAGCCCGAGCAACAGCCCCCGCAGCCCAATGCGCCGGCAGCTGCTCCGTATGTCCCCTACTATGCTACCCAAGCGGCGTCACACGGTGCGCAGGATTATGGCTATGGTGCATATAATCCGGCAGCGCAGAGCCAACCAGCCCAGTCACCGTATCAAGAGCAGCCCGCCCCTTCATCGCCGCAGCCTCAGGCTACGCCCTACCAGCCGTATCAGCCGCCACACGACCAAACAGCCAGCCAACCAGCCACGAGCTATGGTGCAGGCCAGTCATACCACTACGTGCCGCAACCCGAGCAGCAGCCAGCCCAGCCCTTACAGCAGCCGCCAGCTACGACGCCCCAACCAACTAACTCACCCAGTCCACACACTGGCGCAGACCCATCACAAAATTATGCGAGCGCTTACCCAAGTCAACCCGCCGCGCAGCCCTACCAACCACAAGCAGGCGGCTACACTGGCCAGGCGTATGCCAACCCACAGCAGCCACTCGGCGCCACTGCCATGGCTGCTACCGGCGCAGAAGACCTTGGCGCAGCAAGCGAGCCAGACACCTCCTTCCCGGTAGATTACCTCAACGAGATTGCACCCAAGCAACAACCAGTGCAGGTTAACCGCTTTGCGGTATTTGGCCTGATTGGCGGTGTGCTTTTGCTTGCCTTCGCCATTATCATGATGATGGTCAATAGCCAGCCCAACTACACCAAGCAAGCCCAGAGCACCCTGGCGCGCATCGAGACGCTGCAGGCGGCTACTAAGGAGCAGCAATCGCGCCTGACGGAGAATGAGCTCTCAAGTATGAACACTACACTCACCACCTCGCTTGGTAGCATGGGCACGGAGCTCAAGTCGTCGCTCAAGGATGCAAAGATCAAGACCGAGCTGACAGGCGACGCCAAAAAGACCGAAAAAGCCTACTCCGACAAACTCTCCAAAACGCTCGAAGATGCTTACCTCACCGGCTCACTCGACCGCGTCTATGCACGCGAAATGAGCTACCAGCTGTCCATCCTCAAGAGCTACCTCCAGAAGCTCAAAACAGCCAGTGGCAACCGCAAAGCCATCGCCGACTACGTTGCCACCAACAGCAAGACGCTCGACGCCGCTACCAAGTCGTTTAGCAACTTTACCTCGACGAAGTAGCAATATACTGCTATATACTGCTACCCTATCGACAAAAGCTCGCCTCTCTGGCGGGCTTTTGTTAATGCGCTGCACTATAAAACAAACATCTAATTACATATGGCTGTATGGCGTAGTCCCAGGAGTTTTCCTCCACGCGAGGTGGTGAATAGTACGGTGTCTTGCTCTATGACATACTAAAAAGAAAAACGCTTACCCAACGTAAGCGCTCCTACACTGGCAATTGCCCTCAAGAATACATGAACGCTACTCCGTCACCAGCCGGTAGCTAAGCCGCGCCAGGTCAATTACCTCATCATCACTCAACTGGCCGCTACAAATAACGGTGATCCAATGCTTTTTGTTGAGGTGGTAGCCTGGCTGCACCGACTCATATCGCTCGCGCAAAGTGCGAGCAAGCTGCGGGTCGCATTTGAGGCTGACGCGCAGTGGCTGCGACCCTTCGGCAATGAGCGCAAACATCTTCTCCTGTTGGCCAGGCACGTCCTTGTGCCCTACCTTGTACACCGCGATACCTTCCCCAAAGGGATAGTCGAGCCACGCTCCGGGCAGGCTGAGCAAAAATTCTTCGAGCTGCTTGTGTGTCATAGCACTATAATACTACAACCACTTATGCCGCACAAAATACCCCACCATCGCCAGTGGTATGAGGACAATCAGGCCAATCATCAGCCAGAAGGCAATGTCGCTACGAAATGGCAGCTGCACGAAGTTCATCCCGCCCAGGCCTGTCAAGAACGAGACCGGCATAAAGACAGTGGCAACCAAGGTGAGGCGCTTCATCACATCGTTCATGCGGTTGGAGACGACCGAGAGATACATGTCGAGTGCGCTGGTGAGAAGGTCGCGCATCGTATCGATAAGCTCGTGGACGCGCCAGGCGTAGTCGTAGCTATCGCGCACATACACGGCGCATTTTTTATCAAACAAGGCATAGCGGCCATTGCTCAGACCATTGAGCACATTCATCAGGGGGAGCACCACCTTGCGCAGGTCGGCCAGCTGACGCTTGTAGACGAAGAGCTGCTGGAGCTGCCGATTGTCTGGGGTGCGGATCATCGTATCTTCCAGTTGGTCGGTCACATCGTCGATATGATTAAGCAGCGGCATAAATTGCTCAATAGAAAATTGCGCAATAGTAGCCAGAATAAGCGATGGCGTCGTGTGACTAGACCGCAGTGCGGTAATGCGCTGAATGAGTTCATCGTCCAGCTCGCCCTGGTGTAGCGTAATAATCTCGGTTTTACTGAGCAAAATGGTAATGGTATGGTACTTCACATTGTGCCGACTGACGTATGGTATATCCAGCGTGAGCAGCAGCCACGCCTCCCCTTCTATCGCCTGTGGCAGCCAGCGATGCTCGCGCACCATGCGGGCCTGCAGCTCAGGCAGGTGCAGTTCGCTTAGCAGCGCCCGCCGCTGCTCGGCTGTGTCAATCGTGATATCGCGCCACAGCTCGGGCATTACAGAGCGACCTTTTGCAAATAATAGCGCAGCTCCATAATGCTACCGCGGATGTCCTCCAGCGCGCGGTGATCTTCTGGCTTAGCAAATTTCTTGCCGTATTTACCCTCCATCACCACCTTCCAGGCGCTCACATCCAGCATGCGGTAGTGCAGGCGCTGTGCCAGCTGCGGCCACCAGTGATCAATAAAGCGGCGATCTTGGTGGATGGAGTTTCCCGCGAGCAATATCCGCCCCTCGCCTGCACACTGCGCATCGCAAAACGCCAGCAGCTCCTGCTCGACCTCTGCCAGTGGCTTGCCCTGAGCATTCTGCTCTTCCAGTCCACGCCGCGCCGCCGGGTGCTGATCCCAAAAGCTGGCGTTGCCATCGAGGAGATGTTTGAGCTTAGCCGCATCATGGCGCACCACCCCTTCGTATGTTGCAATCTCGGCAAAAGTCCAGTCCGTCACAATCGCTGCCACTTCTAGTATCTCATCTGTAGTAGGGTCCAGCCCCGTCATCTCAAGGTCTACCCACAAAATCCGTTTTGGTTTGAAGCTTGGTTTCATGCTTCTAGTATACTACATGTCCACCGCATAGCGCTCATCCTTAGCTATTACCGTTATAAGCATAAGCTTTACTGGTGTGCAAGTTGGTGTACTACTTTTTTGTTCAGGTTTCTTTGCCTACCCTCCTATCTCCTCACTTCCAGACACAACTATAGAGTAAATATCCTCCCCCACCCCTGTTATTTCCGAATGGTTCATTATTGTGTTCAGGCTACGTAGGTATTTGGGCAGTGTGCAAATTTATTATTCACCATAGAAAAACCACACCCTGGGTGGATGTGGTTGATCGCTACGCAGGCTGCTCGCCTGCTTAGTCTTTTTTCTTGTCCAAGCGGTCGAGCTTGAGAAAGTGGATGATCAGGTAGATGACAAACGCTGTGGCGACCAAGGTGATCAGCGAGCTTACGAAGGCTCCCCACGCGAAGTCGGCGCTGCGCCCAGCAATCTCAATATGCGTGCTGGCAGCCTCGAGGCCCTTCTGCGACCCCACGATGAATTGCACCACCGGGCTAATAAAGCCTTGGACTAATTTTTTGACCGTGTCGCCGGCGGCGGTACCAATCGCCAAACCAAAAGCCAGGCCCACGCCCTGCTCGCGAATAAACTCAGCAAAGCCGCCAATGTGGCTGTTCTTCATTTTCTGCTCTAGAGCTTGGGCAGCGGCTGCAGCTTCTTGGGCAGCCTTGCGTGGGGTGCGGCGTGCAGCAGGCTTCTTTGCAGCAGCTGCTTTGGTTTTGGTTGTTGTTCGTTCTGCCATAGGTTCTCCTTATTAACCATTTATTTTATTAAATTATAGCATATTCTGCATTAATTGCTAGCGGTCTTGTGTTGGTGGTGTTCTATGGTCGTTATTTCATTATTGCTTCATTCGCTTAGCTTGTTTGCGTGCTTTGTTGACTTTATTACGCTGCAAATCTTTAAAGCCTCGCGACAGGCGTTGTGATGGAGTCGCGATATTATCTGCATTATCATCAAAGATAACAAATGGGTGCTCGTACGTCTGTATCGCTTGCTCGACAAGCTCGACACTACCCGTGGCAGTCGCTACTTTGCGTAGTATATCACCAAGGAAAAAGCGATTAACTGTCGTGTCACCCGGCGAAAGGCTCGCATGGACAGTCTGCGCTAACTCAATCGCTTGTTGGCCCATGCCTTGGGATATAAGCTTCTTACATAACCGATCGGCCTCCTTCAAGTCATTACGTCGGTCAACATCTGGATAGATGCCTGGTAGCTGGCTCAAACTTTCGTATGCAGCACTAAATTCTTCATGACGATTATGGATGATTGCATCATAATGAACGCGCAACAGCTCACGCCCAGGGATGGATGGCAGCGTGATAAGTTGTAGCAAACTGTTTCGCGTGTCACCATCACGATACTGCTGACTAGTAACATCAGCAAAGTTTAACCATGGGCGAGATGAAACAAAGGCATCACGATTGATTGACGGCGGGAGATTCTTCACTAGTTCGCTTGTCTGTAGCCAATTCACTGCGCGAAGCTCACCACTCATCAACTGATCTTGCGGGTTTTTTCCACTTATCGCTTCTGTTGTCTCTTTGCATAGCTCATTCGTAGGTACATCAAGCAAAAACGAGCGCTGACTTGGCCGGTCAAATAGCATGATCACGGCATGTTGATTAACATACCCGATATAGTGCTCCAACCCCTTAATCTGATCGAGGCACTCCGATGCCACAATAGTATAACCATAGCAATTAGCTGTCTCACGCTCGGCAATACTTTCAGCGGTAAGAAGCGGTGTACCATCTGTGGTCGGTGCAAATTCAAGCGTCTGGCGCACCAAGTGCCCCACCAAAACTGCTGCATTAGTGGCGTCTTCAAAGGCCAGTGGCGACTGCTCGTAGGCTGCGCCGATAATCTTGAGCTGCTTTGAGTCAAGCAAGCGCTCGCGACCAATCTCGATATTTTGTGCTGCAATACGATGCTTTGGCGTCATAAGCTCTGCTGCCAGTGGCTCATGCAAAGCAGATGGGTCGGTACGTGGCGTACGCTCACCCACTACAGCCGCTCCGGTGCTTCGATACCGAGTAGAGCAAGGCCAGCAGCCAGGGTGTCACGGTAGCGCTGCACCAGGCTCAGGCGCTCGGCCTGGCGTGGGCTGCCAACGACACGGTTTTTCTCGTAGAAGCGGTTAAATTCTTGGGCAAGCTCATAGAGGTAGTGGCAGATGCCATGCACAAGATACTCGCGAGCGGCCTTCTCGACGACCTCTGGATATTCGCTCAGCTTGCGCAGGAGGAGGCGCTCGTCATCAGTGCAATCGGTCGGCTCGGCAGGTTCGGCACTCGCCTTGGCTAGGATACTACAGGCCCGAGCATGAGCGTATTGGATGTAGGGGCCAGAATTGCCCTGCAGGCTCACTGTCTCGTCCATATCAAAGGCAATGTCGTTGCCCATGCGATACTTCGCAAAGGCGTATTTGATCGCCCCCAAGGCCACCTGGCGCTGCACCACTGGGTCTGTCGTGAGATTCGCCACGCGCTCCTGGACGATGGTGAGCACATCGGCCGCGCGGGCTACATTACCCAGGCGCGAGCTCATCTTGCTACCATCACCAAAGCGCACCGTGCCATTGGTCAGGTGGGTCATCCGCCCGGCTAGCTCAGGCCGGAAGAGCTCTGCCGCAGCATACACCACGCGCATATACTCCTTTTGGTCGTTGCCAGTGATGAGAATCCGGTGGTCGAAGTGGTAGTCTGCCACTTCCTTCCAGATAACGCCAATGTCCTTCGTCTCGTACGTTGGCAAGCCGTTGGACGTGACAAAGACGCGGGTGTGCAGATGCTTAGCTGGGTCACCGACGAAGACCACCGCCCCCTCAGACCGCTGCAAATTCCCCCGCTCTAGCTGCTCGTGCACCACGGCGAGGCCAATCGGTGCGGTACTACTCTCAGGAATATAATCGAGATGATCGACCTGAATCATCGTATAGAAGGCATCGAAGTAATCCAAACTCCACTGGCGCGTCGTCCAATAGATCTGAGCCAGTGGCGTATTATGCTCATCATGCTCGTGGTAGCTGTAGACGAGTTTGTTGAGCTCGATGATCTCTTGCTTGGCTGTGTCGTTATCTTCGTACGCTTTGGCGCCAATCACATAAGCCTGGCTAATCCACCGTGCCCGAGCAAAGACATCGCTCTCTACCTCTGTTAATTTCTCTGGTAGCTCGCCGCCTAGCGTGTGGCGCATCCCCCACAAGCACTTAGCAACGTGCAGGCCAACATCACCACCAAAGCTGGCACGGTCTACCGCCGCGCCGACCGACTCAATAATCCGCGCCAATATATCGCCATACACTGTCTGGTACAAGTGGCCAGTGTGCAACTCCTTGAAGGCGTTGGGGCAGCTATATTCCAGCGTGTAGCGCATGCCACCATAGACCTGCTGCGGTGCGGTGTTGGCCGCCTGCCACAGTGCTTCATCACTTAGGCGGAGATTGATAAAGCCTGGGCCCGCCACGCTCACGTCAGAAAACTGGCCAGTCTGGCGCAGCACCGTCGCCACCTCCTCGGCAATCTCGCGCGGGTTCTTGCCCAGTGGCTTGGCAAGCTTGAGTGCGACGTTGGTCGCAAAATCGCCAAACTTCGGCTCTGGCCGCGTCAATTCCACTGGCGGTGTTTGTTGATAAAGAGTATATACTGCATCACGAATCGTCTGTTCCATGATTATAGTATACAACAGATGCGGCAAGAGAGGATGGGATGGGATGGGATGGGATGGGATGGGATAGCTTGGGCGATGGTGAGGGCTTTTGTATACCATCAGGCTGCTATGCACTACACCCCCAAAGTTCCACTTCTTAAGACTACCAACCCCTCGACTGCTTTATCTCATGGAGTGTAAGGCCTCTGATGCTATCCAACCAAGACTTTTAGCACAAAAAACGGGCATAGCAAGAAGGCTACGTCTAGCCCTTCGTCCGCTTCTGCCGCTCCAGCGCCGCCTGCACCAAGCTAGCAAAGAGTGGATGAGCCCGAAATGGCCGCGAGGCAAACTCTGGGTGAGCCTGAGTCGCAACGAAGTAGTCGCAGGTCGGTGCCTCAACGAACTCCACCAGCCTGCCATCGGGCGATGTGCCCGACACCACAATCCCGCCCGCGTTAATAGCCGCAAGATGCGCTTGATTCACCTCGTAGCGATGGCGGTGACGCTCCACGACCTCTGTGGTGCCATATGTTTTGGCAGTGCGTGAGCCAGCTTGCAGCACCGCTGGGTAGTTGCCCAGGCGCATCGTCCCACCGGTCGATTGCTTGCCCTGCTGGTCAGGCATGAGGTAGATAACAGCATCATCTGGCGCAGCGCCACACTCCGCACTGCCAGCCTGCACCAAGCCACCGCGACGGGCAGCGGCAATCACCGCGACCTGCATCCCCAGGCAGATGCCAAGATATGGTACATTGTGCTGCAGGCAGTAACTCGCCGCCGCAATCTTCCCTTCCACCCCGCGCTTGCCAAAGCCACCAGGCACCACCACCGCATCCACAGCGCTGAGCGCTGCGTCGGTCACTGTCTCGGCATTGATCCATTGGATCGTCACCTCGCTGCGGTGCGCCCAGGCCGCTGCTTTGAGCGCCTCAGTGATAGAGAGATAGGTATCGGCATTATCAACATATTTCGCCACGAGGCCAATCGTCAGTCGCCGGCGGTAGGTCTGGCTATCGTGCCGGACGAGCTGCTGCCAACGCGTCATATCCGGTGCCGTCATATTGCCAGTAAAGCTCGCCAGCACCGGGCCTAATTCGCGCGCCACCATCAGGGGTACCTTGTAGACCGTATCGACATTCGGCATCATAATAATCCCCTCTGGCCGCACCCCACTGGCAATGGCAATCTTATCCGCCACGCCACGCGGTGGCGCGATGCTGCCTTCGGTGCGGACTGCCACCACATCGGGCATAATACCAAAGCCACGCAGGTCAGCCATGGCATTCTGGGCTGGCTTCGTCTTGTATTCCTGGCTCGTCGCAAGAAACGGCACATACACCACATGGACGAAGAGACAGTGCTCGCGCCCCACCTCGAGGGAGAACTCACGGATCGCCTCGACGAAGCTTAGCCCCTCATAATCTCCCACCGTGCCACCAATCTCCACAATATGCACCTGCCCTGCTGCCGCCTGGTGGATGGCTCGCTTGATCGCTTGGGTGAGGTGCGGCACCAGCTGCACCGTCTGGCCGCCAAACGTCCCGGCCCGCTCATCGGCAATCAAGTCACGTAGCAGCCGCCCCGCCAGCGTAGCATTGCGCTGGGTCAGCTCGAGGTCTAAGAAGCGCTCGTAGTGGCCAAGGTCGAGATCGGTCTCCGCCCCATCTTTGGTCACGAAGCACTCGCCATGCTCCTTGGGGTTAAGTAGCCCAGCATCGACGTTGAGGTACGGGTCGCACTTTTGCACTGAGACGGTTAAGCCCTTGGCCTGCAGCACCGCACCAATACTGGCCGCCGTGATGCCCTTACCCACCCCAGAGAGTACCCCACCGGTGACAAAAATATACTTTGGTTGGTGTGTCTGTGTCATACAATCTCCCTCTCGCGTTCTATTGTAGCATGTATCCATAAGCAGTATACCAGCAAAAAACCAGCCCGATCGCTGGTCTTTTGCTGGTTATTGATACGCGCCACCTATTGGCAGCCCTCGCACATGGTTAGCTCCGCTGGATCTGGCATAATAACAGGAGTGCCACTCGCCGCTGCTTGGTCAACAGCAACTTGCTGAGCAGCCAGCAGTGCCTGCTCGATGGCATCGAGTTTTTCCTCGAGCGTCATGTCGTCCGTCAGCTGGGGCTTGGTGGTCTGCGCCTGCGTAGTCGCTGGATCGGTTGTTGGTGATGTCGTTTGTGTCGTCTGCGTCATATATTATTCCCTACCCGTTTTTTAGTTATAGTGTCTATTGTACGCTATATATAGCGTTTTATGCAAGGTAGTGCACCCAATTTTCTGTTGTGGAATTATCATCCAGCTGGCCAATCGGTGCAACATACCACTGCGGCTGCGTGCATTGTGGGCGGAAGTTCCCCAGCTTAGCCGCATATGCCTCGGTAATGGCCGCGACTTCGTCCTCGCGGGCTTCGCGCACTGTGGTGTGGAGGTAGACGGCCTGCTTGGCATCATTCCACACCACAAACTCTGCCCGCCCAGTGCGAAAGGCGTTGTGCGAGTGGCGCGCCTCTTGATCCGACAGCCAGGCGATCATATCCCCCACCCGGACAAAGTGCAGCGGCGTCACGAGCGGCGTACGGTCGCGGTTGACGGTGGCCAGTGCACCAACTGGCACTGTGTCGAGGATGGTTTGCGTGAGGGTGTTCATGGTGACTATATTCCTTTCTTGCGTTATTCTATCTTGTCGTGGACTGAGAATACTGCCTGAGGGGCTATCACCAGACCGAAAATGTTCCGGCCAGATTATGCTACAGTGGCTCTCCGCCTGCTTGTTTGCTGGCCTCCAGATATTTTCTTGTCTGGCAATAGCCCCTCAGGCGATACAGCATTATTATACGAGCGCGAGGCTGATTTTTTCTGAAAGAGTGTCATCTTGCGAGTTTTTCGCTCGACCTCTGTTGGTGTACGCTCTTACCACCCCAAACGCGAGTGATTGACGCTGCTAGATACGATATTCTTATACTCTAGAAGGAGCAAAATTCTCGTAGCCCACACTCCAGCAGCTACTTCGTCGTATTCACCTCATAACTCGTATTGGTGCTCTCGAAGAAGTTCACCAGCTCCAGCGTGTCGTTGGCGGCGGCCATCCACTTGGCTGGGTTGGTGACGTTGTATTCCGGTTCAAAGCCCAGCTCTTCCAGTCGCCGGTCGGTCATATACATCACGTATTGGTTGACGTAGTCGGCGTTTAGGCCCAGGATGCCGCGCGGCAGCATGTCTTTGTTATACGCCTTCTCGAGCTCAACGGCTTCGAGAATCAAGCTGCGGATTTCATCGGCAAACTCCTCAGTCTGCAAGTCCGGGTTTTCGTGCAGAATCGTCAGCAGCAGGTTAATGCCAAACTCCAGGTGCAGGTTCTCGTCCTTCGTCACCCAGTCCAGCAACGTGCCGACGTTGCGCAGCAGGTTGCGGCGGCGGAAGCTCATCCCCACCATAAAGCCGCTGTAGAACCAAATCCCTTCCAGCACGATGTTATAGGCCACCAGGTTGCGCACAAAGTCCTTCTTGCCCTCTAGCGTCGTCACATCCGGGCGCTCCTCCATCATGCGCGTAACGTACTTGGTCTGGAAGGCAGCTTTATCGGCCAGGGATTTTTTACCCCAGCCAGCGGCATAAATTTCCTCACGATCAAACGGGAAGGTCTCGATAATATATTCGAAGGTCATAAAGTGGTTGGCCTCTTCCCACATCTGCTTCGAAAGGTACAGGTGGCACTCAGCGGCGTTCACGCAGGGGTAAATACCAAAGGCCAGCGATTTATTGATCAGCAGCTCATTAGGGTTGAGATAGCTAATCACTGTCTTTAGGGCGTGCTTTTCGTCCTCGCTCAGTTTTTCAAAATCCGCCAAATCCTGGCTTAGCTGCACTTCATTAGGGAACCACGTGTTGGCCACCGCTTGGTTGTACAAACGGTACGCCCAGTCATAGCGCACCGGCTTGAGCTGCAAGCCATCACGTACGCCTGATCCTAGAATGCCCATTATTACCTCCTTGTTGTATTACATAATGGTTGTATATCTGATAATTTTACCAGTCGTATTCTACTCGTCATCTCCCCTGAGACGTTCTCCATCTTCTGGACTAGCCTCTGGATACCAGATAATCCTACGATTCTGGATCAATCGATGGCTTCCCGTCGGATATTTGGCCATCCTGCTCTTCAGCACTCGCATCAGTGCCAAAAATATCGAGCTCCGGCTGCGTCCACCTTTGAGGCTTATCGGGATGGTATATATTTCCCATGCCTCGGCTATCCCACGACGGGTCACTTGCCGGTACATCGCCAGGCACAGCGTGGACATCGCTGTCTTTGTGCGTGCTATCCACCCCCTCCAGTGCCGCAGTACCAACACCACGGCTCACACTCACGGTGGCCAATTCTGCTCGCTTCTCCAGTGACAAATCAGCAAAGTCTATCGTGCTTTGTTCGCTCACTGCTCCCGTTTTTCCTTCATGCGTCATACTATTCCTTCTCCTTCCCTTCCTCCTGCTTCTTGCGTGTGCGGTAGAAGCCACCAAAGCCCACGCGCTTCGCATCTTGGTGGAGTTTTTGCTCGGTTTTGTTAGCGCGAATGGAGACCTGCTCGGACTGGTGGCGTGGCTTCACGTGCAAATAATACGTCGTTTTCAGGCCGCGACGCCAGGCTTCGCTGTAGATCGTAATGTACTCCTCGATATTACGCGACTCTAAGTACATATTGCGGCTAATCGCTTGATCAACCCACTTCTGAGCGCGGGCTGCCACCTCAATGAAGGCATACGGGCTAAGCTGAAAGCTCGTCTTATACACATCGCGCACCGCCTGAGGGATCTGCTCCATGTGCTGGATGTCGCCTTGGTTTGTAAGCAGCTCATCCTTAAGCTCCTCCCACAGGCCGAGTGCCTTGAGCTTGCGCACCAGGTTAGCATTAACCTCGAGGAATTTGCCATTGAGCGTGCTCCGGCTAAAGATCTGGCTAAATTGCGGGTCAATCCCTGGGGTGGTGCCCGTCACATGCGAGATATTGGCGGTGGGAGCGATGGCCATAAGCGTGGCATTGCGCATGCCGCGTTGCACCTTGGGGCGCAGCGCTTCCCAGTCGAGGCGGCGAGTCGTATTGATTGCCACTGCCTCACCCCGCTGCGCGCCAAGCCGGTCGATCGTGTCGATAGGCAGCTCGCCCTTGCTCCAGCCGCTGCCCGCAAAGTTAGGGTAGCTACCGCGCGTCATCGCCAGCTCAGCCGACTCATCGATGGCATAGTAGCTAATAAACTCCGCCAGCTGATCGATCAGCTCGTACGCCGCTTCAGATTCATAGCTCAGCTCCAGCTTCTCCAGCACATCGGCCAGGCCCATAAAGCCCAGGCCAATCGCGCGGTTTTGCAAATTGCTATTCATCGCCTCTGGGATGGGTGTTGTGGTAATGTCTACAAGGTTATCGAGCTGGCGCGTGGCTGAGCGTGTCGCTTGCTCGAGCCGTGGCCAATCCCACGTCTTGGTCGCATCATCCAGGAAGGCGCTGAGGTTGATACTCACCAGGTTGCACACCGCAATATTGCGCTCGTCTTGCGGCAAAGTAATCTCTGTACAGAGGTTGCTGAGGTGAATGGTGCCAGTGTTATTGTTGAGCGCGCGGAGGTTGATGGCATCCTTCCAGGTGAGCCATGGGTGGCCGGTCGCCTGCAAACTACTTAGAATTCTGTGGAATTGCTGACGTGCAGGCAGTTTGTCATAAGCGCGCAGCTTGCCTGCTTCGGCCTGAGCGATGTAATACGCATACCGCTCGGCAAAGGCTGCGCCATACAGCTCGCTCAGGTCACTCACCTCAGCTGGGTCGAAGAGATACCAGTCTTCATCCGCCTGCACCCGGCGCATAAATTCATCACTAATAAACACTGCTGTGTCGAGGTAGCGTGTCCGCAAATACGGGTCACCGGAGTTCGAGCGCAGGTCGATGAATTCTCTAAAATCGATGTGCCAGTTTTCCATATACACGGCCGCTGCGCCCATCTTTTTACCCTTGCGCGACACCGCAAACAGCGCTGTATCGATCATCTTAATAAACGGAATTGGCCCCGTGCTTGTTGTGTTAGTTGTCTTGACTGGGCTGCCTGCTGCCCGCAGCTTGGTAAAGCTGATACCAATGCCGCCCGTCCCTTTGGCAATCCACATCGTATCGCGCACACTCTTGGCGATGGACTCCATATCATCCTGCACTTCCATGACGAAGCAATTGCTCAGCTGCGGGAACAACCCACCAGCATTAACGCGGGTGCTACCGCCCGGGCTGTATTCGAGATTAGCCATGTGCTGGTAAAACTCAATGGCTGCCTCAGTAGGATGCTCCTCATTGTAGCTCAGACCCATGGCGATGCGCATAGTAGTAAACTGCGGCACTTCGAGCGGTTCACCGTTTTGCTTGCGCAGGGCGTAGCGGTTGCGGTTGGTCACCACGCCAAGGTATTTGCTAAGCCTGTCTTTACTAGGGTCAAGCGCAGCAGCGAGGCGCTCGAGGTCAAAGATCGTCTCATCTTGCATGCGCGGGTCAAGCAAACCGTCGGCCACCGCCTGGCGAATATAGCGCGGAAAGGCCTCCCTATGACGCTGGCGCAGTTCTTCATCAGTGGTATATACGCCGAGCAAATCGCGGTAGATCGTGCCCAGCAGCAGGCGCGCCGCAATCGTGTCGTAGTCTGGGTCATCCTTAATATTCTGCACTGTCGTCTGGATGAGAGTCTCCTCCAGCTGCTTGGTCGTCATCCCATCAAAGAGCGTCAGCTGCAGCTCGCTGGCAATCTGCACGATCTTCTGCAGCGGATCAGCCAACCCCTGGCTTGCCGCCAGCAATGTGGCATTTATCTTGGTTGTGTCAAATGGCTCGGTCGTGCCATCGCGCTTGGTAATATGAATTGTCATCATCCCTCCCCTTGGGCTCCTTATCATACGGTGCACAAAACCAGCCACCAGGGCACGCCTGGAGCCAAGCTGTATTGTTTGTCTCTCCCGTGTTTATGTGTGCTCGCTATATATGTAGCGTCTAGCTCCTACTATAGACGCCAGATGTGGTGCTTGGCAAGGGGTTTTGTGAAAACTACAACCGATTTTGCGAGCGACCTCTGTGGGTGCTAGTGGCACACCATGGCCTCATATAAGAAAATATCTGGAGGCCAGCGTTAGTGCACGCAGGTAGAGCTCTATTACACTATCTGGCCGGAATATTTTCGGTCTGAGGTCATGGTGCGCTACCAAACAAAAAACTCAACACATTAGTATTCTCCCACGCTCACCTTCCCACACTCCCTCCTCCGGAACACTATAAGGGTCGATATTCACTGGATATCGACCTCTTGCGTTGGGCTGAAAACTCGTTATTACAACGAGTTTTCACACTCCATCGGATGAAGTGGTGGAAAGTGGAGCTAACGCAGAGAATATCTAGCTTCATTATATTTTATACATAACAACAAAGCATTATGTACGACTCTTCCGTTGTCATCGGAGAGAGCTAACTATCTCTTACTCTCAGACACCTCCCGACACTCCTGTCGCAATCGCTCCATCGGCGCATAATCATCATGGTAGGGCGGCTGGCTAGCGAAGGGGGCTGGCTGGTGAGCGGTGCCACCACCGTACGTTGCCACGACATTGGTATAATCCCAGCCATCTGCCCGCTCGTAGCGGAAGCTCCCCTGCCCCAATAGCGCAGCATACGGCGCATCCTGAGCAGCAAACAGTGGCTGGCAGGCCGGCTGGCGACTGGCAATCATATTAACCACCACACGGGCGTGCGGGCGAAGATGCCGCTTGAGTGCGGTAGCATACTCGTGTGTTGCCAGTGAGGCGGGTACATCGCCGTCGTTATACACATCAACAAGGATGATATCGTACTGCTCGGTGCTGCGCTCAAGGAAGACGCGCGCATCTTGGAAGATCGGCCGCACATTGACTGGATCGCGATAATAAAAATACTGGCGGGCAACCGGCACGAGCCCTGGATCGATCTCTACTACATCAATCTGGCTCTGCGGATAGCGCTGGGCAAGGAGACGCGGCACCGTGAAGGTCCCACCACCCAGCACCAAAATGCGCTGGCGCTGCGGCGCGCGCTCCACCGCGTGCATCATCTGGCGCGTATACCAAAATGGCAGCTGCTGCGGCTGCCCTACCACCACACCAGACTGTACACCGGCCGGGCCACTGGCAATCCCGCGGATAACCGCACCATCCTGCCGATGCCATTGCTGGAGTGTGTAGTGCGCCGCCGCGGTATCGATCGTCTGCGCAGCCTGGGCTCGCACCACTGGTGCCATACGATAGCCCAGCGCCAAGCCCACGCACAGCACACTCACCACCACGCGCCACTGCCAGCGCTGGCCTGGCACCACCAGCCAGCTGGCCAGCACGAGCAGACTAATAAGCACCACCAGCACGTCGTGAATCCCCAGCCAACCAAACAAGAAAAACCCCGCCGCAAAGGTACCAACGATCCCACCAATCGAATTCACCGCACTGAGCGACGCTACCGACCGCCCCGTTCGCGCCAGTGTCTCTGTCTGCCGCTCCACCAGGTAGGGACTCACTGCTCCCAGTACCAAGCTGGTCGGTGCAAAGAGCAGGCTTGCCGCCACCGTAGCTTGCAGGCGGATATCGATCGGCAACTGCGCCACCCAGCGCAGTATATCGTGGTATTGGCACAGCATTGTCAGCATCAGCAGCGCCGCCCCAAGCAGCAGCCAGGCCACATCGCCATCGCGCGAGCGTGCATCGGCCAACACCCCACCCAGCCAGTAGCCCAGGCTCATCGCTGCAATAATGACACCAATAATGCTTGCCCACACATAGGTCGACGCTCCCACCACTGGCGACATCACCCGCGCCGCCACCAGCTCAAACACCATCACACAAAACCCCGCCACAAATGCAATCACCAAACGCCGATACGGCAGCGGCATTATCAGTCGTTTCAGTTTCATAGGAGTATTGTAGCATGGCTGGCAAGCTATGTTTTTTGGATATTATATCGCTGCTCTTTACATCGCACCTCGATATGATATGATATTGTTATGGAAGTAACAGATTCTATCATCACCGTCAGCCATTTTTCGATGAAATTTGGCAAGACCAGCGTCATCGACGACCTCAGTTTTGAGGTCAAGCGCGGCGAGACGTTTGGTTTTTTGGGGAGCAACGGCTCGGGCAAGACCACCACGATCCGCTCACTCCTCGGTATTTATCAACCAACTGGTGGCAAGCTGCTCATCGATGGCACGCCATACTCTGTCTCGGGCGACGTCAAGCTTGGCTATCTGCCAGAGGAGCGCGGCCTCTACAAGAAGGAGAGTGTCATCGACACGATGATCTACTTTGGCCAGCTCAAAGGCCTGAGCCGCAGTGAGGCACGCAGCAAGTCGCTCGCCTTCCTCGAGCGGGTTGGCCTGGCGGACAAAGCCAAGACGCGCCTGGATAAGCTCAGTGGCGGCCAGCAGCAAAAGGTTCAGCTCGGCATCACCATTATCAACGACCCAGAGCTTATCATTCTCGACGAACCCACCAAGGGCTTCGATCCCGTCAACCGGCGCTTGCTCATGGAGATCATTGAGGAGCACCAAGCCAAGGGCGCCACAGTGGTGATGATCACCCACCAGATGGACGAAGTCGAGCGCTTGTGCGACCGCGTTCTCCTGCTCAAAGATGGTGTGGCTCATGCCTATGGCACAGTAGCCGAGGTGCGCGCGCAGTTTGGCGGCAAGTCGCTCGACGATATCTTCATCCAGGTCTATAGCCAGCCCAGCAAGGAGGACAACTAATATGCATAACTTATCTACCGTCATCCGCTTCGAGATTACCCGCTCACTCAAGAAGAAGTCGTTTTGGTTTGCGGCAATCAGCTTCCCACTGGTGTTTGCCGTGATCTTTGGGGTTATCTTCCTCTCCAATAAAGCTACAGAGGATGCTGCTAAAAACCTCGAGAAGCAGGCCTTTAGCTTTGCTGTGACGGATGAGTCCAAGCTCGTCAAGCCAGAGCTACTTGCCGCCACCAAAGCCCAGCCCGTCGCCGCAGCGGACAAAGACGCCACCATCAAGCGGGTCCAAGAAGGTAAGCTCGATGCCTACGTCTACTACCCCAAAGACATCGCTAAGGAACGAGTGGAAGTCTATGGCAAAGACGTCGGACTCTTCGACAACGGCCGCTATGGTAGCATTGCCACCAGCCTACTCTCTAACTCTGTTCAATCAGAGGTCAGCCCAGCGGTACGTATGGTCATCCAAAACAAGGTCAACACCAAAAACACTGTCTACAAAAACGGCAAAGAATACAACGCCATCAACGAGATGATCCTGCCTGGGCTCTTCTTGGTGCTGTTCTACTTCCTCATTAGCTTCTTTGGCAACCAAATGCTCACCAGCACAACGGAGGAGAAGGAAAATCGCGTCATCGAGATGATCCTCACCACGGTGCACGCTCGCACACTCATCATTGGCAAGATTATTTCGCTCATCGTCCTCGCGTTTATCCAAGGACTGCTCGTTATTTTGCCGGTGCTTGTTGCCTATCTCTTCTTCAAAGACCAGCTGCAGCTGCCCGACGTCGACCTCTCACACATTGCGGTTGACCCCGTGCGAATCGGCATTGGCTTCCTTGCCTTTAGCGCAAGCTTCCTCTTCTTCACCGGTATGTTGGTGGCAATCGGCGCCGCTGTGCCCACCGCTAAGGAGGCCGGTAGCTTCTTTGCCACCATCATGATCCTGCTCTTTGCGCCGCTCTATGCCGCCGCCATGCTCGTCTCCACACCAGACGCGTTGCCAAGCAAGATCATCACCTACTTCCCCCTCACCTCACCCATCCCACTCATGTTGCGCAATGCGATTGGTAACCTCAGCGCCATGGATGCCGCCATCAGCATTAGCATCTTGACCGTCTGTGCCGCCATCGCCATCATGATGGGTGTGCGCCTCTTCCGCTTTGGTGCACTCGAGTACAGCCGCAAACTCAGCCTGCGCGAGATCTTTACCCGCAAGTAGTAGCACAGCGTACTAGTCTATTACAGCAAAAAACTGGCACATTACCTCTGTTTCGTGCCTCATAGCCCACCGCTTGGTCGGTGGGTTATAAAATTCAAACTCTATCCTCTTGACAAAACCCTGTACTCTTTCTACTATTAAGAGTATCGACACATAATACACCAGAAAGGTCAAACCATGACGCGAGAATACTTCTCAGCTACTACCCCCACCCACGAAGATGAGACCGCACCTAACACGGTGTTGCAAGCCATCAAAAAAGGAGTGGCCGTAGCAGCGTTAATGCCTGCCGCTCTGTTTGGTGTAACGGGCTGCTCAAGTAACGAAAGCGCAGAGAAGCCAGCACCCGCCACTGCTAATAGTGAAGGATGGACAGATGTATACAGTGATAACTCACGTGTTGAAAAGCGATGTGACGGCCCAAATCTCGTCTATAGAGATACCAACCCAGGTGGCGGCCTTTCAGTCGTCCCCAACAGCCCCGAATGCACCGGTAAAACACCAGAACATGCCGCAGGCGCTGCCACACCAGACCTTGCAACAGCAATCCCAACGCCACTGCCAACACACGAATAATCTCATTGACCACCAAGCAACCACTCTACCTCGCATCATATGGTTAATTGATGCGAGGTATGTGCTATCCAAGCCCCAATCGCTTGACAATTACCCCGTTAGCTCGTATGATCAAACTATCATTTACAATAATTTCTGACAAACACAAGGAATCGACCTCGGTCATGAGAAACCAACCACCCGCCATACTGCCAAAGTCATCAACCAGTCTTGCAACTGAGCTGCCGTCCTTTATAGCATCACGTCTTGACTCTACCTATAGCAAAAGTAACCCAACGGCGGTATTCCCTACTCCAGCAATGACTGAATCCTACCCACAGACGCCAGCTGAGCTATCGACCAGCGGCTCTAGCCCAGACGAAGCAGTTATGGATGAGGCAACCCAAAGGGCGATTCATGGGGCTCGTGCTGAGTATCTCGAGCGGAGAAGCCACCGATTGTCACGACTTGATGTTGTCTGCGAAATGGGTGGCATGGCATTGATGCTGGGCGGGGCTGCATCACTCGCTGCCTCATATATGGGCTGCTTGGTAATTTGCGAATATCCGGGCGATATCAACCACATTACTCCTCCAAAAGTCTTCATCGAAACAACCGATGACACTGCCGTCGTTGACCCCTCAGACGTAGCTGGTCTGGGCGCACAGCCATCGCGCGAAGAGAGACTTGCGACCCAGCAAAGCAACGCAGCAAAAGTAATAGCAGCTGGCTTTGGGGGAGTTGTTGCGGCAGCACCACTGGCAGGCCGACTGTCTCGAAGATCTTACAAAAAAGCAGTGGCAGCAGCAGACGCTGCGCGCTAGTATTCCTCTGCTTATTTATTATTCTACCCCTGTGGCCGCTCTGCATACCGCTCATACACAGCGCGGTTGGCGGCGTTGGTGTTGCGGCGGAGCTCTGGAGTGTTGAGAATGCGGTAAGCATCGTGGCGGAGGGCTTGGTGACGCTCGGCATAGGCTTGGTCGAAGGTCGGCTCGACGGCAGCTCGCTTCTCAGGCGAGAGGGTGCGAAGATACGAGTCCTTGATCTGCTGGTAGTCGGGCAAGTCGGGGATGCTATAGATCAGCTCTAGCGCGCCATCATTTGCCCCTGCGAAGTTCTCTGCCTTGAGCCGCCCCTCGAAGACCTGGCGCAGTGAGTGCATCTTCTCGGCAGCCGCACCATTGTATTCGCCGCGCAAGATTGCATCGTACGTCGCGTCATTCACAAATGGCACCGCACTTGCCACCCCAGAGGCCACCGCCTCGGCCGAGACAGTTGCACGAGCATCATAGTTGTACCCCTGACGCACCTGCACTGTGCCGTCGTCTGCCACGTATTCGATCTCGCGGCCGGTCTCGCGGATAATCTCGCGCTTTTGGCCAGCCGAGCCGGCGCGGAATTGGTGCTCGATGGCCGCCTCCTTCACATATTCATTATCCGCCCGGAAGGTGTGCTGGTTGCCACTGGCATCAGTGAGGGTGATGGCAGTATCGCCAGTGGCAGCCATAGCTTGCCATTGGTTGCTGTTGAGCTTGAAATGGCGCATCAGCTGGTCTTCCGCCGCAACATGCTCGCCAAACTCCTTGCGCAGCCGCGCCGTCTGGCCTGCCACCATCAAGTTCTTGTGCCCTACCCCTGTGGCATAGTCTTGCAGCGTTTGGCCATCGACCATCCGCCGGCGCAAGGCAATGCCATCGCCATCGCGCAGCACCACGCCATCGGCATTGGCCACTGCCCCATCGGCGAGGAGCTCACGGTCGATCTTCGCCCGCACTTCGCGCTGCGCCATCGCACTGCGGATCTCCGTTAGCGCACCCACTTCGGCTGCTGCATAGGCGCGCCGCCCTAGGCCATGACTCAGGCCAGCCGGTACCTCACCGCCAAGCTTCAGCTCATCATAGAGTGCATCGAGCTTGTGGGCAGCATTCTTGGCTTCATCAGAGGTGAGCTGGGTATTGAGCGCTCGCTGCTTCAGTTCATCATCCTGCAAGAGACGTGCGTTCCAGGCCCGGTCGCGCCGCGCTGCTCCCTCCTTGCCGCGCAAGTCGGTGTAGCGGTTATACTCATCATTGCTCCGCCCCACCGCCGATAAGTCGGCCATTGTTTCAAAGCGCTTGGTGTAAGCATCGGTTCGCTGCTGAATAGCGCGCTTCTTCAGGGCTTTCCGCCGCGCTGCATTACCCAGCCAGTTGCGCTGCGCATCACCAGCCAGTACGCGCGATTTGCGCAGGTCTGCCCGCTGCTGCGCCCAAGTCCGCGTCCGGTCAACGATGCCGCGCCGCGGATCATTCATAATCGCGCCCAGCCGCCCTAGCAGCGAGCCACTCATCCGCACCACAAAGGGTGTCAGCACCAGTGGCACCACCTGCACTGCCAGGCCGAGAATGATGAGGTTAAGGTTATTCGCATCCTTGCCATTGGTCAAGATCGCCACCCCCGCCAAGCGCGACCCACCAAACAATATCGACATCAGTGGAAACATCAGCATCATCGTCATAAAGAGATCCTTCCATTTATCAAAATACTTCTCTGTACTAGGCAGCACATGCAATAAGAAGGCAAACGGCGAGACAATGACAAGAATGGTGATGAGCGCCTGGCGCGCCGCAATAATCACTGCAGCGATGATAACCGCCAGCAGCACACCGACCAGCAGCGGGATAGCCATCGCTAGCGCCCCATCGGTTGCACCCACCAGTGCACCCACTCCCACCACCGCACCCACCGCACTAGCGCTGCCCGTCAGCAGAGCGCTCATGACATTAGGCCAGGTGATCTTGTTGAGCGTGTTATAATCTGCCCCATTGACCGTCGAGGCAATATTGACAAACAACTGCTGCAGCTGGAAGCCAAGTATATTGGAAATATCGATCGCTGCCGCACACAGCCAAAACGACATATTGACGACGATAATCGACACGACGAGGCGCGGAAACATCTTCTTGATGCCATAATTGCTAATGCCAACACTAGTAACTTGCGAATAAATCACGATGAGCGAGACGATGATGAAGGCGATATTGGCCAAGTCGCGCATGATCGCCCAAAAGCGAAAGAGTGTGCCATCACTACCAGACTGCAGCGGCTGCACCGCCAAATACTGCGCCACCTGCTGGTAGAGTTGGTCGGTAATCCACGCCATAAAGTTGCTCACTGGGCAGACGATCCAGCCAATACTACCCAGCGCTGTGCCACTACAACTGGTCGTGGCACCATCGTCTTTGTCTGCTTGCTCGGCGGGTTTGTCTTGGGGTTGGTTGTTGTTTTGGTTATTATTGTTGTTATTTGCCGCTTGGCCGTTTTGATTATTGCCGTTGTTTTGAGCGTTTTGGCCAGCTTGACCGCCGTTATTTTGATTATTTTGGTTGTTCTGGCCGCCGTTATTTTGCGGCGTAGCCTCCTGCTGCCCCGAGACGGAGATAGCAATGGCATCATCCATCTTGTTGTACGTATCTGGCTCAACGAAGATATACTCTACGTACGTCGCCTCCTTGGCGCGTAGTGGATCGCTACCAGCCGGAAAGACGATGGTTTGGCGCCGGTTGGTCGTCGGCTCATACTCATAGAGGTGCACACCCGCGGGCAAGCCGCGATCTGCCACCCCTTTGTCGCTCCCTCGGTATGGCTTGAAGGTGTTATGACGAAAGACGAGGTTCTCACCCTGGCGCTGCGCCGTCTCAGCAGCATACACCGGCACAGGGGTAGCAAGCGTGAGCCCTAAGAGTGCCGCCACTGATAGTGCCAGCCACCCCGTATATTGCCGCAGACAACCCCTCGCCCGCGCAACCACTCGCCACGCTCTGTTCATGTCTTGTTCGACATTAGCATAATATCGCACAGTGGTCAAGTTTTTGCTGCCTGCATATCAAAACCTTGTATAGCGCACAGCCCTCTGAGCTGTTATACGGACTACCATTATCTAGGGCCATATCCCCAGCGCCGAGCCACAATAACCATCCGCAATTTATCATCTCCTCCTGAGCAGCACAACAGAAAGAGGAAATCGCCTGATAGATCCAGCAACCCAAATTTTATGCACCATTATAACAATGTCAATATACAATCCTTCACTCCTACTCTGTTCGCACCCCACCCCAGTCTTTACAACACCGCCCATATCGTATACACTACAGCGTAGGAATAGTATCATGAAATATAAGCAGTTGATCTTGGGCCTTGGTGCAGTGCTGGCGATGTTTGCCGGTAGTATTGCTGCGCCAGTGCAGGTGATGGCGGCCCCAGGGAGTGGATGCAATGTATTAGACTTCGACAAAGTACGATGCGTCTCAAATAGCGACAACGATGCTCTCGGCCAAGAAAACATTATCAATACTTTAAAGGGTATTTTAAAGTTGTTAACAATTGGTGTTGGTGTTGCTGCAGTAGGCGGCTTAACATATGCTGGCATCCTCTACTCAAGTGCAAGTGGTGATATACAGCAGACCGCAAAGGCAAAGAGTATCATCACAAATGTTATTGTTGGTGTTTTAGCTTTTGCCGTAATGAGTATTGTTATTAATTTCCTCGTGCCAGGAGGTGTTATTGCATCATGAAAAAGCATGTTATAGCCTACGCCCTTATGGTTATTGCAGGTCTATCTATTATTGCTCCACCCTCTCCAGCACAAGCTGCAGCGCCCTGCTCTCCACCAAATTTTCTTGGTATACCAGCTTGGTATCGTGGTCTCCAGGACAAGAGCGATTGCGCAAATATAAAGAAAGTAGGCGTGGAAACCTATTTTCTCACTATCGGCCTAAATGTACTGCAGGGAGCAATGGTTGTTGTTGCTTATGTCACAGTTGGGTTTATTATCAAAGGCGGGTACATGTATATAGTTAGTGCTGGAAACCCAGAATCAATGGCAAAAGCAAAAAACACCATTAGGGACGCTTTAATTGGACTCGTCATTGCAATATCTGCAGCAGCAATCGTTAATATGGTGGCAGGAGTTATTTAATGTTTACACATTTTTTCGCAACAACAGATAAACTCCGTGAGATCAGAGCGTCAGAAATAGGCTATCACAGCAGTGCTCATAACAGTTCTATCATAAAAGATATTCTTAATGTAGCTTATATATGGGGTGGTATTATTGCAGTTATAGCCATCATTATTGCAGGGTTTATGTACGCTACCTCCCAAGATGATCCTAACCAAGTTCGAAGAGCAAAAAATGCCCTATTAGCTGCCTGTGTCGGCTTGGCTGTTATTCTTCTTGCTTTTGTCATCACTAACACTGTTATAAACGGAGTTCTTGGTACATGATTCAACTTCGAAAAAGAACTGTATTTATTTACCTCGGTACTGTGTTATGTGTATGTTTCAGCTCTATAGCGTCAAGCACAGTTCTACTATCAGCACCATCGTACGCACACGTTAATGTTACTCAGTCGCTTCATGGTAATGAGGCGTGTAAAAATGCTACTGATAATGATGGAGAAGATGGCTGCAAGGTTGCAACTTCAAGCGGTGCTGGTGTTACCCCCGAGTCAATCGCCAAAAATGGCATCAATACCGCACTAATCATTCTTGGGTCTATATCCGCTTTGATGATTGTCTATGCTGGTTTTCGTTTTAGTTTAGCAGGAGGCGACCCGCAGGTAGTGAAATCTGCTCGTAATACAATTCTCTATGCAGTTGCAGGGCTAGTGATCGCTATCATGTCATATAGTGTTGTTAACTGGATAACCGATAATCTTTTATAAATTTAACTAAGGAGATCATATGAATATCGTAGCAAAAACAATTTTCGGTGCTGGAGTTTGTTCAGCTCTATTTGTTGGTTTTATCACCCCTTCTGTGAGTGCCCTCACACCACTGCATACTTTTGCAGATACCACTGCACAAAGCAAGATTAAAGATGGCATTAACAAGGCAGGTGGCAACGAGAATAGGATTGATGTTGGCACAGCTATTAAGAGTATTATTAACATGATGCTCTTTGTGCTTGGCGCCATTTCAGTTATTATGATTGTCATCGGTGGTATTCGCTACACTACATCCAATGGCGATTCTAACGGCATCCAGGGTGCCAAAAATACCATTCTCTACGCTATTGTCGGCCTTGTTGTGGCTATTCTTGCTTATGCCATGGTCAATTTCGTCGTTGATAACCTCGTGAGTGGCGGCAGCCAATCCACCCCTACCGCCAATTATACGTACGTCTAGTATGGCTCTCATGCCCACTCCGCTTGCATTCTGCAATAAAATAGGCTCTTTTTCGGGAATTTTCTCCGTTAGCTCTTAACATTTTGGCAAATTTTTGGTATATATAGATAGTACAGGTAGTACAAGATGGTACTAATGCCAATAGAAAGGACATGACAATGAAAATCAATATCAAAAAAGCTATGCTTACACTCCTCGCCGTGCCAATGCTGGCTGCAGGTGTTGCTGGGCTGGTAGCACCACATGTGGGGGCAGCAGCTGCATCCGACAACGGTCTTGGTCTCAAGAAAGGGGTTACCTCTGCTAAAGGGAGTGACCAAGTAAGTTGTCTCTTTGGTAGCGAAAAAGAAGGTTGTACTGAAGGTACTGGTATTTTCCAAACAATCGTCAACGTGATTCTCTTTATCGTTGGTGCGGTCGCTGTTATCATGATTGTGATTGGTGGTGTGCGCTATACTGTATCGAACGGTGACTCAAATGCCGTCACTGGCGCCAAGAACACCATCATGTACGCTATTGTCGGCCTTGTTGTGGCGATCATCGCTTACGCACTGGTCAACTTCGTCGTCGTCAACATCGGTGCCAACCAAGGGCAATAACACAACCACCTTTCTTCATTGGCTCTCTTATACCACTCTCTCGCAGGGTGGTATCTTTTGTTGAGGATATATTCGACGACACTTACGCAAGAAAGTCTGTCTATTGCTAATGGCGTCTGATACTGACTGTTTTTGCGTAGCACTAGCCATGCTATTCCATTTCACTCTGGCTGGAGAATCATCATCACACTGCGCTCATTATACTTTACACTCTAGAAACCTCATAATAAGCCATCGCACCATTCAGGAGGTGTTTTGGGAAGTTTCCAGTATTCTTTAGCTTCTTCAACTATATACTCTAATAGAGCCGTTTTACAAAATCATTACACCTCACTACTTTCGCAACCTCTTGTATGAGCTACAACCTCCTGATTAAGATCGGTAATCTCAACAGCTCTCAACTCTTCTCCTCACTACCATTTCTCCTACAGTTATTGCAAAAGCTTTCTCTAGAACACCAGTCTCTCAGTGCTAATACTAAATGACAACCTTCTGCTGCCAATATTCACGCTCTGCTAAATGAAATAGAGAACGTATAAGGCTAGACACTATAAGCGGCCTCAAGGCTCGCATTACCCACTTCCCACACCACAAAACAACCCCGCACCAGCGGGGTCATCATTTCAAAGCTTATATTCCCTTCTCTACAGGATCGGGATTTTCTTAGCCTGCTCTTGCTTGACCTTCTCAAAGGTGATGGTCAGCACTCCATCCTTTAGCACAGCGGTCGTTTCATCTTCGCGTACCGTTACGGGCAGCTCCAGCGTACGGCTAAATTCACCCCAGTAACACTCTTGGTTGTGCCATTTGGTGGCCACGGTGTCGTCACCGCTGCTTAGGGTGCCAACGATCGTCAAGAGCCCGTCATTGATCTTGACATCCAATTCCTCGCGGTTCACTCCAGCGGTGCGAGCCTTCACCACCAGCTGCGTCTCGGTCTCGTACACATCGACTGCCAATTGGCCAGTATAGTCTTCCTCACTCTGGGCAGGCTCTTCGCCCCATGGCGAAGTTTGGCTCTGCTGGCTCTGAGCAGGCATTGGGTTTGCTTGGGTATGATTCATCGGCTGGTGAGTTGGCGCAGCTGGTGCGAGCGAGTCATCACCCTCCAAAAACGCTGCCGCAAGTTCATCACCGATCAAAAGATCATCATCTTGACTCCGGGCCATAATTTCCTCCACATACTTTCTTTTGCTAATGCACAAATTACCATTTCGACAACAGTCTGGATTTATTATAGCTAATCGATGGCGTATAATCAACCGGAGAGGCCTCATGAGTGTAAAAATCACAATACCGACCTACCTTGCCAACCTCCTTGCCCCGCATACCTGTTGTGGTTGCAACATCACCGGGACACTGCTCTGTGATAATTGTAAAAAAGACATCATCCGCGACCCACTCTACCGCTGCCTCGAGTGTGGCCAACCTACCCTGTCTGGCCAGTGTCAAACCTGCACCCTGCCCTATGCGGCCGCGTGGTGTGCCCTGCAGCGTGAGGGTGCGCTGGAGCGATTGATAAACCGCTACAAATTTGAGCGCGCTCAGGCGGCTCAGCACACTCTCGCAGACTTGCTCGACGCCGCTACGCCGCCGCTACCTGCGGATACCATCATTGTGCCCATCCCAACCATTCCGGCACATCAGCGCCAGCGCGGGTATGACCACTGCCGGTTACTAGCCCAAGCCTTTGCCCGGCTGCGTGGCCTGCCCTGCCAGCCAGTCCTGACCCGCGCTCAGCACAGTGTGCAACTAGGGAGTAGCCGTACCCAGCGCCAGCAGCAAGCCCGCCAGGCATTCACTTGCCCCCGTACACTCTCATCAGAGGTCACCTACTGCCTTATCGATGATATTTCTACAACGGGTGCGACGATTCGCTATGCCGCACGCTGCCTCCGCACCGCTGGTGCACGGCAGGTTATTGCAGTGGTGGTGGCTCACCAGCCGTTTACGTAAGCCGTTATGGTGTTGGCCCATCTATAAATCAACATTGGAGAGAAGGAGCAATGTTTCGGCTCTGCAGGAAGAGGGGATAAGGATAATATCGAGGGTTTACGCAAAAGTTAATCACCCTCATCTTTTGCCTTGCCTCATCTCATGCTATAATAAGCGAGACTGGAGAGATGACCGAGTGGTTGAAGGTACCGGTCTTGAAAACCGGCGTAGGCACCCCCTACCGTGGGTTCGAATCCCACTCTCTCCGCCATGTTGGGTTTACTCGAACCCTCGGTAGCAAGTGTGTTGCCGAGGGTTTTGCTTTATAAAAGTAATGTTGCCCATCACAAATTGTAGTTGCAAAACCTCTCACCTCTATTGCATAATTCTATATTGTTGTATACTATAAATCTAAATAATTAAAAGGCTCCTACACAATGTCTACATTTGAACACCCTACTCAGCAACCTCACACTCCAGAGCAAGCTTCTTTTGAACCAACCCCCCCCCAGAAGCAATAGAGTGTGAAGAAACGCAAATAGACGCGGTGTCTGGTATTGGGTCTACAGCGTGCAATTTATGCGAACACCCTGAAGCAAATGTACAATCAGAGGCTTTAGATGCTAGCAAAACACCAATTGATGCATTTGATAGGACTGACCAAACAACTGTTGATCCTGAAGTTATTGACTCACCGACAAAAGTCGGCGGGGTTGCATGGGCAGCTCGACAGTTAGCAAAGAAATTGCGAAAACCCGACACTACAGATACTCGCGAGTACTTCATTACTAGTAAATCTGCGTCTGACGGTAGCACTATCGAGGTTCCACTTCCAACTGATTTGTATAAGGAAATCCAAAGCAAAAGGAAACTCTTCCAAAAGCGCGCTGAATATCTGCGCGCTCAAATCGCTTCACATGAGAAGCTACTTGATTATTTGAATGACTATACTCACGCCAATATAGACACTGGTGAAATGGCAGATAAGCGTAGGGCTATGATTAATCTTCAATTTGAAGTCATGGGCACTATTAAAGGACTTGAAGCTCAACTTGTTGAAGTAAAATATGGCGGCTCATTGTATGCCGTGGACTCTTCAATAGTAGGCTAGGGGTTGCAAGTCTAACCTACAAGGCACATTAATGAGCTGATTCTGATGCTATTTCTATAGATTTCTCTACGTTAATATACACCCCAAACCATCGTCTTTCGCCAATGTTCTATGCTATACTAAACATATGCAGCCATCGCAATTTGATCAGCCATCAGCTTCAGATACAGCCGACCCGTCGCGCACTGCTCGTGCCGAGACGCAGGCTGCAGATGAGCCTAATCCACCGCTCGAGATTCGTCGTGGGCCGAGCCAGGCAGATAGCAACTCGTCGCAGGTTTCGCCCTTTCCCGATCCCACCGAGCCACTTCTCATCTGGCAAGAGCGCGAGGTAAATGACACCACTCGCCCCCGTGGCTGGTATGTTATTTTTGGTGTGGTTGTGGTGGTGCTTTTCGCGATTTCGATCTTTTTGTTTAAGTCGTACACCTTCGCGCTGCTTATCCCCATCATGGCTGTGGCGTTGATCGTCTCGCTGCAGCGGCCGGCTGCCTTGGTAAACTACAGCGCCAGCCACGCTGAGGTGGTGATAGGCCAGCGCACCTATTCGTACGACACCTTCCGCTCCTTTAGCGTTACTGCCAAGCCCACGCAAAATTGGATCACGCTCATCCCACGCAAACGCTTCGCTATGCCCATCGTCATGTACTTCCCCGAGGATGTAGGCGAGCAGCTGGTTGATCTCATCGCCTCTCACCTACCAATGAGCGAGCGCAAGCCCGACTTGCTCGAGCGACTGATCATTTATTTGCGACTGCAGTAGTAGTTTTGGCTGCGGTATCTTGCCCTCGGCACACCTCTGTGCTACAATAATAAGCGATCTGGTATCATCCAGTGCACCTTATAGTTTGGTCTGGGCAACATTTGTTTCCCAGGTATGCACTCGTAGCTCAGCTGGATAGAGCGTTGGCTTGCGGAGCCAAAGGTCGTGCGTTCGAATCGCGCCGAGTGTACCACGATAGCCTTACCCAAACCTAGGTCATGAGTAACACGGTCTGGGTTGTTTGTTGAGGATGCGAAGCGCTCACCACCACTGGTGAGCGCTTCGTCGTTGCAGACGGTGTTGGTGACCGGGCAGTCCACTTGGTTGTCCCGGTTTTCTTGCGGGTTGTCTTGCAACAAGGTCGCACGGCGCTGTCGTGCGACGTTGTGCATCCGGCGGCTAGTCAGGCAGGCGAAGGGCAGCCGTAGGTCGGCTGCCAGGCTGGCGTCGCTGCTGGCGTCGGCCAGTAAGCGCGGTGCTGTGGCTCGCTGCAATGGCCCGTCGCTCTCCCCTATCGGGCAGTCGCCAGCTGCTGCATCAGCCGCGTTCCTGCCTCCGTCATCATTCGTTCCATCCTCCGGCAGGATGACTCGGCCGTCCTCATCGACCGCCGGATTGACCAGCACCCGCTGGAAGAACACTTGGTTGAGTAGCTTCTTCAGGTGGGCGGGTGCAGCGGTGTAGAGGCGGTGGCAGTCCTCGAGGAGGTCAAGGGCTTGGGTGAGGTGCTGGCGGACTTCGGCGGCGTCGGCCTGGTAGGCGGCTAGCTGGCGCTCGATCTGGTTCAGCTCGGTGGACAGCTCAGCCTGTTCCTCCTTGAGCAGGTCAAGCGGCACCGCGCCTTCGTAGTGGGCATGGAGGAGACGGCGTCGTCTGTCCTCGATGTTGGTGCGCCGCGTTGTCAGGGAGCGCACTGCCTTGGCCTTGTCCCCTTCGATCTGGGCTAGCTCGTCGTGGAGGTAGTGCTCGATCTGCGTTCTGTCCTCCGCGCTAAGCTCGATGGCCCGGTAGAGGTCACTCATCCGGTCTTCGACGACGTCGATGAGCACCGCGGAGAAGGCACAGTCGTGGAGGCGGCAGCGGCGGGCGCAGACGAAGTAGGGGTAGAGGTCGCCTTTGCTGTTGCGTGTGTTCTGCACCAGCAGGCGGGCACCACACAGGCCGCAGTTCACCGTCGTTTTGAGGTGGTGGTTGTGTTGGCGTTCGCGTTCTCCGAAGCGGTGTGAGTCCAGCACGGCCTGCACCTGGCTCCAGGTCTCTTCATCCACCAAGGGCTCATGCGCCCCGGGGTACTCCACTCCTTGGAAGGAGATGACGCCCTTGTAGTAGGGGTGGCGCAGCATGCGATGGAGCTGGGCGCCCGATACTGCTTTGGCCGGCTTACGGGCCGTCGGTACGGTCGTCAGCCCCCGATCGTGCAGGTGCGCGGCGAGCCTCTTGGTTGTCCATTGCCCTGTTGCGTACTCCGTGAAAGCCAGCCGGATGAGTGGTGCGCGCTCCTCATCCAGGGCGATGGTGCGGACTTCTCGACCGTTCTCATCCCTGGCACGCACGTTGATGTACCCCAGCGGTGCCTTACCCAGCGTCCCACCGTTCCTGGCCTTCTCGCCCATCCCCTTGATGACCTCATTAGCCAGGTTACGGCTGTAGAACTCAGCGATAGAGCTCATGATGCCGTGCAGCAGCATCCCACCGGGCGTCTGGTCGATGTTTTCACTGGTCGACACCAGCCGCACACCCGCCTCCTCAAACGCCCGGTTGATCTCCACATCATCGGCCCGGTTCCGTGCCAGGCGGTCAAGCTTGTGGACGATGACATAGTCGATGCCACCGTCTTCTTTGAGGTAGGCCAGCATCTTCTGCAGTTCAGGCCGGTTGGCACTACGAGCCGACTCACCACGGTCGGCGAACTCCTTGACCACCAGCGCACCCATCGACTGGGCTTTGCACTTGTTGGCTTCCCGCTGAGCCGGCAGGGAGAAGCCCTCCTCCGACCCACCACGCTGAGCCTGCTCGCGGGTGGAGACGCGAATGTAGGAAACGGCGCGTTTCGGCGTCAGTTGGGCAGCCATGGCGGTGAAGGGATCGGGGGCGAGTGCGTCAGGCATGGTGCACCTCCTTGCTGCTCTTACTGACTGCTGTGGTGACGCTGGCATTGCCGGCTTTGCTTGCCTCGCGGGCATCTGTGCCGTCAACTGCTTTACCGGCCTGGTTGACGTCGCTGGGCTGGCCAGATTCCCCGACCTGGTCGCCTTCACCGGTTTCGCCAGGTTGGCTGTGTTCACTGGTCTGCTCACGCTGCTGGCGTTCTTGTTCTCTCAGCTCATCGAGCTGTCGCATCCATGCGCCTTCTTCGTCGTTCCACCAGGCTGGTGGGGTGCCGTCGCCGGGACGCCAGGCGTTGAGGCAGACCAGGTGAGTGCCGGCTTGTGCGAGCTGCTCGATGACCGCATCTGCTTCGGTGGTGGTGAGGTTGGGGGTGGGCCAGCCCGCCGTGATGACGTACGCCACCCCACCGCGCTGGCAGGCATCGAGCAGCATGCTCAGGCCATGCTGGCGCTGCTGTCTGTCGTGGAACTCGGTGACCAGGTTGAGACCGGTCGCGTCGGCGTAGTCCTCTACCAGCTCCCGTTGCCGGGCCAGCTCGAAGGGGTAGCGGGCGGCGCCGTAGAAGATGGCGATCGGCCCGGTACCCGTCTGGCCGTCCAGCGCGGTGGCTGGCACGACGTCAAGCACCGTTGGGTGCTCATCTCGTGCGTTCGTCTTTGTCTGCTTTGTCATCTCGTGTCCTCCTCTCACATTCCTTACTCTCTATCCGTTATTTTGTGTTTCTTCTCTTTCTATTGACGCTCAGATGGACGGAAAAGTCCAGTCCGGTTTCATATGCCCCCCGAGAAACGATCTCACTGGCCCCGCGCTAGCCAGCTGTTCCGCGCTATTACGCCATTTTCTACCGACACTGCATCATTTTCTGTATCACTGTTCTCTTTGCGAAGAAAAGCGCACTGAGAACGCCAAGGGCGGGTGGAGTGTTTTTAGCGTGTCATGGGCCGCGCTGGATCAGGGCGGCGAGCTGCTCGGGGGCGGCGGTGATCTTGAACAGCCCCGGGGTCAGCGTCTGGTCGGCGGCGATCTGCTCGGCCAGGCGGCCGGCTCGTGCTTGGTTGGTCAGCAGCCAGACCACCTGCGGGTAGTAGCCGTGCTGGGCCTGGAAGGTGCCGCTGGCCAGGTGGGCCTGGTAGTCGTGGCACTTGGCCAGCAGCCGCGCTGGATGCTCGGTGTCTAGGTCGACCTCGAGCAGCCAGTGATCTTCTGCGCCCGTATCCGTTGCCGTGATTGCTTCCAGATCCGGCTTGAGCCAGCCCAGCGCCCCACCGAGCCGCAGCCAGGAGCGCCAGCAGGCCGGCTCGGTACGCAGCCGGGCCAGGTGCCCACCGACGGCGTGGATGGCCTGCTCGATGACGACCCGCGCCTGCGTGATCGCCAGCGTATGAGCGAGGAACAGCGCCGACGGCTCCTGAAAGCGCCGCCGCGCTCCACGTCCATGCCCCTCGCTCGTCAGGCGCTGCCCCGCTGCAGTCAGGTACCAGACGTACCCCGCTGAACCGGCCCGCGTGCCACCGATCCGCCGCGCCAGGTGATCGACCAGTCCCAGCCCGTGTTGGCGTCGCATTCGCCGGCTGGTCTGGCGCAGCGCCGAACGGGCCGAACCGTACTGCCCAGACAGCGCGGTGATCTGCGCCAGCTGGCGCGTCGTGGCATAGCGATGAGCCGCCAGCAGCGCCAGCAGCGCCCGATCGGTGTCATCGAGCCGCTCGGCGATCGCCTGCAGTTGGGCGCGGCCAATCCGAGCCGGAACCGGCCGCTTTGCTTCGGCCTCTGTCGTTGCTGCTTTCTCTGTCGTCGTTGGTGTCGTCGTCGATGTCGGCACTGCCAGACCGGTGCCTGTCCCGACGCTCGCGTATTCCGATGTCGCTGTGTTCATGGCTGTTTCCTCCTTTGTGATCGTCATGTGGTTGATCGAGTCGCTGCTGCGAGCCAGGGGCTGTGAGGCTGGGGCCGTTGTCAGTGGTAGGTGGGATGGCCAGAAGAGGCCATCAGTCGCCTCCCGTAACCGCGCCGGTGCCGCGCTACTGCGCCGATAGCCGCGCCTGCTTGCTGCAGCGATGCGTCTGGCGATTCATCTCCCGACGCGTCTCGGCGCTCCAGTGGTGGAGACAAGCGCAGGGGCCAGATAGGGGCGATACTTCGCAGCCCCGGTGATGTCTGAAGCGCTGCCCGGGCCGCCCTCCCTCCTCCGGAACGCTGTAAGGGGCGGCATTCACTGAACACCGACCTCTTGCGCTGGGTTGAAAACCGCTCATTGCGATCGGTTTTCACACTCCTGCGGATTGAGGAGCGGCCCGTCCGCGCAGCCGACGCGCTGCGGAGGGCACGCTCAATTCCTCCGCCCGTCATGTCGTTCCTCCGCTCCGCCTATCTGGCCTGCGGCCGAACACCACGCCGGGCACCGTGGCCGAAACACTGGTTGCTGGCCCAGCGCCTTCGTTCGTCGCTTCTCCCCCACGGCCATCTGGGGTGTCGGTAGCAGCGGCCAGCATCGGTCGAATCACTGCATCACCACTGGTATCGCGCGACGTACTGCTGCTCTGCCCGATTCGCGCGAGCAGGGCGGCCTCAGTCTGCGCGGCGTCCTGGCCGTAGCGCGCCTGGCTGCTCGCGCGCAGCGTCAGGGCGTCCTGGGTTGGTGGGGTTGGTGGCAGGGTGGTGGCGTGGCACCAGGGGTTCTCCCGCCC
>CALIMM010000013.1 GCA_938045445.1 uncultured Candidatus Saccharibacteria bacterium
AACCCACGCTAACAGGAAAAAACAGGGTAACTATAGTACAAATCGATTTGTACTATAGTTGGGATGAAAAAATATAAAAAATAGTAGCTAAAGTGAAATAATATTGTGCAAACCAATATACTGTGACACTATGGCAAAAACTTCCGGCGGAGGAGTGGCAAACGACTTGGTGGACGCTACTTCCCATCCGCCTTCGTCCAATCTGTCGCGAGGTCGAAGCCATGCGGATGCTTGGTGGCAAAGCTTCCGGTATCGTACACTTTGCCTGGGCCCATGCTTGTTTCAACTACCGAGCAGCGTGGGTAGTTGCTATAATTCGCCGCCACGAGGATGTAGCCGTCTTTGTCAACCTTGGCGCCATCATCGCGAATGGTGTAAGTGCCGCCACCACAGTTACGCATGGCGACGTTCATCGGCAAATCATAGTATGTCTCGCGATGGCTCACCCCTTTGCTGTCAGTAAAGTGATGCGCGCCCTTGCTCTTCGTCAATGGATTCTTGGGCTTCGTTCCAACTACTTCTACTTGCGTAGTCGGCTGCTTTACCACTGTTTGCGCTGTCAAGCGGCGTTGCACTTCAGCGCCATCCTTCATCTCAACCGTATAGGTCATGCGGCGTATACCTGGCTGGCCAGCTCGCTTGATTGTTTTGCTACCGATGAACTGCTGCTTATCTTTAATCGTCTCGGTCGCAAATGCAATCGGCTCCTCCGCCGTCACCGTATGTGTTGGTGCGCGATGGATGGTCATTATCTCACTTGGCCCGTCCAGTGCAATGTTGCCAGGTGTCTGGAAACTGACTCTATCCTCGCGGTAGAGCGCCATACCAGCCGCCTTGGCGATATCCTGCGGCGCCTGTGCTACGGTGAGCACACGAGAACGTTTCTTACCATCTATCACAGTGACTAACCGAGCACGCTGGATTATCACTGTTGGCGCTGCTTGCGCTAGCGACGCATCAAGGTGAGGTGAGACAGAGTCGTGAGAGGCATCAATCTTCATACCTGAGGTAGCGATGAACTCCCGCACAGACGAAGCGGTCGAGTAGACAGCACGCTCTCGACCATTCTCCACCACAGTAACCAGTCGAGCTGGCACTGCTGCTGGGCTCTGGGCCGAAGCATAGCTTGCCACCACAAGTCCACTCACCACACTCAGCCCCAGCAAGCAGGCCATCATCGGTTGACGATGCTGCCACAAGCGATGGAGGCTCTTTGTAATCATCTCACTCCTCTGGCTGGTCTGCTAGCGGTAGATGTCTTGCAGTCCCATCTTATTCTTACAGGTTGGCCAGGGCTGCCAGCCACGACGCTGGTACGTTTCCCAGGCTTTTTGGTCTTGGACCTCTGGTGGTGCTTCTGCTGCATTGGCGTAACCACCAAAGCCACCCCATGTCTTGATGTCGAATTGGTACGCACCGTAGTAACCATTGCCAGTGTTGGAGGTGTAACCCCCTTCGCAGCTACGTAGCTTCGCTAGTGCCCCCGCAAAGTCACCGCTAAAGGTAGTATCGACTGGCTTCTTCTTCGTCCCAACGATCTCGACTCGGTTGACTGGCTCTTGCGTTACCACACTGCTGAGCTGTTTGCGCGACTCTTCGCGGCCATTCTTCATAATAATCTCGTACGTCACGGCCTTCTTGCCTTTTTTGCCCTCGGTCTTGACTTCTTTTTTGCCACGCTCGCGGTCGGCATCCTTGATCTCCTCTGTCTTGAAATCGACTTCTTCCTCTACCGTCACCGTCTGCTTACCATTACGCCAGAGCTCCACGGTCATACCAGCTGTCAATGGCGTATTAACTGGTACCGACAGCGTGTCATCAGCACCCAGGGTGATTTTCTTGGCCTTGAGCATTGCGCCGACCGTCTTCTCCATCGTATATGCTTGGATTGTTTTGCCATAAAATACGAGCGTAAAGGGCGTTGCGCGGTGGATCGTCATCACCTCTGCCGCCCCGTCAGCAATGATATCGCGCGAGCGAGCCAGCACCGCTTGGTCTTCGTCGTGCAGCGGAATGCCCGCTTGCTCGGCAATCTGCTTGCCTGTGCGATAGGCGGTGATGAGCTTCGTATCTGCCCCGCCATCGCGAATCACCACTGGCCGCGCTCGATAGATGTTTACTTCGTACGAAGCGCTCTCTAGTGGTGTATCAAGCTCAGGCTCAGTGCGGTCTTTGTCGTCAAGCCGCACATTTGCCTCACGCAACGCATCACGTAAGGTAGTCGCCTTGGTGTAGAACCCGCGCTTGGCCGTGCCTTCGTGCAATGTGATGATATGCTCGCCACTACCCGGCTGGCGCGATGCTGCATGGACGGACGGAATCCGCCATAGGCCAATACCAACCAGCGCAACCATACCAGCGATAGCAAGATTGCGTGGCGAGAGAAATTTCAAAAATGGAATAGACTGTATCATAATCTGCGTAGCAATATACGCTACGATGTAGTATAGCAAAATACACGTAAAAAAGCTAGTGGATAGCCCGGAAGAACCCTCCTCGAAACCTCACTATATCAGGGGTCAGAATGCCGCTACTACTTATGTTCAGCAACCAAACTTCGCACCACTGCCGCGTCATTCCATGGTTGGCGCTGGCCGTTGATGATGCGAAATTGCTCGTGGCCCATGCCGGTGATAAGAATGGTGTCGTCTGCCTGAGCGATGGCCAGCGCCTGAGCAATAGCCTCGCGCCGGTCGGCAATCTCGCTAGTGTGACCTGCCCCGCCAGCCTGGTGAATGCCGCGCAGGATTGCCTGGCGAATGCCAGCTGGCTCTTCGTTATAACTCTCTTCGTCGGTAACGATGATCTGGTCAGCTAGGCGAGCAGCAATCTCACCCATGATGGGTCGCTTCGCCTTGTCGCGGTCGCCCGTCGCACCAAAGACCAGGATGATATGCTGCTTGGTGATGGCCCGTGCTGAGGTCAGTAGCTTCTCGAGTGCGTCAGGGGTGTGGGCATAATCGACTACCACATCGTATGGCGTATCCACCGGCACACGCTCGAAGCGCCCTGGCACACCAGTGAGATTAGCTACGCCCCGAGCAATATCCTCTGGTGCGACGCCCAGTAACTGGCAAGCTGCAGCTGCAGCCGTCATGTTGTAAATATTAAATATCCCTGGAAGATGTGTTGTCAGTGGTAGCTTTGTCACGCCATCAAGAAGCACCGTTGCACTGCCACCCTCTTTGCGGGTCGCTGCCTGCGTGATGCGGGCTGTGGCAGCTACATCTTGGCCATAGGTAATCTTCTGCTCACGCGCCGTGTATTTATCAAAGAATGGAAACCATTCGTCATCACGGTTGAGCACAATAAAGCGCGGCTTCCGGGCAAAGAGTTTGCCCTTGGCGGCGGCATAGCGCTCCATCGTCTTGTGGTAGTCGAGATGGTCTTGGGTGAGGTTAGTCATGACTGCAACTTCAATTGGCACACCATCAAGCTTATGTTGATCAAGTGCGTGACTGGTAATTTCTAACACGACGAAGTCCACGTTGGCTCGCTTAGCCTCAGCAAAGAACTGTTGCATCCGCGCGGTAGAGCCAACTGTCGCATTGAGGTCGTTGAGCTGGCGCTGACCTGCCACCTCGATCAGTGCCGTGGAGAACATTGCTGTGCGGCGGCCACTCGCCTTAAGGATTTCATTGATATAGTTAACGGTGGTTGTTTTACCATTCGTACCCGTCACAGCAATAACGCGCAGATGCTTGGCCGGGTTGCCATAGCGGGCCGCTACCAGGGCAATGCGGCTCCGCCGATACGCTTCTTCGAGAGTGTGGATCATCGCTGCGGGCAAGAGGCGACGCAGCTGCTTTACAAGTGTGTTTTTCATTTTTTTAGTATAGCATTTTTTGGCCGATGGCGGATAATTCTAGGGAGTAATTTTCTCAAGGCGGGCATATTGCACATTCAGCTTCTTGGTAGAGCCATTTGCAAAGCGCACGCTCACTGCCATGCCATCGATGTCGATCACCTCGCCATCACCAAACTGGAGCGACCGTACCATATCGCCAACCTCATATGGCATGACCTCATCCAACGCGTCATCGTACATTGGTGTAGCTGGTTCGGTATGCACCATCGACAGGCTCATGCCCATATCGTCAAGAAAGCGTGATGGGCTGTTGTAGCTGCGGCTACCAAATTGCAAGCGACTCTGCGCATAGCTCATATAGAGCTCCTGCCGAGCGCGTGTCATCCCGACATAACAGAGACGACGCTCCTCTTCGAGTGCGGCTGGCCCCTCCTCGAGTGCCCTGGCACTGGGAAACAGGCCATCCTCAAGCCCCACCATATACACCACCGGAAACTCTAGCCCCTTGGCAGCGTGGAGCGTCATAAGCGTCACGCTGTGTGCACCTGTCGCTTGGTCGGCCGAAGACATAAGCGCAACTTCCTCAAGAAAGTCTGGCATACTGGCAAAGGCCCGCGCATCAGACAGCAGTGCACTGAGGTTAGCCTCGCGATCATCAGCCTGGGGCGAGCCATCAAGAACATAGTCGCGATAGCCCGTCTTGGTAATCACATCATCAATCAGTTGGCTTGGATCAGCCGCGGCCTCGACCTGCGTCTGGAAGCCACGTAGCAACTGGCCCAGCTGTGCGAGAGCAGTCTGCGCCCGCTTCGTCAGTGTCGCTGCCTGGCTGACATTAACCAGCGCACTAATGATATCGAGCCCACTGGTACTCTGCCAGATGAGAAACTTCTCCAGGCTCGTTGCGCCAATCCCCCGCGTTGGTACATTGGCAATCCGGCTAAAGCTCACACAGTCATTTGGCTGATAGATGAGGCGGAGATAGGCCAAGATATCCTTAATCTCCTTACGATCATAAAACCGCACCCCACCGACCAACTGGTATGGCACGCGCTGCTGGTTGAAAGCTCGCTCAAAGGCATAGCTCTGGGCGTTGGTGCGATACAAGACAGCAAAGTCGCTATAGTCGCGCTCACCCATCGCCACCTGCGCAGCAATCTGGCTGGCAATGGTATACGCCTCCTCTGCTTCATCATAGGCAGCTTGCACCTGCACTGGTGCGCCTGGGCCGGCTGCCGTCCAGAGGGTTTTATCCGTTCGCTGCTGATTTTTGTTAATCACATTGCCAGCAGCTTCGAGAATGGCCCCTGTCGAGCGATAATTTTGCTCAAGCTTCACCACCAGCGCCCCCGGGAAGTCGCGCTCAAAATTGAGAATATTCGTAAAATCTGCGCCGCGCCAGCTATAGATCGACTGCCAGTCATCTCCTACCACGCAGATATTGCGCTGTGAGTTGACTAGCAGCTTGATGATCTGATACTGCGCAGCATTCGTGTCCTGATATTCGTCAACCAGGATGTGCTTAAACTGCGCTTGGTAGCGTTGACGCACCACCGAGTGGTCTCGCAGGAGGCGTACCGTCTCGAGCAGGAGGTCGTCAAAATCGAGCGCACCTGCATCGGCCAGCAGCTGCTCATACAGCTGGTAGATCTCTGCCACCGCCTGCTGGAAGGGAAACCGCGCACTGGCTGCATAGTCGCTGGGCGAGAGGAGCTGATTCTTGGCTTTGCTAATTGCTGCACTGGCAGCACGCGGCTTAAGCCTGTCTGCACCAATGGAAAGCTGCTTCATCGCTTGTTTGATGAGCCCTTGACGGTCGTCTTCGTCGTAAATCACGAAATTTGACGGAATGCTAATGGCCGCACCATCACGCCGCAAAATCCGCACACAAATGCCATGGAATGTCCCCATCCACGGCATGAAGGAGCGGAGTGGTTGATCGGTTTGTGGCGCGTGAGGCGAGCTTGCTTGGGTGTGCCCAGCAATCTGCCAGAGGCGCTGGCGCATCTCACGGGCTGCCTTGTTAGTGAAGGTAACAGCCAAGACCTCATTGGGCCAGATGCCCTGCTCGGTTAGGAGGTAGGCAATGCGGTGCGTGAGTGTTTTTGTCTTGCCACTGCCCGCCCCTGCGAGAATTAAGACCGGGCCATCAAGTGCCACTACTGCCGAACGCTGGGCGTCGTTCAATCCATCAAGTATATCCATAGTAGCCTATTATACCGGATGCCACTGGACTGATGCTAGGTAAAGAGTGTGTAATAGACCGCGCCAAGGCCAGCACCAAGCGCTAACAGCATGACGATCCACAGCAGCCAAATCCAGCCAGCAGCTTGTTCGGGACGGCGGCGCGACTTCTTTGGTGCGCGGGTAAATTCTTCAGCACTGTAGATTGGTGCGACTACATTACCTTCGTTTTCCTCTTGGAGTGCTTGGTGGAGGGCGAGCGCGGTATCACCATTTTGGGTAGTGGCAGCTGCTTCTTCGATAGTGCCGACGTGTGCTTGGTCGTTTGCGGTTGGCTCATCATCCCACTCAGTCTCCACTGTCATTGGCTCAGCCTCAACTCGCTCTGCTTCGCCGTAATAGTCAATATCCGGCTCACCAGGGCCTGGCACAGGCAAGCTCAGGTCGATCTCATCTTCTGCAAACTGCGGCCCTGCTCCATCAGCCGATGCCTCATGAGAGTCGGCTGGTTCATCCGGGTAGAGCGACCGGTCAGCACCGTAGTGATCCTCTAGCTGGTACATGGGCTCATCATCCGCCGTAGCAGCCTCTGGTGTATCTTGCTCGGGTAGTGGGTAGTGATCATCGGTCGGATAAAGTGATGGCGCATTCTCGCTCGTGTCTGTCAGTGCATCGATGAATTGCTCGGCCGATGCATGCTCATCATGCGGCGCAAAAAGATGCTGCGGTATAGATGGCTCGTTGGCATCAGCCGGAGCTATGCCGAATGCGCCAGGCTCATCATGATACATCCCCATCGGAGTAGTATCGGCCAAGGTTGGCGCATCACCCACCAGTGTATCAGCACCACCAAGTGGCCGCTTATCGACTTTTGCCTCGGCATCGGGCAAGAATGGCGTGTAGCTCAGCGGCTTTTCATCGCCAGGCTGGAGGTCGAGTGTGCCTGCGGATGGTGTCTCGTCAGGTGCTGCTCCGTCAGACACTTTAGCCTCTCCATCTGCTCGATCATTCGCGGCTTCGGCATGATGCTGCGCTGGCTCATGGCCAGGTGCTGGGCGAATATCCATGCCCACCACTGGTGCGCTACTTGTCAGTGGCTCAACCACCGCACCCTGGCGGCGCACCCGCGGGCGAGCCGTTTGGGCGGCTGCAGCAACTGGGGCAGCCCCACCCACAATATCCATAAAGCGGCCACGCGGACGCTGAATAGATGGAGCAGCTGCTTGATCATCATTTGGCTCGGTTGGTGCTGTCTCATCTGCAGTATGCATAGCTGGTACATCGGCAACCGATGGCTTAGTCTGTTGGTCGACTGGCTGAGAAAGCGTAATTGGCACAACTTCAGGCGCATTCTCTGGCGTGTCCTCCTCTTTTTGTGGAGACGTTGGTGTGTCATTGGTGGATGTCTCAGGGCGAGCAGCAATAATCTGCTGCGCCTTGGCCACAACATCATCGGCTGGTGCAAACAGTGGTGTAGTGGGTGCATATAGCTGCTCCGGTTGGCCATCAGGAGTATCTGACAATTGCATTGCTACCGTGTTTTGCGCAGTGTCATTCGTATTCTGAGCGACATTAGCTGCATCAATAGCATTCGCTTCCTCTTGCGAGTCAGGCAATGAAGTATCGAGGTATGGTTCAGGAGTCGCTCGGTGCTCATTATATGTACTGAGTAGCGGCAATGGGCGATCGACGTGAGCTTCTGGCATAGCATCCTCAGTGCGCGTCTCCTCCGGCTGTGACGATGGGTTGTCATTAGCCACTACTGTATCTGGTATGGCGCGCTCGGCCGTTAGTAATTCTGCTGGAGCGACATCATCGACGTGCGATTGAGTAGATGGAGCAGCGAGTTCATCCTGCCAGGGCATGCCCTCGTCACCAAATGACACGTGCTCACTCAGCATATCTGCATCAGCCACCTGAGCTGCCGTCTGGCTATCATCTGCAACGCTCGTACTGTCTGTTGCCACCTCTGGCCACGCAGGTGTAGCGTGGTCTACGTCAGAGGCTTGCACACCCGGTACATTACCCGGCTCGTCATATTGCAGCTCAGGCCATGCTGGCTCGTCAAGCGGCTGTACTACCTCACTATCAGAGGTATCATCACCACTCAGCGCTACTGGCATATCTGTGCTTGCAGATGTTTCTGGTGCATAGAGCAACTGGTCGTCATTGGCCTCATCGGTATCGCTCACACTGGTTGTATTATCTGGCTCATCCTGCGGTGCGACGACAGGTACATTATTAGCCGTATATGCATCATCCGCTGGCTTCACTACCACCTCGGCAGGGGGTAGCGAAGTATCACTCTCCTCCTCTGTTGGTGGTGGGATAACAAGTGGTTGCGGAGCAAAAGCATCATCAAGATCATCAACGACGGATGTTTGCGCTGGCTCAGCATCATCATCTTGTGCTTGATTCACCTCATTGAGATGACGGACGAGCGCTTCATCATCGTCATCACCCTCGGCGTCTTCGCCCGCAAATTGGTACGGCATCGTTGGTGTCTCCGACTCAACTTGCTCAATTGTCGCCGGCATCTCTTCCTCTGTAGCCGCAGCAGATGTTCCCTCGCTCGCCGCTCCATCACTCGGAGCTGATGCTGTATTATCTGTCTCTGCCACAGGAGATGGCTCATCCGAATCTGTTGTGGATGATACATCATCCACCGGTGTCGCCTCGCGGGCTGGCGATGCAACAAACGGCCGCGCTGCCGACCGGCCGAAGAACTGGGCTCGATCGGCATATACGTCATCATCCTCATCGTCATCACTGGCTGGGGTAATAATATCGTAAGGGTCAACCGTCACAACTGCTGCAGGCTGAGGCTGAGAAGACACGCTTTCTGTTGCTGGCACTGCTGGTGTTGCTGTATCTAGCGGAGTTACTTGGGGGGCTGGTTCTGTACCATCTGTATCAGTTTGCTCTGGCGTGGTAGGTATCGAAGCAGGTTCGCGCTCCGACGCAACGACCGATTCCGACAGTGCCCTGGCACGGTCAACGGCTGGCTCAGGCTCAGCCGATTCATACGACTCCCCTGCTAATTCTGCCCCGTCCGCCTGCTGCGACAGTGGCATGATTGTCAGCCCACGGCGACGCACAGGCGTATTGCCAGTATCGGTATCAGAGGTAGCGTCAGTGGATGCCGCATCATCAGTCTGTACCGCTTCATCAGTGCTATTAGTATTATCCTGAGGTACTGACGCAGGTGATTGTTTGGCTGGCGTTGCATCATCTGATGAGCCCATCTGCTGCGCTGAGTCTGTTGAAGTATTATCTTGGACACTTGGGGTGCTTGTATCTTGCGTGCCATTACTTTCCTCAGGACGAGCTGAGGTTACTACTGACGTCGTTTGCTGGGATGGTACAGCTTGGCTGTTTGATGAGGCCGAATCTTTGCTTGGTGTGGCGGCAGGTGCTTCAGACGGCTTGTCTGGCGTTGTTGGCAGCTGACCAGACTGGCGCATGAGGTCGTGCACCGCGCGGTCGAGTTCGTCGAAGTCTATATCTGGCATGAACGGTTTCCTTTGTTTGTTTTTATACAAGCTCTACAATTTTTGTGTGGTGCACACCAGTCCACACCCTGATACAACGAACCGGAGCCTCGTATCGAGTTTTGGATACTACCTCGGTTGTTGATCAATCGTATGCCCACAATGTATCGCTTATGTTGTTTTCTCTAGTGTAGCTTATTTGACATTGTGGTGCAACTCACCTTGCTCATTTGATGCGAAGTATCGATCCATCGATTGCTACATTCACACCATCGTGTTGCGCTCTCGGCAATAGCCCACCTCTGGTCGATTAATCAATTATTTTGCAAAGAGCGTTCATGCTATGTGATGTTATTTTTACACTACTTTTTTCATATACGATGTATTATATACAACGACACAGCATGCGAAGTTACTGCAAACGGCCTACTGCTACTCTTTATCCTTATAGAACACACCAATTTTTAGCGACAAACAGCTCGACGTACTTCGTACTCTGCCTATACCCTCTTGCAATCGGCAGGTAATGCATACACAGATTGCTTCTGTTTCACTGACAAAAACACCCACCATATGGTAGGTGGGTGTTCCTATCAGTTGCTTTGGTAAGCTTAGCGCTCGAAGGTGCGGACGCTCAGCGTATCCGTCCCACCAGTCGCGCCAGGCTGGCGACCACTGATAATGACGGCCGTAACCGATGATACATCACCAAAGGCACCTTGGCTCAGCAACTCGCGTGTTAGGTCGCTGCCAAGCTGTTGACTGTCAGGCCGGACGAAGCTGCGCGTTGCATACGACAAGGCAAGCTGCTGCGCCACACGGGGGTCTGGTGCCACCGCAATAATTGGCAACTCCGGTCGACACGCAGCGATACGTGCCGCTGTCGCACCAGAATGCGTCTCGGCAACGATCACTGTTGCGTCAACCTTATGAGCCACATCAACGGCAGCGTGAGCAATTGCGTTGAGCCGGCGGTTGGTGCGGCCCTCCTCGATGGGCATGTCATTCATCGGCCAGCGCGACTGAGTGTAGCGCACGGTGTCGGCCATCATTTTAACGGCCTCAACTGGATAGTCGCCATTAGCCGTCTCGTCAGAAAGCATCACGACATCTGTCCCAAGGATAGCAGCAGTTGCAACGTCGCTCACCTCAGCCCGGGTTGGCTCGGGGTTATCGACCATGCTGGCTAGCATCTGCGTGGCAACAATCGAGAGCTTGCCATACTTGCGGCAGAGGCGGATGATTTCGCGCTCGACGATTGGCACAATCTCTGGGCTCGTCTCGACCGCGAGGTCACCGCGGGCAACCATCACGCCATCAGCCGCCTTAACGATCGCCTTAAGTGTCTCTGGCTCGATAGCCGCCTTGGTCTCTACCTTAGCAATGATCTGGGCAGTCGAACCATGGCTCAGCAAAATCTGTCGTAGGTTGTTGATATCCTCTGCGCTCTGGATGAAGCTCAGTGCCACAAAGTCGATATCTTTATCTGCCCCGAACTCAACATCAGCCAAGTCCTTTGGCGTGAGGATGTCACCGCCAAAGTCGGTGTCGGGTAGGTTGAGCCCCTTGCGGCTCATCAAGAAGCCATCATTACTCAGGCGCACCTTAATAGCAGTATCGCTAACGCGCTCGGTCATCTCACCGCGCAATTTACCATCGAAGAGGTAGACAGGCTCACCTACCTTAACCTTGTCGGCAAGGTTATACTGGATAGGCAAACGGTTACTGCCATCGTGCTCCTCCACCGCGTGGTCAAGGATGATTTCATCTCCCGCCGCAATGTCGAAGTGATTGTCCTTGAGTACACCAAGGCGAATCTTTGGCCCTTGCAAGTCTTGCAAAATCGCGACAGTGCGACCAACGGTGGCACTCGCCTTGCGAATCCATGCAATCTGGTCAAGCCGCTCCTCGTACGAGCCATGGCTAAAGTTGAGGCGAAAGCCATTGGCACCCGCCCGGATCAACGCTTCTATTTTCTCTGGTGTGTTGGTAGCTGGCCCCAGAGTAGCCAGTATCTTTGTACGTTTTGTAGAGTTATTCATTGCGTACATATTATAGCAGCATAATGCCAAATAGTGAAACATAAGCAATATTGCTTGCCGAGGTGTATTGAGCAATAGATTCGGAGCTTCATTCATTTCTCACACCTTGTCGCTCGCTATTCCTCGTCCTCTAGCACGATAAGGGTCATTCTCTGTCATATACCCTTATACCAGAACTAAGCATAGATTATGGCAATCTGCCATCATATACTACCTGTATGAAATGGTGAGAGGTAGGTGGATAGATTGAGGTAGACATAGGAGGGGATACAGTATATACGTGTCGAACATTTGACAGTACTGTATAATCACAGTATGCTAAGATATAACATCACTTTACTATAAGGAGTCTAACACTATGGCACCATCCCTCTTACATCTCGCGTTGGCACTCGACTGCTTTGGCGGTATTCTCTATCTCTTGTTTGCACCGCGCATACCACGAGCTTTCTTGCCGTGGCTGACGGCAGGGATCATCGCGCTTCATCTTGTGGCGGCTGGCATATTGTACTGGCTGAGGCAAGATGGTGAGCTCCTCGTCCTGCCTATGGCATTGTATGCTGTAGCACCAATTGTTCGGCGCTACCAGGGCAAGTAAAAACATCTACATCTCTTGCAAAAGAACTTCTCAGAGGTAAGGCCACTAGCGTAGATAGAGCAATACCGCAGCGTTATCGGCTGCGGTATCTTGCTAGCGAAAAAGGAAATAACGCTAAGCTTGGCTTAGAATAAAGCGCTTTCTCTCCGAGAGAAACGCAAACATAATGGCTCGCTCATGAGCAAAAGAGGAGGAATGATCACCCATCGCGCCTATCCACCCTGGTGGAGACCTCTGGCAAATCCGTTGCCAACTGGCGATAGCGCACACGGCTGATCGCTGCACCAGTAGCCTAACCCATAGCTACCTCTGTGCTAACATGTGTTCGAAGTACCTTATCAGTACCCCCTACGACAGTGTAGCACTATATCGAACAATTAGCAAACGTTTGTTTCATTTTTTGAGAATTTTGTTCGAGATTGTTGCCGAATGTTATATATTTGTAACCAAACTGTGTATCGCACTACTCATTGCTTACAACCATAGCCATCATCTCATCTACTGCCTGACTTGCAGCAGAATATGACATTAAATACGCCCGGGTTTCTCGCAAAAACTACGAGTAGGTATACCCATTATGTCGTCATCAATCGTTCCTGGCAGTGCTCTTGCGTAATGATCGCCAGCGCATCATCCACGCGCAAAGCCCCACCCCCACCAGTGCCGCTATGCTGTCAATCATCACATCGCGCAGTTCGCCGCTGCGCCCTGGCACGAAGAGCTGATGGATCTCGTCTGTCACTGCATAGAGACTGCAACTCAGCAAGGCAAGGCTCGCTACGGTGCGCGCTCGCCAGCGGCGGATGCTGATGCGCAAGGCACGATACATCAATATACCAAGGATAAAATACGCAATGATATGAGCACTCTTGCGCACAAGAAATGTCAAGAGAGCCGTGCTCACCCCTGGCATAGCCTGCTGCAAATGCCCAACAATCACCCCACTCTGCCCGCTAGAGACAGCAGCAGGCTGGTGGGAGAGAGTGAAGACAACTAAAGCCCAACCACAAACAATCACATAATTACGTATGATGACTGTTTTTTGCTTTGTATTTGTCATATAGCATATATTATTTATGGTGAGGCATTTTGTCTAGGTACTTTTTGATGGGTATCTTGGCGAAGAGATCCTTCATCAAGATAATACCTACTGCCATAATCACTATACAGGCTATGATAGAAACAACTTTCGGCACATGAGTATAGTAGATAGTCCCCCCGGCTATTAATACAGCTCCAGAGCATATAATGCTTTGTGCACGATAGCGTACCTTAACATACCGTTGGACATGAATATGCCGTATCACTGCCATGCAGGCAAAGGCTATAGCAGTCGAGAGTGCCGAAGCATAAACACCAATAACACCCACCAAAGCAAGGTTGACGACGATGTTAATTACTGCGGCCGCAAGGGAGCTATTGGCAACCTCTTTTGTTTTTTTCTTAGCAATGTATATCGCAGAGTAATTGCCAAGGATCGCCTGGAAAAAAGCCCCTATCGCCAAAATGGGTATTAAGCCATGCGCATCCGCATATTCTGCACCAACGATTCGTGAATAGAATATATCTATTACCAACACATACACCACAGTTGCAAATGAGTATAGCCGCAAGCACATGTCGGACACCTTCGAAAAAAATGCGTCCCTATCTCGCGAAGTAATATGAAGAGAGGCAGATTCGCTCCAACTCATATTAAATATGCCAAATAGTATACTTGGGACAAATGCAAATTTATTCGCAATCGCATACATACCATTTGCGGCTGCACCAATAAACATCGAAATAATAGTCCTGTCCGAAACATTGAGTACCCACCATGCGATATTATTTGGCAAAAGTGGAATAGCGTATCGCAGCATATCCGAACGCAATGATTGGTGCGTCTCGCCATGTAGCAAGCGAATGCGTTTCTTCTGACGAATAATCACTAATAGGTAGCATGTACCTACTAAATTCGCGAGCGCCAACGATATCATCAAGCTAAAGGCAGGTAGTCGCATAACCGCGACAAAGACAAAGGAGCATAGTGTACTTACCACACCAATGAGTATGCTCGCGATGGAAAAATGCTTTGCATCACCAACTCCTCGCGTAAATTGCAGTAGCACCGCAGATACGACAGAGAGCACAATATTGAGACACACAAGAATCAAATACGGGATAGCAACAAACAGCGACCCTATAGCTAACAAAGCAATAGCTAGTCCTGTTATAGGCAAAACTATTTTAAATATCGTCGATAGAATGCTACTGAGCCTGTCCGCATCATTGCGCGAATCGATCGCAAACCGAAATGCCGCAAATTCCAGCTGCACCGATAATATTGGCGCAAACAGAGCAATATACGTCAAGATGAGGTCAACCTGCCCATAGTCACTTGCAGACAAATAAAATGTATACAGAGGAACAAGCAAGAACGCTACGGCCTGCGTCGTGATCTTGCTAATAGTGAGGAGGGCGGTGTTTTTTATTAGCTCAGCAGATCTGCTCATATGTTTTTTACCGCCTTGTCAAGAAACTCAAATGATTGCTGACGCCTCTTGGCAAGGTTTTTTTCGTAGGCTGTATAATCAACGGCAGATCGTAAATTCTTTTCTGTATCATCTTCTGGCAGAAGTCGATCCGACAATGCAAGGCTATCCACGAGCGAAAGAATCCGATCATCTTTGTCGTAGTTCATCCCTTTATTATGCAATATCCAGAAGTTCTTTCTATACTGGGCGCAAAATATCACACCATGGAAGGACGCCGTAAAAACATATTTGGCATGACGTATGTACCACAGATATTTCCCTGGGTTCTCATCTTTTGGCAGGATATAGCCCTTTGCCGCTCCTCTCATTTTGAGCCAGGTATCAGGCTGCCATATCACGATCTTGAGCCCTTCTTCTCGAGCGAGTTGCTGTATCCGTTGTTCAAACTTACGCGACACACTCACTGCGTAAATAAAGATATAGTCCTTCTTAATATGCTCTGTGGGTGACTCTTCTCCATCGCGATAATCGCCCCCATCAATGAGTAACGTTGGGTCGAGAACCACGGTGCTTTTGATTGCAAAATCTTCGGCTAGCCATTTTTGTCCATTTGGCTCTCTGACCGAGATGTAGCTGAAGTCCTGTATCATATCACGAATTATTTCAGGATGATTAGTGTTGCTACTTACTCGTCGTGCACCAAATGAGGCCGCGTATGATATCTTTGGCTTCTTTTTTTCAACAAAATTCAAGAAATAGGCAGGATCATAATCGTCAATCATTATATTCCACACCTGGTCACTCCCCGCAATATACGCATCGTACCCAAAATGAGCCTCTTGCAATTCTTTATTAGTGGCAAATGTGCGGTCAGACAACCTAAGGTACTTCTTTATATACGCATCGTAGCTTATCTGATTCTTCTTGAGCCTATTGTAGATAAATGCCCGCCCGATATTACGCAGCACACCCTTTATGCTCTTATCTCCACTGAAAACTGAGTATAGTTTTTGCTGGCCAGAACTTGAGAAATCGATGAATTCGGGCTCAATGCCGTATCGCGTCTGCAAGACTTTTTGCAGCGCGTATGCCTGCATAATAGACCCGCAATTATGTGAACGATGAAATGTGATAATGCCGACTTTTTTCATAAGAATATCCTCGTCTTTTAGATTTTTATCAATTTTCTAATTACAATAAACCCAAGGTTGGTACCAAGACAAATAATCAGTGCCGCCCGTATTCGACCACTGCGCTTGACGTCTCGACTCAATAGTGTGCCCCACTTTAACCTCCGAACGGTACGTTTGATTTCATCAAATTCTCTTGGGAATTTTTTGCGGCTTGCATACATCAATGCACCGTATGATGCCGAGGCAACAAATAGGTTGTTATCCATCGCCTGAACGAGTTTCTTTGGTGGGTTGCGGAGTGCTCTGCCTGTCTTTTGCATATTCTCAATTGCTTGGTAGTGCCGAATGTTAAACTCCTGATGAACGGCACTTGTCGGGTTAGCCCGATAGTAATAGAGCCTGCGATTGTCAACCGCAATACAGCGCGCCGATATAATTGCGCGGGCCAAGAAGTCGAAGTCCTCCCCTATCGCCATCTGCGAATCAAACCGGATATTATTGCTCGTAATAATCTCTGTTTTGTACAATTGGCAGCCATTGTTACCCTTCTCGAGCCGTCCATTATACAGCGCAGTCAGTGCCTCGGTGCGCGTAAAGACCGACGCCGACGCAGCAACTGGAATAGTCGCATCCAAGAAGCCCTGCCGCTCTGCATCGCCAAGTAGGTGCTTTGGTGTACTCACTATGTCAGCATCAGTTGCCTGTGCATCAGCCAGGAGATTCTCAATATACGTTGGGTGGATTGAATCATCTGCATCAACGAAGGTAACGTAACTTCCCTGCATTCGCTCAATACCTTCGTTTCGGGCCGAGCTTACGCCGCCATTTGGCTTATCAATGACGACAATCCTCGAGTCCTTGCGGGCAAGATCATGAGCAATCTCAAGCGACCTATCCGACGAGCCATCATTGACGATGATAATCTCTAGCATGCGGTGCGTTTGGGCGATAATACTCTCGATGCACTGGCTGAGGTAGTGCTCCATGTTGTAGACAGGTACGACAATACTAACGAGTGTTTTGCTGCTCATCCAAAGCTCCTTTCTGAAACAGTGAAACCATGAGAATCGGCAAGATGAAGTTCTTTGCTGCAATGTCGAAGAAGGCTTCTGCAAATCCATACAGGATGATAAACAAGAATAGAATGTACAGCTTCGTCGAGCGTTCTCTTCGCATACCCTGCCAAAAGACGAAGGCAAATATAATAAAGCCAACTATTCCATAGCGAGCATATATATACACGGGGAAGTTATCGACCGGAGGTGTCCCGTATTGGGCCTTATTGTACACCTCATCTGATCCAAATACCGATGGAGTGTACGCTGACTGCAGATATTGGTCGATCAACTTGGGTCTGTCAGACATAATCCTATTTGCTAGGTCATTATCAACAAACAGTGCCGCACCAATGCACGACACAAGAAGGCCAATGATAAACAAATATGGTGCTATGGTGCTTTTCTTACGCTCACCATGCTTGTGGAGTAGCAGCCTATAGGCTGGAATAAAGGCAAGGCTCAGCAAAAACCCCGTGCGACTACCAGTCAGAATACCAACAGCAATACAAGCAATCAGCGCGATACCCGTAAACGCCCGGCGAGTACCATAGAGGTACATACCGCTGAGCAGTATTGGGAAGAATGACAACGATGCTTGGTTTGGCCCATCAAACCCAAGCGAGTATTTTGCAAATCCATATCGCTGCGATTCATTACCATCAAAACCAACATACACCATGGGCAGTACCCCCAAGAGTGCCAAAATAACCACCAGCAGATAAAACCCCACAGAGGCGTAGAAAAATACTTTGATAAACTCATCTCTCTTGAGGATCAAGAGTGTGCTCGAAGTTAGTGCGAGCCAGGCGACATTTGGCCACTGAAAAATAACTGAGATTCCCAGTACCGCAATATAAAAGAGCAGATATTTGCAATGCCACCTGGTAAGCTTATTCGTGAGGGCGAAATCTATGAGGATAACCCCCGACAGAGCAATGCCGACCATCAGGATAAGCGGCAGCCACGCCGTCAACTGTGGTGATACCACGTAGAGATAGTAATACGCGATCATCACAAACACGAGCGTGGTCGCGAGTATCTTTTTTGGATTTATATGTAGCTTTTGTAGTGTTCTCATACGTCTCTACTTTTCTTCTAATTCCTTGAAGAGCCCTCTATAATAATTATATAATGTCATATCTTTGGCAGCTCTTTGGCCTGCTTTGCTCATAGCTTGCAATGTGTCATCCTCTCTGAGAAGTTTTTCTATATTTTTTGCTATAGACTGCTCAAGGTTCTCATCTGTATCAAGGAGAATGGCCGCTCTGTCTGACGCATATTCTGGTATGCCACCTCTGTTTGTTGTGATCATCGGCAAGCCTGCCGTAATCGATTCTATAACCGTTAGCGGCGCAGCATCATTACACACTGAGGGCAGCACGGCAAAGTCACACCCGCGGTAGAGTAGCGGCATGTTGTCATAATCGATATATCCGGTAAATGTTACGTGCTCCCGATGCGCTTCGGTAAGGTCGCGCAGCTCCTTCAAAAATGGGTTTTTGATATCAGTCCCAAAGAACGAGCTGCCAACCACAAGCAATTGGTAATTTTGTTCTTTCACCCGATCAAGCGCTCGTAGCAACACATCAATCCCCTTCTCCGGAGTCAGTCTACCGCTGAATAATACGATCTTTTTTGAAGCATCGATGGCATATTGTTGATGCAGTAGCTTCGATGCGCGCTTTCTCGTCATTGCAGTAAACCGGGTATTGTCAACTGCATTCTTGAGCACAGATACGTTTTGTAGTGGGCCGCTGCCTTCATTACTTTGCGCCGATTTAGCGATCAAGCTATCTTTGATGAACTTGCTCACGACGATAATTTTTGCATCTACTAGATACTTATACGTCTTATAAAAGTTAGTTATTTCATTATGGATATGCACATAAACTCTACCTTTGTATCGTTCCTGGTTTTTGTGCCAGCGTAGGATGTGCGTCTGGATGATCGCATTCTCAAACAGTATTTTGCGATGGTTTTTGCGAGCAATATGCTTTGACACCTTCCTCAAAAAATACAGCCGCTGCAGGATTGCCCGCAAAGACGCACTCTTATTTGTATCGACAAGGCGCCGGAATACACTGTAGAGTATAGAATCAGCCGTTCTGATAACCCATGGGGTGTGTATAAAGACAAAGTCTGTATGTGTATATGCCTGAGCCTTTTCTATAGCATCTGGTGTTGCGGTGCTATATACCGTGAGGCGAGGGCCGCCTTGCCGCTCATTCTCATCGATAAAGTTCTGCACCAGATTCTCTACCGCACCCCCCATCACCGAAGGCACCGGCAAGAGGCCAGTCGTTATGATCGCTATAGTTCCTTCTTGGTTCATCGAGCAGCCTCTCCCTCGTATTCATACAGTTGGCGCATATTCTTCATAATATTTGGTGTCGTGTATCGTGATAGTGCGGATTGGATTGCGTCTTTCTCGCGGTGCAAGGAGCGGTGCTTTTTGTGGTGCTGGACAGCCGCGCGAAATGTCTGCATATCACGCGCTGGCGTAGCACCCACCAACGAGAGGAGCTCAGCAACCCCTCGGCATTCCAGGGCAACGATTGGCATGCGGCCCATCATCGCCTCAAGAATATTAACAGGCAGCCCTTCTTGCTTTGACGTAGAGACGTACAAATCCGATGCCTGGAGCAGCTCTGGTATATCCTTTCTATATCCCAGAAAATGAACTTGGCTCTGTATACCATAGCGAACAGACTGCTTGTGGATCTTCCCCTGCAGACTATCTGCACCAACCAGTAAAAGATGCATCGATGCGTCTTGCTGCAAGGTTGTCTTGAGCGCACTGAGAAGCCAAGATTGATTCTTTCTTTTCGACAGCTCAGCAACGTAGATTATGACGAAATCATTCGGCTTAATGCCCAGCTTCGCACGTATTGCCTGCCGCGAGTCCTTATTGATTGTAATGTCAAATCGCTTTGGATCCACCCCCACCCCCGGCACATACACCACACTGGTGGCGAAGTGGCGGTTGGCTCGGGCGTAGTCCTCAGCATTGATCGTGATGAGGACGTCGGTGTAGTGTGCCATCAGGCGCTCGATGGGATAGTACACCAGCCAATTAAGCAGCGGTGCACCCGTAAAGAAGTGAAAGCCATGAGCAGTGTAGATCACCCGCGTGCCACGCTGCCGAGCCTGTCGAGCGGCAAGACGCGTCACCACGCTCCCCACCGGTGTGTGGGTGTGGATGAGGTCGTACTGCTCGTGGTCGATAATCTCCTTGAGCTGGCGATAGGCCCGGACATTACTCAGTGTGAAGGGGCTGCGTGTAAATGGCACAACGAACTGCTTGTCGCAATCCTCGATCTGCTCCTCACCCATCGAGGCATAATGCACTTCGTACCCCTGCTCACGCAGCATCCGCATGAAGGGCCGGTTGAACTTCTGGAAGTTAGCGGTGTGTGAGGTGAAGAGGACTTTCTTCTTATTCGAGGGCATTATCGACCCCCGTGACCGCCCGCTCGCTTCCTTCTGTATGACCACTCATCATCAATACTGCTCCAATCGTCTTTATCATGATCTTGATGTCGGTCAGGAAGCTCAGCCGCTGCACATACTCACCGTCCATCTCGGCTTTGCGCTGGTCATCTAGGTCGTCGCGGCCATTCACCTGTGCCCAGCCGGTGATACCGGGCTTAACGGAGTTGGCATGATATTTTTGGCGCAGGCTAATGAGCTTCTTCTCTGTCTTGATGACGGGCCGCGGCCCAACGATGCTCATGTCGCCTTTGATGACGTTGAGTAGCTGTGGTAGTTCGTCAATGGATAGCTTGCGCAGCACCCCACCGAGTGGTGTAATGTAGCTATCTGCGTTGGTAAAACTATTGGTTGGCATATTCTTTGGTGCTTTTGTAGACATAGTGCGGAATTTATAAACTGTAAATAGCTGCTTATCTTTGCCAAAGCGCTTCTGGCGGAACAAGGCCGGCCCTTTCGATGTGAGGCGGATTGCCGCTGCAACCAGCAGCATTGGCAGTCCTAGAATCACCAGCGCAGCCAGCGCAATGCTCACATCTTCGATGCGTTTTCCGTATTCCCGATACATGGTATACCCCCTTGTTACCCTGTGTTGTTATCGTGCCGCGTACCCATGCGGCTGTATGCTTCAGCAAATAAGTTCTATGCAGAAGCGCGGCTAGCGCTTGGCCTTGGCCGCTGTGTGTGCGGCTGCAGCGGCTGCTTCGGTCGCGCGCTGCGACTGTGTGTAGTCGTAGGCAAAGAACAATCCTACAATGGCAAGCAGCAGTGCACCGCCGCCACCAAGTGCCATCGCCTGCCCAAGCCCCATGCTTGCTGGTGCGCTTGGTGTATTGACAGCATCGACTGTTTTGATGCTAATTTTGGTTTTGCCATACAATGCTTCCGTCTGCTTTTCAAACTCGGTAATCGCCTGCTTGAGCAAGGTTTCGCTCATCTTGGGCTCACCAGCATTCATCGAGACAGTGATGATGTCGGTGTTCTTTATCTGCTTGGCGGTTGTGTTAGCCAGCAGTGTTTCATAACTCCCCTTGTATTGGGCGCGGTCGATCACTGGGTCAAGCACCCGCCGTGAGGTAAAGAGCGTGGTATAGTTGGTAAGCGTAATGGTGTTTTGACCCTGCTGCACCCCTGTTAGCAGCAACGTTGCGGAGCTTTTGTACTGCGGCTGCTGGACAGACAGCACATAGGCTGCGCCCAGCCCGACACCAACGAGAATGGCAACAATCATCATCGGCCACTTTCGTGCATAATATCGTGTTAGTTGGTAAAAGTTGATTGTTTCCACAATGCCCCCTGTGTGTTATGTTCTCATATTGTTTGTCCCACCTATGTTCGACTATAGCATACATTTTGCCGAGCTCCAAGCATATCTTGCAACATATGGCGATCATACATTTATAGAACAGAGGTTATGCCATAAATTGTTGTGGAAAATTCAGCAGTGCTCTTGCTATATTGTGATGGTATAATAACGCTATAAAGCAATAAAGCTGATATAACTCAAAACGTAAGGATCATCAATGACAAACTCAACACCAACTAAACTAACTTTTCC